>NZ_JBEXVQ010000007.1:0-334833 GCF_040629405.1 Lentzea sp. NPDC005914 | reverse complement strand
ACTACGCCACCACCACGAGGCCATGGTCCGATGGTCGATGATCCGCATCACCGTCCGACGACTCACACAGCCTCAGTAGCTCGGAAACAAGCACTTAGAACTCGCACATCCCCCGCATTGCCGACCGACCATTCCACCGAAGAGGACCGCGATGACAACAGCCTCGAAGCCGGACGCCGCACTCGACGCGATGAGACCCGTGCTGCCCGCCGATCTCATGGAGCGCGCGAGCACGTTCGACCCGGCACCGCGACTGGCCCGCCTCAGCTCGGCCGGGCCGATCCACAAGGTCGAGCACCACGACGAACCGCTCTGGCTCGTCACGGGCCAGGACGCCGCGCGCTCGCTGCTGTCGGACCCGCGGATGAGCGCGGACCGTTTCAAGATCAAGCGCTTGCGGGACAAGCTCTCCGCGGAGATGCGCGACAAGTTCGCCGGCGCGGAGAGCCGCGCCGGCTCGTTCATCACCACCGACCCGCCCGAGCACACCCGCTACCGCAGGCAGCTCGCCCGGCAGTTCACGATGCGCCGGATGCGGGCGCTGACCGAGCAGATCGAGGAGATCGTCCGGGGCCGCATCGACGCGATGCTCGCCGCGGGGCCGCCGGCGGACCTGATCCGCGACTTCGCGCTTCCGGTGCCGTCACTGGTGATCTGCGAGCTGCTGGGCGTGCCGGTCGAAGATCGCGGGCGCTTCCAGGACGACACCATCGAACTGCTCGACATGGCGACCGACCTGGAGGGCCTGATCGAGGTCGGTACCCGCATGCACCGCTACATGTGGGGCCTCGTGCAGGTGAAGCGAGCCCACCGCGAGGACGACCTGCTGTCCGAACTGGCACACACCAGCGACATGTCCGACGACGAGATGGTCGGCCTGGCGAACCTGCTGCTGATCGCCGGCCACGAGACGACGACGAACATGCTGGGCCTGGGTGTGCTCGCGTTGCTGGACCACCCGGCGCAACTGGCGGCGTTGCGCGACGACCCCGGCGCGCTGATGGACACCGCGGTCGAGGAGATGCTGCGGTATTTGTCCATTGTCGACACCGGCATCGTGCGCTATGCGTTGGAGGACGTGCGGATCGGTGACGTCACGATCTACGAGGGCGACACGGTGATGTGCTCGGTGATCGCCACCAACCGCGACCCCGCCGAATGCCCTGACCCCGAACAGTTCCGCATCGACCGTCCGCGCAGCAGGCACCTGTCGTTCGGCCACGGCGTGCACCAGTGCCTGGGCAACGAGCTCGCCCGCATCGAGATGTCCGTGAGCTTCCGGGAGCTTCTGCGACGGCTGTCCGGAATCCGCCTCGCCGTCGCACCCGAGGACGTCCACGTGCGCACGACGTCGACGATCTTCGGCGTGAACCACCTGCCGATCACCTGGGACGTCTGAAATTCGGTAGCCGCCGGGGCTAGCGTGGGGGTCGTGAAGGGATTCAACCCGAGCTTCGGTCCCGAAACCGCCCGTACCTACGACAACTCGCCCCGCGGCGACGAGGCCGACACCGTGCGCTTTCTCGCCGGGTTCGGCAAGTCCGCGCTGGAGTTCGCGATCGGCACCGGCCGCATCGCGTTGCCCCTCGTGCAAGCCGGTGTCGCGGTCGACGGTGTCGAGCTCTCGCCCGACATGGTCGCGCGCATGCGGGAGAAACCCGGCGGCTCCGACATCGACGTGACGATCGGCGACATGTCCCGCGCGGGCACCGGCCGCACGTACGACCTGGTGTACCTGGTCTACAACACGATCTGCAACCTGCTCACCCAGGACGACCAGGTGCGCTGCTTCGAGAACGCGGCACGCCACCTCGCGCCCGGTGGCGTGTTCGTGATCGAGAGCGGCCTGCCGACCTGGGCCGCGCGGCCACGCCACCAGTTCATCGACGTGGAGACCCTGGAGATCGACCGCGTCGGGTTCGACGTCAACCGCTACGACCCGGTCACGCAGATGCTCGACGAGAACCACGTGGAGATCAGCGCGGACGGCGTCCGGTTCGGCCCGATCCGGCAGCGGCTCACCTACCCGTCCGAGTTCGACCTCATGGCACGCATCGCGGGGCTGCGGCTGCGCGACCGGTGGGGCGGCTGGAACGGCGAGGAGTTCACGGCGTCGAGCAGGCGGCACATCAGCGTGTACGAGGTTGCCGCGTAACGTTCTCCGGCGACGGCCGAGTTCCTCTGTGTCCACTCGTGGCGGCACAGAGGAGACGGCCATGATCGCAGTCGTTCCGGTGAAGTACGCGGCCACGGACAGCGTGTGGACGCAGGAGCAGTTCGAGAACTGGATGCGGCCCGGCATCGACTACAGCATGGGCGACTTCTGGTGGCGCTCGTCGCGCGGGCACTTCGACGTGAGCAGCCAGGTGTTCGACCCGATCACCATCCACGACCCCGGCCCGATCTCGACCGACGCCAAGCGGAACGACCTGCACGAGCTCGTGGTGAAAACCGCCGTGCAGGTCGACTTCGCGTTCGTGGACGTCCTGCTGATCTGGATGGCCCGGCCGACCGGCTGGTGGGGCGGGTACGACGTGCTGGTGCCGTCCGCCGACGGTGGCCAGCGCGTCTGCAAGGTGACGGTCGTCGACTCCATCACCCCGTTCGACGTGGCCACCGAGGAGCTCGGGCACGGCTACGGCCTGCAGCACGAGCTCGGCACCGACGGCTCGGACTACGGCTCGCCGTATTCCTCGATGAGCGCGCGCGTCTACGGCCCGGCGGTCAACAACCAGCCGAGCTTCATCCGCCAGTCCAGCCCGAAACTGCCGGACGGCGGGCCGAACAAGCAGTGGCCCCACGTGGACCAGCCCGCGAACCGGATCATCGGGCCGATGGTGTGCGCGGCCCAGTTGCACCGGGTGCAGGCGTTCCGCGACAGCTCGTCCGTCGTCAACCTCCGCGACCTGCCGGCGAAGGTGCGGCTGTACGCGCTCAACTACATGGCCGCGGGACCGGGCAAGCCCGTGCTGATCTCGTTCCCGCGCAAGGGGCGGACGTTCTTCGTGGAGCTGCGCCAGAAACGCGGGTACGACCAGGGGATCACGTACGAGGCCTTGGTCGTGCACTCGACGGGTGGCGACGGCCTGATCCGGTACGAGGGCGCGGCGAAGCTGGAGGTGGCCGACCGCCCGTTCGCCGTGGGCGACTTCGCGTTGCGGATCTTGTTCGTGGGCAGCGAGTTCGTCGACGTCGAGGTGCGCGCCGGAGCGATCATCTCGTTCCCGATCCGCGGTGTGCTGCTCGCGGGTGGCTTCCGCACCCAGCACCAGCTGAACCTCATGATGCCCGAGGAGATGCGCAACACGTTGATCGTCGAGATGACCGGTCGCAGCGCCCAGGACGACTACCAGCGCTACGACAGCGAAACACTCGCCGGCATGGGCGCGGTGCTGGTCTTCCTGCGCCGCAACGGACTCCGCGACGACGCCGCGTTGAAGACCATGACCGCCGACGACATGCGCAACGTGCTCATCGTCGAACTCGGCGCGCAGACCGGTCTCGGCCGTGAGCTGCAGGGGTACACGAACCTGCAGCTGGTCCAGATCGGACTGGGCAGCGACCTGGCGAGGCACGGGGTCGGCACGGCACCGTTCTACGTCCGCGGTGTGTTGCTGGCCGGGCGTTTCCGGACTCAGCACCAGCTGAACACCATGTCCCACGACGACATGCGCAACACGTTGATCGTGGTGATGACGTCGTTGTCGAACCAGACCAACTACCAGGCCTACAACGACGCGGACCTGGCCGGTGTGGGTGCGGTCATGGTGTTCCTGCGGGAGAACGGGCTGCGCACCGACGCCGACCTCAAGAAGATGTCCGCCGACGACCAGCGCAACGTCGCGATCGTGGAGCTGAAGGGGCAGACCGGCCGCAACCTGCAGGGGCTGTCCAACCTCGACCTGGCGCTGGCCGCGTTAGGAGTTGAACGCTTCTAGTGCTTCGGCCTTGATCTGGTCGAACTGCTTCGCCATCGCCTCCGACAGGGCCTGCGCGCCGGACAGCGGGCGCACCATCACGGTGAACTCGTCGATCAGGCCGTCCGCGTCGAGGTGCAGGAAGTCGCAGCCCTGGATCTCCTTGCCGCCGACCTCGGCGCGGAAGACGAGCGCGTGGTTCGGGCCGTCGACGATCTCGCGCTCGTAGCGGAAGTTCTCGAAGACGCGCATCACGCCGCGCAGGATCGCGGCGGTCAGGGGCTTGCCGGGGTACGGGGAGAAGGCGACGGGGCTGGTGAACACCACGGTGTCGGCCAGGCACGCGGCCATGGCGTCGGTGTCGCGCGCCTCTACTGCCTTGCGGAATGCGTTCACGGCCACCTACTGAACTTGTTGACTAGGTCGAGGCACCGTAACCTGCTGGTATGTCGCTGCGCAACGCCGTGATGGCCACCCTGCTCGATGGGGAGGCGTCCGGGTACGACCTGGCCAAGGCGTTCGACGCGTCGGTGGCGAACTTCTGGATGTGCACGCCGCAGCAGCTCTACCGCGAGCTGGACCGCATGGAGTCCGACGGACTGGTCGTGGCCCGCACGGTCGAGCAGGAGCGGCGGCCGAACAAGCGGCTGTTCTCGCTCACGGACCGAGGCCTGGAGGCGCTCGCGGAGTTCACCGCGGGCCCGCACAAGCCGACCGCGATCCGCGACGAACTGCTGGTCGCGGTGATGGCGGCGGACGACAACGCCGAGGCGGTCACGGCGTCGATCCAGGAACGCAAGCGGTGGGCCGAAGCCAAGATCGCGCGGTACGACCGTCTCCGGGTGAAACTGCTCGGCGGCCGAACCGAGGACGAGTACCTGACCACGGCCGAGCGCGTCGGGCCGTACCTGACTTTGTTGCGCGGCTTGTCGTTCGAGCGGGACAACGTGCGGTGGTGCGCGCGCTGCCTCACAGTTCTGGAGCGGCGTGGTGCGCGGCTCGACGCGCCCGCGTGAGGTTGAATCGGGTTCATGAACGGCATCTCGGTGTTGCAGGAGGCTCTCAGCGCGCCGGCGGAAGAGGCGCGGAACCGGTTCGCGGGACGGCTCAACGGATACCTCGACGGGTCCGACGTCGTGCACGCGGTGCGGTTGCAAGGCTGGCTCGGACTGGAGGTGCCGGGGCCTGGTTGTCATGTCGGCACGGGCAGCTGGGACTTCACGCGGTTCAAGGCGACGACGTCACCGGTCACGTGCGGGCGGTGCCGGAGCGCGGGGCTGCTCACGAGCTCGTTCACGGGTGGCCCGCATCAGCAGACCCTCGACCTGGAAGGGATCTGAGGGCGCACGGCTACCCGCACGCGTCCCGGTTGCGCAGCCCCATGCCGGTCAACGCGACCATGCCGAGACGTTCGTAGTAGGGCCGCAACGACTCGTCGCACACGAGGTCGATCGAGTAGAGGTGCTGAGCTTCGGCCACGACCCGGCGCATCAGCTCGGTGCCGATGCCCTGCCCCTGGAACGACGGCAGCACCTCCAGCCACGGGACGAACGCGGTCAGCACGCCGTCGCTGATCATGTTGACGAACCCGACGACGGCACCGTCAGACCGTGCGATGACCACGCGGTAGCTCCCGCGCAGGACGGCGAGGTGCTGGGCGGCGGAGGGCGGCCCGGGCCAGCCGACGAAGAACCCGGCCAGGTCGGCTTCCGTCAGGTCATCGGTGCCGGTGGAGTAGGTGATCACCGCGGCAGCATCCCACCAGCCCGATTGAACCTTCCACCTGGTTTTTTCGTGACTGTGGTCCGGCCGCACCCGCCAGTTAAGCTCCGCGCGTGACCCCGCCATCAGCTCCGCTGCGCCGTGCGCGCTGTGCGGCTGTCGGCGTCGTCACCGGGGCACTCGCCGTGATCGCGCACTCGACCGCCGACGGCCATTTACCCGACGCGGGCCTGGCCCTCTCCCTCATCGGGCTGCTCACGTGGGCGTGTGCCGGCTTCGCACGGCATGAGCTGACGCCCGCCCGGATGCTCGCGCTGATCGGCGGCGGGCAGCTCGCGATGCACTTCATGATGTCGCTCGCCGCGTCCCGTCACGAGCACGTCGACCCGTCCCGCATGGTCACCTCGCACGTCGTGGCCACCGTGCTGACGGTCGTGGTGCTGGCAGTGGCCGAACGCACGGTGCTCGCGCTGGCCCGCGCCGTCGCGTCGGTGCTCCCCCGCAGGCTCGCTCCCCTGCCCGCCACGGCACCGCTGGCCGTGGCCATCCCGCGCGTTCTTCCCGCGGTGGTCGTCTTCCTGGACGTGCTGTCGTGGCGCGGTCCTCCGGCTGAACAGGTCTGAAACCCCTTCACAGGGCCGTCTCCCCGGACGGTCCTGCACCTGTTCACGCCCATTGGAGCCACTGGTATGTCCACCACAGCCGCTCCGTCACGCACATCGTTCGCGTGGCGGGGACTCTTCCTGCGCCTGCACTTCTACGCCGGCGTTCTCGTCGGCCCGTTCGTCCTGGTCGCCGCGCTGACCGGCGTCCTGTACGCCCTCACTCCGCAGCTGGAGTCGTGGGTCTACTCCGATCAGCTCCGCGTTCCTGTTTCCTCGCAGCAACTCCCGCTCTCCCAGCAGGTGGATGCCGCGCTCGCGACCTCGCCCGGCGGATCGCTGGTCGCCGTCCGGCCCGCTCCCGAACCCGGTGACACCACACGCGTCCTGTTCGCCGAGAAGGGCCTCGGCGAGTCCGAACGACGTGCGGTGTTCGTCGATCCCGGCACCGGTCGTGTCACCGGTGACCTCGTCGTCTACGGCACCAGCGGCGTGTTGCCGTTGCGAACCACGCTGGACCAGCTGCACCGCAACCTGATGCTCGGCGAACCCGGCCGCCTCTACAGCGAGCTCGCCGCGTCGTGGTTGTGGGTCGTCGCGTTGGGCGGCCTCGTGTTGTGGATCACCAGGGCGCGCAACAGCAAGCGGATCCGCACGCACGGTCTGATCGGTGTGTGGGTGTTGGCCGGAGCGCTGTTCCTGTCCGCCACGGGCCTCACGTGGTCGGCCTACGCGGGTGAGAACATCGGCACGCTGCGCCAGTCGCTCGGCTGGACGACGCCCCAGCTCAAGATGCCCGGAACGGGCGAGCACAGCGAGCACGGCTCGAGCACCCCGGCCGCCGGTGGTCACGGCGATGTCGACAACGTCCTCGGCATCGCGCGGCTGGCGGGCATCGACGCCAAGCCCGTCGAGATCGGCCTGCCCGCGACGCCGGGCGGCGCGTGGAAGGTCACCGAGATCGGCCGCGGCTGGCCCACGCAGGTCGACGCGGTCGCGGTGCACGGTGACGAGGTCGTCAGTTCGGTGAAGTTCGCCGACTACCCGTTGGCCGCGAAGCTGACCAGGTGGGGCATCGACGCGCACATGGGCGTGCTGTTCGGGTGGCCCAACCAGCTGGTTCTGCTGTTGATCGGCGGCGGACTGGTCGCACTGGTCGTGCTCGGCTACCGGATGTGGTGGAAGCGCAGGCCGACCCGCGGCTTCGGCCGTCCGACGCCGCGCGGCCAGTGGCGGAAGGCCCCGCCGGTCGCGTTAGCGGGCCTCGGTGCCGGCGCGGTCGTGGTGGGCTGGTTCGTGCCGTTGCTGGGCATCAGTCTCGTCGTGTTCCTGGTGGTCGACGCGGTACTCGGCCGCCGCGCGAAGACCGCCTGACCGGACCGCAACCCTCCGTCCACTGTGGACGGAGGGTTGCGTGACCTGGACTTTTACGTCATATTGATGTCTGGTGCGCCGGGAAGCCTGGTCGGCCCGCACGTCACAGCTGGTGGCGGCGGAGAGCTGACGAGGGGCGCGCAGATGACACTCCTTCCTCAAGCCATTCCTCTGGCCAACGATCCCCAGGTCGTGCACGCGCTCGCCTCGCGGTGGCGCCGCGCCAGGACGTTGCTGCTGCTCTCGGCCGGTGTGCTGCCCGTCACGATCGGCTTCGTCTGCATCGTGCTCGCCGGGATGACCTCGGCCGGGCTGCGGGTCATGCCGTGGTGGTCGGCGATTCCGGCGGTCGCCGCCGCGGCCTGCGCGTGGGTGCTGCTGACCTGGTTGCGCCGCAACGGGTTGACCGACCCGTACTCGTGGTTGCCCGCCACCGTCCTGATGACCGGCGCACAGGTGGTTCTCGGCGTGCTGCCGGGCGCGGGCATCGCGTTGCGGCTCAACCCCGGCGCGGCGCTGGCGGTGAAGGCGTTGTGCGCGGCCGGCGTGCTCGGTGCCGGGTCGGCCGGGGCGCTCGCCCGGCTGGCCAGGCGCTCCCTGCTCGCCGTTCCCGTGATCGAACTCGGGTCGACCGCGTTTCCGCTGGTGCTGACCGGTCCGGGCACGCGGGTGGTGATCGGCACCGACCGCGTCGACTGGACGACCCGCCACGGTGCGCGAGTCGACGCCGGGGTCTCGTTCGCGCGGATCGAGCACGTGACCACCGAGGTGCGTGGTCTCGTACTGCACACCGAGTCGGGGTCGTGGGCGGTCCCGGTGCCGGATCCGGCGGCCGCACAGGCGTTGCTGCGCACCCGGCTGCAGTGGTGGGAGGAACGCCGGGCCGCCGCCGTGGAGCGCGAACGGCGGCGCTACCTCGACCTGGTCCGCCTGCTCGCGGCGATCAGCGGCGAGGCGACGCGGGGTGGCGTCACCGTGACCGTGGACGCGAACGGTGTGACGACGGGCATCGCGCTCACCCCGGCCGTGCGAGACCTCGAACCGGCGGTGCTGTCCGCGCATCTGATGGCGTGCCTGGACAGGGCGCGGTCGGACGCGCGCAGGCAGGTGCAGGACGCCGTGCTCGGCCATGCCGACTCCAGCGTGGACCTGATCGAGGACGTCACCGTGTTGTCGGCGGCGTAACCAGCCACAAGTCGGTTGTCCCCCACCGACGCGCCTGCCTACGTTCGGCTGGTACTTCGGAGATGGGGGACGAATGCGCAGACGTGACTTCCTCGCCGCGGCGGCCGGGGTCGCCGCCGTGGTGGCCAACCCCGCGAGCGCGCTCGCGGCCACCGGGCAGAGGCCGGGTGCGGCGACCCTGCCGGACCTCGACCTCGGTGACTACCCCGTCGTGGCACGGGTTCGGGCGCGCAAGGCGCTGGAACACCTCAAGGTGCTGAGTGACCGGATCGGGCCGCGGATCGGCGGTACCGAGTCCGAGCACCGGGCCCGCGACTACCTCGTGCGGGAGCTCAGGTCGTTGCGCTACCAGGTGTCCACGCAGCCGTTCACCGTGCCGGACAAGTACCTCGCCCAGATCGGTCAGTGGCAGGCAGGCGCCTCGCGGTTCGGCTCCCTCGGCGTGACCGTGACGGCACCGTTCATCGAGGTCGTGGACGGCCAGTTGCCGGACCTGACGGGCAAGATCGCCTTCTACGTCAACGCGCCGGCTGGTTCCGCGCACGTGCACGCGGCGATCGAACGCGGTGCCGTGGCGGTGGTTCTGGGCCGGATCTCCTCCACCGCGAACAAGTCCAGCGCGTTCTCCCCCGCCCTCGACCGCGACGTCACCGTGCCGGTGGTCGGCCTTGCCCAGGTGCACACGGAGAAGTTGCGCGCTCAGGGCTCAGGGCAGCTGACGATCAGCACCACGCACCACCCGAACCTGACTTCGTACAACGTGATCGCGGAGCGGCCGGCGACGTTCCCCTGGCGGGACAACGGGGTCGTCATGGTGACCGCGCACTACGACAGCGTGCCGGGTTCGCCGGGTGCAAACGACGACGGCAGCGGCACCGTGCTGTGCCTGGAGCTGGCGCGGGTGTTGCGTTATCTGCCGACGCACAAGGCTTTGCGGTTCGCGTTGTGGGGTTCGGAGGAGCAGGGGCTGCTCGGGTCGCGGCACTACGTCTCGCAACTGTCGGCTGAGGAGATCGCGCGGATCAAGGGCGTGTTCCAGAACGACATGGTGGCCACCAGCCACGACCCCGCGACGGCGTACTGGCTGCTGTCCGTGGACGGCGCGGACAACACCACCACCCAGCAGGTCCGGGCGGCGGCTCAGCGGCTCGGCTACGACCCGCGGGTGCACGGACCGGTGGCGCGCGGGTCGAGCGACCACGTGCCGTTCCACGAGAAAGGCATGGCGTCGGCCAACTTCAGCTGGCGCGGCGAGGGCGGGCCTGCGCAGCTCGAACCGATCTACCACACGCCAGAGGACACGATCCGCGACAACATCAGCCTGGAACGCCTGCAGGTCTCGCTGGAGCTGATCGGCTCGGCGGCTTACCGGCTCGCTACCCAGCGATAAGCGGGGTCAGCACCAACGTCACGTCCGCCACCAGGACGAAGCTCAGCGACACTCGGCGCAGCCGTTTCTCGTGTGGTAGCCGGGTGTCGCTGAGTCCGCGGAGCACGACCAGCTTGTCCACCAGGAACATCGAGCACACGAGCGTCACGCCGATCGCCCACGCCGGGCCGTGGCGCCACCACAGCCCGGCGCCGATCGCCAGGAGCCCGGCCGCCGTGATGGCGCAGGCGGTCAGCCACGCCGTCCGGGCGCCGTGCCGGACCGCGAGTGGCCTGTCGCCGGATGCCTCGTCCGCGCGCAGATCCGGCACCGACCACCACAGCGCGCGGGCGATCAGCAGCAACGTGATGCCGCCGAAGATCACGATCGGAAAGTCGTTGCGCAGCGCGGCATACGTGCCGATGCACGGCAGCAACGAGAAGTGGATGCCGAGGAAGATCGGGTTGAGCACGCCGCGCCGTTTGAGACGCACGGGTTCGAGGTTGTAGGCCAGTTCGATGAGCACGCCGAGCGCCACCGCCGTGAAGCACACGACGTTGACGAGCGACGCGAGCCCGAGCGCGACGGCCATCTCGGCGAACGCCACCGTGATCACCTTGGTGCGGCCGAGGTTCAGGGTGGCAGTGGCGATGCCGCCCTTGCCCGGCGTGCGGCTGTCGGCCTCGACGTCGAGCGCGCCGTTGAGCAGGTTCTGCGCGACAAGCGGAATCAGGTTGGCCACGACGGCGATGATCGTCTGGATCTTGATCAGATCCGCGGGCGTGGTGGCCGCGAACGACGCACCCCACAGCGCGTGACACAGGTAGATCACCGGGAACGGGTACTCGAGCCGGTGCACCCGCACCCAGTCGCGCATGCCGCAACGGTAGTACCGATTGGACTAATCCTTCGGCCACACGGCGTTGCGCTCCCGCTCCCGGACGCCAACCCTGATCCCGTGACGCTGCCTCTCCGCTTTCTCCAGTCGCTGCAGAAACGCGGCGACGTGGTCCGCCTTGGCCGGGCCTATTACGTGGGCGGCGCCGAGGCGTTGCGCGAACTGCTCGTCGAACGGCACGCCGACTACGACAAGGGCGTGCAGTTCGACCGCGCGAAGATCGTCATCGGCAACAGCCTGCCCTGCTCGGCCGGCTCGTTCCACCGCAACCAGCGCAAGGCGATCCTCCCGGCCTTCGCCCAGGCCCGGCTGCGCGAGTACTTCGACATCATGCTCGCGTGCGCCGATCGGGACGTCTCGTCGTGGACCGCGCGGACCGACACCTACACCGAGGTGCGCAAGACGGTCGCCCTGATCGCCTGCCGGACGTTGTTCGACACCTCCGAGTCCGCCGCGATCGAGCTCGTCGAGATGGTCGAGGCGTTGGACAACGGCGTCGTTCTGCGCATCCTCGATCCGACCGGCCTGCTCGGAAAGCTGCCGCTGCGGGCCAACCGCGCGTTCGACCACGCCGTCGCCCGCACCCACGAGCTGGTGTCCGGCTTCATCGAGCAGTACCAGCAGTCCCCGCCCGCACGCGCGGACCTGTTGTCGACACTGCTCTCCGCCACCGACATGCCGGCCGCGCAACTGCGGGACGAGGCCGTCGCCATGGCGCAGGCGGGCATCGAGACCACGGCCCAGGCTCTGCGCTGGGTGTTCCTGCTGCTCGCCGAACACCCGTCCGTCCAGCGCCGGGTGCAGCGCGAGATCGACGGCGTGCTGGGCGACCGGGAGCTGACCTTCGACGACCTGCCGCGGCTCGACCTGCTCAGCCGCGTGATCCGCGAGACGTTGCGGCTGTACCCGCCGCTGTACGTGGTGACGCGCCGGGCTCTCGTCGACACGTCGATCGCCGGCCACCGGATTCCGGCCGGCCGCACGGTGATCTTCTCGCCCTATGCCGCGCAACGGGATCCCGCGCGCTACCCGGAACCCGGCCGGTTCGACCCGGACCGCGCGTTCGACCCGGTGCCGGTCGAGTTCTTCCCGTTCGGCGCCGGGATCCGCAGCTGCGCCGGGGAACGGTTCGCGCAGATCGAGATGCTGACCGTGATGGTGGCGGTGCTGCGGAAGTGGACGCTGGTGCGGGAGCCGGGCGTGGTGGTGAAGCCGAAGCTGTCGTTCGTGCTGAAGCCGAACGCCGGCGGCACGCGGCTCGTGGTCAGGGAGTGGGCGCGATCTGCTCCCGCGAACTGAGACCGGATGTGGCTGATCGGCCACACCTCGCGTCTCGAAACTTCCGTCAGGGCCCCGGATTCCTATGGTGCGACAGGAGCTTCCCGAAGGAGTCTCGAATGCCCACCTGCTGGACCGACCACGACGACCGCGCGGTGGCCGACCTCGTCGCCGCCGTGTGCGCAGACCCTCTCGGCCAGGTCTCCCCCTCCGTGTACGAGACGGCGCGGCTGCTCGCGTCGGCGCCGTGGCTGGACGGGCACGCCGAACGCCTCGAGTTCGTGCTGACCGCGCAGAACGCCGACGGCAGCTGGGGCGCGCCGGACGGATACGAGTTCGTGCCGACGTTGAGCGCGGTCGAGGCGTTGTCCGCGGTGCTGCGCCGCGAGGAAGCCGCCGATCCCGAGCCGGTGCGGCGGGCCGTCGAGCGCGGGATGGCGGTGTTGCGGCAGCCCCGGCTGTCCATTCCGGACACGATCGCCGTCGAGCTGGTCGTGCCGTGGCTCGCCGGGTCGATCGGCGTCGACCTGCCGGGCAACCTGGACTACCGGATGCTGATGGGCCTGCGCTCACGAGTCCGAAGTGGACAACCCATTCCGGAGAAGGCCTGGCATTCGCTGGAGGCTCTGGGCGGCGACGCCCTGCGAGCTGCCGTGGTGCGGCCGGTCAACGGGATCGTGTGCGGTTCGGCGGCTGCCACGGCCGCCTGGCTGGGTGAACGGACCGAGCACGAGGCCGTGGCCGTCCTGGAGCACCTGCAGTCGCTCGACAAGGGCGCGGTCCGGGGCATCTCGTGCATCAACGTGTTCGAACCCGCGTGGGTGGTCGCGCTGCTCGCCGACGCCGGGCTGACGGTCTCCGGCCTCACCGAACGCCTGACCGCCGCGGTGGGTCCCTCCGGTGCGCCAGCCGGCACCGGGCTTCCCGCGGACTCCGACGACACGGCCGGGGTGCTGTACGCGCTGGCCAAGCTGGGCGCGCCGGGTCCGGTCGACGTGCTGTGGGACTACGAGGGCGAAGACCACTTCGTGTGCTTCCCGGACGAGCAGACGCCGTCCACCAGCACCAACGCGCACATCCTCGACGTGTTCGGCGCCTACTACACGGGCCAGCCGCGCATCGGTGCGGCGATCGCGAAGATCACCTCCTATCTGGCTTTCGCGCAGGCAGCGAACGGCAGCTGGTGGGACAAGTGGCACGCCTCGCCCTACTACGCGACTCTGTGCTGTGCGCAGGCGCTTTTCCGCACCGGTGGACGTTCGCCGATGGTGTCGCGGGCGGTCGAGTGGGTGCTGAACTCGCAGCGTCTGGACGGCTCGTGGGGACGTTGGAGCGGCACGGCCGAGGAGACGGCGTACTCGGTGTTGCTGCTGTTGTTGTGCGCGCCCGAGAATGGACGGGCGCGGCAGGCGGCGTCGTGGGCGGCGGGGTTCCTGCGGGCGACCGACGAGCATCCGCCGCTGTGGCACGACAAGGACCTCTACACGCCGATCGCGGTCGTGCGAGCGGCACGGCTGGCGGCGTTGCGGTTGATCTCCGAGCGGGCGACGTGATCCGGGCCTGGCGGTTCAGGCTGGACCCGTTGCCGCTGCTGGACTCCTGCATCGGCGCCGGTTCGCTGGCGTTGGGAGCCGACCAGGAGCTGGTGTGGGAACCGTCGCGCGTCGGCGAGATCTTCCGCACCGAGCACCAGATGCGCGTGGACGGGTCGAGCACGCTGGAACCGTTGGTGGGCAAGCACTCCCTGCTGTTCGCGAACGGCCCGGCGCACACGTCGCACCGGCAGGTCATCGGGCCGCAGCTGCGTGGCCGCGCGCTGGCGGCCTGGCAACCGGTGATCGCCGCGGAGACCGCAGCCGCGCTGGCCCCCGGAGTGGTCGACCTGCCGTCGTGGACGCGGAAGCTGACGTTGCGCATCATCTCCCGGATCTTGTTCGGCGAGACCCGCGACGAGTTCCTGTCCTCGTTCGCCGCCTGGGTGGACTCGGCTCTGGGCAACAGGCGGCGGGCGTTGGTCTACCGCTACCTGAGGTTCTCCAGCGTGCCCGCGTGGCGGAACTTCCTGCGGGAACGGGAAGAGCTGCGCCGGCTGGTGCTGTCGTTCCCGTCCGGCCTGGACGTCGGTGATCTCTCCGACTCCGACCGGGCCGACCAGCTGGTGTCGCTGTTGTTCGCCGGGCACGAGACGACCGCGTCGGCGTTGACGTCGGCGCTCTACTGGCTCGACCGGTCACCTGGCGTGCTCGCGGATCTGCGGGACGAGCCGGACGGGCCTCTGCTGGACGCGGTCTGCCGTGAGGTGCTGCGGATCTCGCCCCCTGCCGTCATCGCGGGCAATCGGGTGCTGGAGGGAAAACGCCTGACGCCGTGCATCTACGCCGCGCACCGCAACCCCGAGGTGTTCACCCGGCCGCTGGAGTTCTGCCCGGAACGCTTTGTCGGGCACCGGTTTCCCGCGTCGCAGTACCTGCCGTTCGGCGGCGGTACGCGCAGGTGCCTGGGAGCCGACCTCGCGATGCTCGAACTGCGCACGGTGCTGGCCATGGTCGTGCAGACCGACTTCCGCGTGGTGGCACCTGAACGCGCGGTGTTCGGCCCGCGCGGTCAGGTGCTGTGCTTCCCGGAGCTGACGGCGGCGTTCAGACGTCCAGCACCGCGCGGGTGAACGCCTCGGGCGCCTCCTGTGGAACGTTGTGGCCGATGCCGTCGAGGATCCGGTGCTCGTAAGGCCCGGTGAACCGGTCGCGGTAGCCCGTGCCGGGCTTGTTCGGGCCGTCGAAGTCGCTGGCGATCGTGATCGTCGGCACGGTGATCACCGGCCTGGTCTGCAGCTTGCGCTCCAGCCCGTCGTAGCGGTGCTCACCCTCCGCGAGCTGCAGCCGCCAGCGGTAGTTGTGGATGACGACCGCGACGTGGTCGGGGTTCTTCCAGGCCGTGGCGCTGCGGGCGTAGGTGGCCTCGTCGAAGTTCCACTGCGGCGAGGCGAGCTTCCAGATGAGCTTGTTGAACTCGTAGGTGTTCTGGGTGTAGCCCTTCTCGCCGCGGTCGGTGGCGAAGTAGAACTGGTACCACCACCCCAGTTCGGCCTGCGGGCTGAGCGGTTCCTGGTTCGCCTTGAGGCTGATGATCAGGTAGCCGCTGACCGACACCAGCGCCTTGACCCGCTCCGGCCACAACGCCGCCGTCACGCACGCCGTCCGCGCACCCCAGTCGAACCCCGCGAGGGTGGCCTTGCGGATCTTGAGGGCGTCCATGAACGCGATCAGGTCGCTCGCGACCGCGGCCGGCTGGCCGTTGCGCTTGGTGTGCGCGTGCAGGAACCGCGTGGGGCCGTAGCCGCGCAGGTACGGGATGAGCACGCGGTGGCCCTTCGCCGCGAGCGCCGGTGCCACGTCGGCGAAGCTGTGGATGTCGTACGGCCAGCCGTGCAGGAGGATCGTGACCGGCCCGTCGGCGGGGCCCATCTCGGCGTACCCGACGTCCAGCAGCCCTGCCCTGACCTGCTTGATCTCACCCCACACGGGCTTGGACCCGGTGGCGTGCGCGGGTGCGGTGACGAGCGGTGCCGCCACGCCTGCCACGGCCAGTGCCTGCGAGAACTGCCTCCTGCTGATCATGACCTCGACCGTATTGGGTGTCTCGCGCGCTCGCGAGCGTCAGGTGACGGTGTCGGAGTACGTCATCAACGCTGCCTTGAGCTCAGCCCGTGCCGTCACGCCCAATTTGGGGAAGATCCGGTGCAGATGCGTGCTGACGGTGCGATGCGAGAGGTGCAGCCGTTCACCGATTTCCTTGTTCGTCAGACCGTCGGCGGCCATGCGCGCGACGGTCAGCTCGTGCTCGGTCAGCTCGCCGTTGCCGTTGCGCGACTCGCCGGACGCTCGCAGCTCCTCGCGGGCGCGTTCTGCCCAGTCCTTGGTGCCGAACGCCTCGAACGCCTCCGCCGCCGCCTTGAGGTGCGGCCTGGCCTGGGTGGCTTTGCGTTGCCTGCGCAGCCAGGCACCGAACGCCAGGTGCGTGCGGGCGCGATCCCAGGGCGAGCTCCCGGCTTCCAGCGCTGCGGTGAAACGAGCTTCGGCGTCCTCGTCGCGGGCCAGCAGCGCGCGGGCATACCTCAGGCCGGCAGCGAGAGCCGGCGAACTGGTGGCGGTGCCGAGCTCCTCGACGATCTTGCAGGCCTCGTCCTGGTTACCACTGCGGGTGGCGGCTTCCGCCAGTTCCGGCAGGACATACCTGCGCAGAGCCAGTTGGTAGGCGGGGTCCGCCGGGTCGTGGATGCGGCGGACCGCGGCGAACGCGTCGGCGTAACGGCCTTCGCCCAGCGCGGCAAGGCTTCTGGCGAGCTGGACGGTGGCCAGGACCGGGCGGGCGCCCGCTGCCAGACCGATTCGTTCGGCTTCGGCGGCTTTGGCGGCGGCCTCGTCGTAATCGCCTTTGAGAGCGGCGATCTCGGCCTGGACGGCGGCGGCCAGTCCGCGCATGTAGGGCTGGTGGGTCTCCTCGGCGAGTGCGGCGGCTTCGGCGGCCGCGGGTTCGGCCGCGGCGATGTCGCCGAGGCGGGTCCGGCTCCAGGCCTCGACGGCGAGGGCTCTGGCCAGCAGTCCGAACTGACCTTGGGCGCGTAGACCTCGTTGTGCGGCAACGGAAAACCGCACGGAGTCCGCGAACGAGCCGACCTGGAGAGCGGCGCTGCCGAACAGACGACACGTGGCCGGATCGTCCGGCGTTCCCTCGCGGAAGGCGGCGATGACCGCATCACCTCGTTCCACAGGGCTCACGTAAGCCGCCATCGCGACCATGTGCGGATCGCACGGGTCGATCGGCAGCCTCGCCGCCACGGCCGAGATCCGCTCCCGCACAGCCGTTCCCGGCTCGACCCAGAAGCACCGCATCGCGACGCTCCAGAAGATCCGCATCCCCAGCTCGATGTCGCCGTCGCGCACCACGGCCTCGGCCAGTCCGGCCAGTTCGCCCGGTCCGGCCGCGCCCTCCCCCACGCCGTCGTCGAACGCGCTCGGCAACCACGTCACGAGCGCGCGTTCCCGTGCGGTGAGGTCCAGCCCGCGGACCTCCAGCAAGATCCGCTCGACGTCGTCGCGACGGCCCGCCTCGGCCGCCAGTTCGGCAGCGCGCATCAGCCGCCGGGCTCGTTCGCGGGTGTCACCCACCTGCGCGGCCTTCTCCAGCGCGGTGATCGCCGCTGCGGCGCCACCACGCCGCAGCGCCCGGTCAGCGGTCTGTTCCAGCAGGCATGCCACGTCCTCGTCCTGACCCGTGACAGCGCCCGCCAGGTGCCACGCCCGGCGGTCCGGCTCGTCCGTCGCGGCCAGCTGCCAGTGGGCTTCGCGGCGTTCCTGGGCCGTGGCCGACTGCACGACCGCCGTCCTCATCAACGGGTGCTGGAACTCGCCGTCGCCACCCAGTGCCGCGAGAAGCAACTCCTTGCGCTCCTGCGGCGGCAGCGTCGATACACGTGCGGCGAACGCTTCCTCCAGCGAGTTGCCGCCGAAGGGCAGTTCGGTCAGCGCCAACGGGTTTCCGGCGGCCTGCGCGAGCACCTCCTCGCGTCGTCCGGCATCCAGTCCTGGCGCGACCGAGGTGAGGAGAGCCTGGGCGTCGTCCGGCGCCAACGGTTCCAAAGGGAGCGTGGGCACGCCCGCGAACAGACGTGTGCGGGACGTCGCGATGAGGGCCGCGCCGGTCAACCGGCGTGCGACGAAGCCGAGCACGTCCTGGCTCGCCTGGTCCAGCCAGTGCGCGTCGTCGATCAGCACCACGACCCCGGTCAGAAGGTCGAGCGCGGCCAGTCCGACCAGGTGCACGGGCGGCGCGGCACCGTCGGAGAGTCCGAACACGACCTCCAGGGCACCGCGCCGCACGTCGGACAAAGCGGACAGATCGAGGAAGGGGTGCAGGACCTGGTGCAGTCCGGCGTAGGGCAGGTCCCGCTCGGCCTCGACGCCCGCGACCAGGTGGCCGTCGAGCGTTCTGAGCAGCGCGGACTTGCCGACGCCCGGCTCACCCACGACCAGCAGTGACCCACCTGACGCCTGCACGGCGGCCAGCTGTTCCTCTTCCCGCTCTCGTCCGACCAGCGACATGATCCGACTGTGTCAGAAAGTCCAGACCGCGCGCTTGCCGGGCCCCACGACCAGCGTGGAGGTGCCGAGCTGCTCGACGTGCCGCTGCACCGCGCAGTTCAGCTCGAACTCGACCCGCTTGAGCCCGGTCTGTCCCAACGCGACCTGGTCGAACCGGATCGTCGTGCCGCCCTTCGAGGCCGTGACACCGCCCGGATCGGTCTTCAGCGCGAACCCGCCCGCACGCAGCAACGGCATGGTCGAGGTGAGGTCGAGTGCGGTCACCGCGATCCGGATCAGGCTGATGTTGCGCATCAGCTTGTCCTTGTAGAGCTCCGGCAGGTACCGCTCACGCGAGACGTCACCGGGGAACCGCGCGGGCCCTGTCTTGCTGCGCGGGTCGGCGAAGTACTCCTCGCGGTACTCCATGACCCACGCGCCGAATTTGTCGTACTGATCGGTGGTGAACAGCGCGTCGAACCACGGCACCGGCTTGTGGTCACCGAAGTCGCGGGTCTGCAGGAAGTCGATCGGCGTGATGCCCTGCGCGACCAGGCGGGCCTTCACCGCGTCGATGTCGCCGTCGCGTTCGGTCGAGAGCCCCAGACCGGCCGAGCCCAGCTCACCGTCCTTGCCACCGACGTCTCCGATGCCGAAGAGCTCCAGGTAGGTCTCCTGGCCGCGCAGATAGCGGCCGGTCCACACCTCACCCCCGGAGCCGGTGGTCGTGCGGACCTCGAAGTCCGCGAACTCCCTGATGTAGGTGGAGTGCTCGATGGCGTCGGCCGTGGCGCGGTCGAGCGTTCCCCAGGAGTGGTTGTAGTACAACAACTGCCGCTCCCCAGCGTGCGCCGCTCCCGTCCCGGCGAGGGTCAGGAACACGGCCAAGATCATGCAGAACAAGCGTCGAATCCCCATGGAACGATCCTAGGACGGACGCGCTCAAGTCATGCTCAAGTCAACTGAGAGGGACTCCGTGTTCGACACCGCGCGATGGTCTGTTCTCGCTCCTCTGCTGCAGGCCGCCGGCGCCGGCCGCGACCTGCTCGACGACACGATCCGCCGGCTCAGCCCCTCCGCCGTCACCGACGTGGTCCTGCGGGAGATCGGTTCGCACGACGTCCAGCTCGACCTGCGTTTCGACGGCCGGACGACCAGCCATCTGCAGGACACGGCCGAGGTCGTGGTCTCACTCGACCTCGCCGACGCCGTCCGCACCTTGTACGGCACCGGGTCGTGGACGAGCCTCGCGGTGCGCACCCCGTCCGCTGAGCTGGACGAGGGCGGCATGGGCGCGTGGTTCCGCAGTCGTAAGGACATCGCGCGAAACGTGCAGGGGCTGCTGTCCTCGTTGAAGCCGGCCCCGCAGGACCTCGGCGCACTGGCCGTGGCGCACGAGTCGGACAAGTGGGGCGACCTGCACTGGTACACGCAGCACTACGAACGCCACTTCGCCCGGCTGCGCGACGAACCGGTGCGGGTGCTGGAGATCGGCATCGGCGGCTACGACGACCCGGACCGCGGCGGCGCGTCGCTGCGGATGTGGCAGCAGTACTTCCGGCGCGGTCTCGTGCACGGCCTCGACATCGTGCCGAAGAACGTCTCCGGCCCGCGGATCATGGCGGTTCAGGGCGACCAGTCCGACGCGGAGTTCCTCGACCTGCTGGGCAAGGAGCTCGGGCCGTTCGACGTGGTCATCGACGACGGCAGCCATCTCAACGAGCACGTGCGGATCTCGTTCCACGCCCTGTTCCCGCACGTTCGTTCCGGCGGGCTCTACGTGGTCGAGGACCTGCAGACCGCGTACTGGCCGGGCTGGGGTGGCTCCCCCGATGGCGGCCCCGGTACCTCGATGGGCATGCTCAAGTCCTTTGTGGACGGCTTGAACCACGCCGAGGTCCGCTCGCCGCGGCCTCGGGTTCCTATCTGGAGCGCAACATCAGCGGAATCTCGTTCCACCACAACATCGCGTTCGTCGAGAAAGGACTGAATGCGGAAGAAGGTGGTCCCGCGTTCCTCCGCGAGATCTAGAGCTTCGCCATCCGGTTCGACGCGGCTGCCCGCCTCGCGGTGCGGGCAGCCGCAGGTCGTCCGGAGACGACCTTCCGACCTTGACCCTGGATCAGGGTCAACCCCCGCGACTCACGGCACCCAGTGGTTGCCGCTCACCGTGATCATCACCTGCAGCTGGATGCTCGACGCGAAGTAGTCCTTGCTGCCGATCGGCGTCTGCACCATCTTGTTCCACAACGCGTCCAGCCACGCCTGGCTGCCGGAGTCGGTCGTCGCCGCCACCGCGAACGGTGCGGTGTAGGCCTCCGACACGTCGCTGGAGATCTGCGTGCCGTTGAGCTGGTAGCCCACGCGGATGTTGTCCGGGTTGCCGCCGAACTTGGACTTCGCCCACGAGTTGAGCTTGCGGGCGGCCGCCAGCGACGTGGTGTCGCCGCTGGTCGCCGCGTCGGCGGCGATTCGCCAGGGCACGCGGCAGGCGTTCCACCAGTACTTGCCGTCGTTCGCGTCCTCCAGCACCTCACCGGCCGGTGGGCGTGGAGTCCCGTTCGTCCGCTCCACGAAGTCGGGCAGGAGACCGGTGTTCGGCGCGAAGTTCTGCTGCATGGTCTTGATCAGGTTCTGGTGGGCGGTGCGGATCGTGTCCCACGCGGAGTCGCCGGTGGCCTTGCGGAACGCGCGGAAGTGGTCGGCCATCCAGTCCGAGGAGCGGGTCACGTAGTAACGGGGGTCGCCCGAGTCGGCCCAGTCGCCGGGGCGCAGCAGGTTGGTCGACGGGTTGATCTCGCTGCGCTTGATCGCGTTGATGTGCTTGATGGCCAGCTGCTTGTAGTTGTACGTGCCGGTGCTGCCCCACTGCCGGTCCGCCAGCAGGAGCCCGTACGCGACGTCCATGTCGCCGTCCGTCGCCGCGTCGCCGCCGCTCATGCTCTGGCAGTTGTCGCCCTGCTCGGCGGCCATCAGGTCGGGGTCGATGGACGACGGGTGGTCGACCTTCCACTTCACGAAGCCGTCGAAGATCTTGCGCGCGTCCGGGTCGGCGCCGGCCATGGTGGCGACGACGACCATGCCGTAGCCCTGGGCTTCGGCGACGTAGGTGTGGTCGGCGTCGGCGGCGAGCACCTGGGACCAGGCGCTGTTGCAGTTGTGCCTCAGGAACGCCGACTTCCAGAGCTGGTAGTAGCCGACCACGGTAGCGTCCAAAGTGGACGTGCTGCCGGACGGGCGCAGGATTCCCGCCGCGTACGGGGTCTGCCGGCTACCGAACGGGTAACCGAGGCCCGAGGGAGGCGTGGTCGTGGTGGTCGTCGTCGTGGGAGGCGTTGTGGTCGTGGTCGGCGGGTTGCCACCGCTGACGCCGTAGACCTCCAGCTCCCACAACGAGTAGCCGTAAGAGGTGCCGCGAGCCGTGCCGTAGACCCGCACGTACCGGCCCGATCCGGACAAGGTCAAGTCGTCGGTGCCGCCGTCACCGGTGCTGGTCGAGAACACGTCGGTCCACGCCGAGCCGTCACCAGAGGTCTGCACGCGGTACGACTTGGCGTACGCGGCCTCCCAGCTCAGCTTCACCCGGCTGATCGTGTGCGCCGAGCCGAGATCGACGCGCAGCCACTCGGGGTCGTGCCCCTCGGCCGAGGCCCAGCGCGACGACGCGCTGCCGTCGACCGCCTTGGCCGCCTCGAACCCGGAGCCCTCCACCGAGGACGCCGTCACCGCCTTGCCCTGCGAGACCAGTGGATCCGCCGCCGATGCACTGGTCACCCCTGCCACCAGAAGGCCGAGCACTAGCCCGGCCGCCCCTAACGCCGCTGTTCTGCCGCCCACAACCGCCTCCAGCAATTGGTTAACAAAACATCCAATGCGAGTGGTTGGCGACGGTAAGCAGGCAAAACGTGCCGAACAAGAGGTACTGACCAGTTATTGCGCGATCGAACAGTGATCAGTTCCAGACTTCACGAACCGCCTCGGCGACGGACGCGGCCTGCGCCAGGCCCGCTTCGGCGGCAGGCCTGCGCCGGGCCGGATCGAGCAGGTTGGGACCGATCGCGGCCAGCGCCTCCGACGAAGGGCTCACCACGATCGACGGCACGCCCAGCCGGGCGGCCTGCGCCTGCGGAGTCGCCGCCGCGCTCATCGCACGGGTCAACGGCGCCACGACCACCACGCGCGAGTACCCCGCCGCGAGGTCGACGTTCGCCACGGAGCGCATCCCACCGTCCATGTACCGATGCCCGTCGATGGTGACCGGCGGCCACACCAGCGGAACCGCGCAGCTCGACGCCACCGCGCGCACCAGCGGCACCCCGCTGTCCCGGTCGAACGCCACGAACTTGCCGTCCGCCACGTTCACCGCGGTGACCTTCAGCGCCCGCTCCGGCCAGTCCTTAGTGGACAACCGGTGCTCGAACACTTCGAGCCGCGACTCCTCCGACGGCGTGCGCGCCTTCAACGCCGCCCGCCCCAGCCGGGCGCGCTTGTCCGCGGCCGACCCCGGCATCACGTACGAAAGCGTGTACCTGACCAGCATCCACGGGGTCAGCCGGGCCGGGATCTCCCCATCGGGCGGTAACAGCTGACCCGCGTACAGGTCAGCCAACGGTGCACCGCCCGCCAACTCCGTGGCCACCACGGACCCAGCGGACGTCCCCACGAACAGGTCGGCTTCCGCCAGGTCGACGCCCGCACCAGCGAGTCCGTGCAGAATTCCTGTCTCCCAAGCGATTCCGGTGACACCACCGCCGCCCAGCACCAACGCACGCTTTCCGCTCACGCTCGCCATCCTACGAAGTGGGACCGGTTCCTGCCTCGTGGTCGTTGGCGCTATCCTTCACACCGAGGCCGAGAAGCGCTGCAACGGGCTCCAGACCCGCCACGCTCGACCTTGCACGACCACGGACAAGGGCGCTTCCGACGACGTTTCGGGAGCGCGCGTGGATGGTCTCAAGTCTCTGCTGAACCAGCGGATCGTCGTGCTCGACGGTGCCTGGGGCACGATGTTCCAGCAGGCCAAGCTCTCCCCCGCCGACTACTACGGCGCGGAGTTCGAAAGCCACCACATGGACGTCGTCGGGGACCCGGACCTGCTCAACCTCACGCGGCCGGACCTGGTGCTCGACGTGCACCGGCAGTACCTCGCGGCCGGCGCGGACATCACGACCACCAACACGTTCACCGCCACGTCCATCGGCCAGGCCGACTACGGGCTGCAGGACCGCGTCCGCGACATGAACATCGCCGGCGCCCGCATCGCCCGCCAGGCCGCCGAAGAATTCGGCAACAAGTTCGTCGCCGGATCAGTCGGCCCCCTCAACGTCACGCTCTCCCTCTCCCCCAAGGTCGAGGACCCGGCGTACCGATCCGTCACGTTCGAGCAGGTCAAGGCCTCCTACGCCGAGCAGATCGCCGCACTGCACGAGGGCGGCGTCGACCTGCTGCTCATCGAGACGATCTTCGACACGCTGAACGCCAAGGCCGCCATCACCGCCGCCCGCGAGGTCGCTCCCGACCTGCCGCTGTGGATCTCGGTGACGATCGTCGACCTGTCCGGCCGCACGCTCTCGGGCCAGACCGTCGAGGCGTTCTGGAACTCCGTCGAGCACGCGAAACCACTGGTCGTGGGCGTGAACTGCTCGCTGGGCGCCGAGGAGATGCGCCCGCACGTCACCGACCTCGCCCGGCTCGCGGACACCTACGTCGCCTGCCACCCGAACGCCGGTCTGCCCAACGCGTTCGGCGGCTACGACGAGACGCCGGACGAGACCGCCGCCCTGCTGAAGGACTTCGCGGGCACGGGCATCGTCAACGTCGTCGGCGGCTGCTGCGGCACGTCTCCCGCGCACATCAAGGCGATCGCCGACGCCGTCCAGGATCTCCCGACCCGCGAGGTCAAGGAATCCCGCAACACCACCAGGTTCAGCGGCCTCGAGACGTTCGAGATCGGCCCCGACACCGGCTTCGTGATGATCGGTGAGCGCACCAACGTCACGGGCTCGGCCAAGTTCCGCAGGCTGATCGAGGCCGACGACCACCAGGCCGCGCTCGCGGTCGCGCTGGACCAGGTCCGCGGCGGCGCGAACCTGCTGGACGTCAACATGGACGCCGACCTGCTCGACGGCGAGCAGGCCATGACGACGTTCCTGAACCTGATCGCGACCGAGCCGGAGATCGCCCGCATCCCGGTGATGATCGACAGCTCCCGCTGGGGCGTGCTGCAGGCGGGCCTGAAGTGCGTGCAGGGCAAGGGAGTCGTCAACTCGATCAGCCTCAAGGAGGGCGAGGAGCCGTTCCTCGCCCAGGCCCGCACGATCCGCGACTACGGCGCCGGTGTCGTCGTGATGGCGTTCGACGAGCAGGGCCAGGCCGACACGACCCAGCGCAAGGTCGAGATCTGCGGCCGCGCGTACGACCTGCTGACGCAGAAGCTGGGCTTCCCGGCCGAGGACATCATCTTCGACCCGAACGTCCTCGCGGTCGCGACCGGCATCGAGGAGCACAACGGCTACGCCAAGGCGTTCATCGACGCGCTGCCGCTGATCAAGCGGCGATGTCCGGGCGCCCGCACCAGCGGCGGCATCTCGAACCTCTCGTTCTCCTTCCGCGGCAACGACGTCGTCCGCGAGGCCATGCACAGCGCGTTCCTGTTCCACGCCGTCAAGGCCGGGCTGGACATGGGCATCGTCAACGCCGGCCAGCTCGTCGTCTACCAGGACATCCAGCCCGAACTGCTGGAACTGGTCGAGGACGTCATCTTCAACCGCCGCGAGGACGCCACCGACCGGCTCGTCACGCACGCCGAGACCGTCAAGGGCCCCGGCCAGAAGCGCGTGGTCGACCTGTCGTGGCGCGAAGCCCCGGTCGGCAAGCGCCTCGAGCACGCGATCCTGCACGGAGTCGTCGACTTCATCGAAGAGGACACCGAAGAGGCCCGCCAAGCCCTCCCGCGTCCCCTCGACGTCATCGAGGGCCCGCTGATGGACGGCATGAAGGTCGTCGGCGACCTGTTCGGCGCGGGCAAGATGTTCCTGCCCCAGGTGGTGAAGAGCGCCCGCGTGATGAAGCGCGCGGTCGCGTACCTGGAGCCGTACATGGACGCCGAGCCCAAGGCGACGGCGGGCGGCAACGGCAAGGTCGTGCTCGCCACGGTCAAGGGCGACGTCCACGACATCGGCAAGAACATCGTCGGCGTCGTGCTGGGCTGCAACAACTACGAGGTGATCGACCTCGGCGTGATGGTCCCGGCCGCGAAGATCCTCGACACCGCGATCCGCGAGCACGCCGACGTCATCGGCCTGTCCGGACTGATCACGCCGTCGCTGGACGAGATGGTCTCGGTCGCCGAGGAGATGCAACGGCGCGGCATGAAGCTGCCGCTGCTGATCGGCGGCGCCACCACGTCCCGCCAGCACACCGCCGTCAAGATCGCCCCGGTCTACGACGAGCCGGTCGTGCACGTGCTCGACGCGTCCCGGGTCGTCGGCGTGGTGTCGGACCTGCTGGACGACCGGCGCAGCCACGAGCTGAACATCGCGAACCGCGCCGAGCAGGCACGACTGCGCGAGCAGCACGAAAACCGCAAGCAGCTGCCGTTGCTGAGTCTGGAAGCCGCGCGCGCAAACGCGGAAAAGGTGGATTTCACCGAATTGCCGACGCCGGCATTCACCGGCACTCGCGTGATGACGCCTTCGATCAGCGAACTCCGCGAGTTCATCGACTGGACGTTCCTGTTCCTCGCCTGGGAGCTCAAAGGCAAGTTCCCCGCGATCCTCGAGCAGCCCGTCGCGCGCGAACTCTACGACGACGCGACGACGTTGCTCGACGAAATCATCGCCAATGGTTCCTTCGAGGCAAAGGGCGTCTACGGCTTCTGGCCCGCGCATTCGGCCGGTGACGACATCCAGCTCGAGAACGGCACGCTGATCCCGATGCTGCGGCAGCAGACGAAGAAGCAGGTGTCACGCCCGAACCGCTCGCTCTCGGACTACGTGGCACCGGAAGGCGACCACCTCGGCGGCTTCGCGGTCACCATCCTGGGCGCCGAGAAGCTGGCCGCGCACTACGAGGCCAAGCACGACGACTACCGCGCCATCATGGTGAAAGCGCTGGCAGACCGGCTCGCCGAGGCGTTCGCCGAGTGGATCCACCTGCGCGCCCGCCGCGACTGGTTCGAGCCGGACGCGACGCCGGAACTCGCCGAGCTGCACGCCGAGAAGTTCCGCGGCATCAGGCCGGCATTGGGCTACCCGGCCTGCCCGGACCACACCGTGAAGCGCGAGCTGTTCGACCTGCTGGCAGCGGAGGATATCGGGGTCAGCCTCACCGAGTCGTTCGCGATGAACCCGGCGGCGAGCGTGAGCGGCCTGATCTTCCAGCACCCGGACGCGAAGTACTTCACCGTCGGGCGTCTCGGCCGTGACCAGGTCGTGGACTACGCACGCCGCTTCGGCAAGCCGCTGGCCGAGGTCGAGCAGTGGCTGCGTCCCAACCTGGGCTACGAACCCGCCTGACGGTTCCGCAACGTGAAAGCGCTTCCCGGTATTGGGGTGCGTTATCCCTATTTGGTGCCATGCGATGTAGCATCGGCCGCTCCAGACCAATCACCGTCAGTCGAGCGAGCCCGAGGTCATAGATGCGAGCTGCGGCGCTGGTGCTGGGTCTGTTGCTGTTATCCGGCTGCGGTGGCGCCGCGAAGTCCGACGCGCTGCCGCACGTGGGTTTCGTCGTCAAGCGCACGGGCGGCTCGTTCGCGCAGGAGATGACCAGCGGGTTCCACGAGGGCGTCGGGCGCATCGGCGGCGTCAGCGCCACCGTGACCGGGCCGCCCGGCCAGGACGGGCACAAGGAAGTCGAGTTGTTCGCCGATTTGACGCTCGCCGCTAAAGGCGGAATCGCGGTCGCCACGTCCGAGCCCGCGCTGATGGCACCGTCCATCGGGGAGGCGCTGAGCCAGCACGTCGCCGTCGTCGGTGTGGACATGCGGCTCACCGCGAGTTCCGGGGTGAAACTGCACATCGGTAACGACAACTACGAACTCGGCGAAAAGCTGGCTGACGAGTTGATGCGCCGATTGCCCTCGGACGCGACCGGAACCGTGGTACTGGGAAACACCGCTCCGGGACTCACCGGTTTCGACGACCGGGCCGACGGGATTCGGGGGCGATTCGCCGAGAAGCTACCGGGAGTACTGGTGCTGGGGCCCTTCGACACGCAGCGCGACGACGAGGCGAACCTCGACGCGTGGCAAAGGCTCGTGGCAGCGAACCCCGACGCACTCGCGTTCGTTGGGACCGGTGACTGCGACGGGGTCAACCTCGCCGCGATAAGAACCGAGAAGTCGGCGAGGTGGCTGGTGGGCGGTTTCGGGGTCGACCCGAGAACGTTGCAGGCGGTGCGGGACGGCGCGATGGTGGCGACGATCTCGCCCGAGCACTACCTCAAGGGCGCCGTCGCGGGCTGGCTGCTCGCCCGGCACGCCACGGGTGTGGCGCCGTTGCCCGAGGGCTGGGTCGAGACGCCGGGGCTGACGGTGACCACCGCGAACCTCGACACGATCCTGCACCGGCAGGAGTCCGAAAAGGCGCGCAGGGAGTTCTTCCAGGCGCAGATCGACAGCTTCGTCCAGGATCCGGCGGGCTGGGTGCGACCGTTGGAGCAGGCACGGTGAGCTTCTGGGAAGGCCGCGCCACCGCACGAGTGGCGACGGTGGGGCTGACGGCCGGGCTGCTGGTCCTCGCGGGACTGGCGCTGTGGAGCAGTGTCTCCGCGCAGGCCACGACCGCGCACGTGCGGGAGATCAACGACTCGAGCGAGCGCTGGAGCCGCGTGCTCGAGCACATCAACGTCGCCGACAACGCGTTGCGCGACCTGCAGGCCAAGCGCACCGAGCAGACCGTCGAACCGCTGCAGAACTCCGTCGGCTCCGCGCGTGGTGAGCTCGAGTGGCTGCGCACTCACGGACAGGGCGACGACATCGCGGTGGCCACGCGGTTGTTGCCTCTGTACGACCAGACCACCGGCATCCTGCGCAAGGTGATCGCCGGCCAGGACCCGCTGCAGGCCGACCAGGCGTCGCTGGCGCACTCGTCGTTGCGCCGCCAGATCTCCTCGACGATCGGGGCCAAGCGCCTCGACACCACCGAGTACCTGCGTGCCGCCGACGAGAAGAACTCGCGGCTGCGCCTGGCCCAGATCATCGCGTTCGTGCTGGACGCGTTCCTGGTGGCGCTGTTCGGCATGGTCCTGCTGGGCCACCGCCGCAAGATCCTGCGCCAGGCCGCCAAGAACGAGCACGAGGCCCACCACGACGCCCTGACGGGTCTGGCCAACCGGACACTGCTCGCGCGCCGGATGGAGGTCGCGGTCAACAAGGCCCATCGCAAGAACGAAGAGCTGGCGTTGCTGATCGTGGACCTCGACCGGTTCAAGGAGGTCAACGACTCGCTCGGGCACCACTCCGGCGACCTGTTGCTGCGCCAGGTGGCGAACCGGTTGTCGTGGGCCGTCCGGGACACGGATCTGGTGGCACGGCTGGGCGGCGACGAGTTCGCGGTGCTGCTGCCCGGCGTCGGTTCGGCCGCGAACGCCACCATGGTCGCGGAGAAGATCCTCGGCGCGCTGGCCATGCCGGTCACCCTGGAGGGTCTGGAACTGGAGATCGCCGGCAGCGTCGGCGTCGCTCTGTGCCCGACGGACTCCGTGGACGGCCACGAGTTGTTGCGGCACGCGGACATCGCGATGTACGCGGCCAAGCGCGAGAAGTCCGGTGTGGCCGTCTACGACGCACGCCTGCACGAACGCGGCGCGTCCCAGCTCACCGCCGTGACGGAGCTGCGGCACGCGATCGACCGCGGCGAGCTGTTCCTGCACTACCAGCCCAAGGCGCTGGCGGACACCGGCGCGGTGTGCGGCGTGGAGGCGTTGGCGCGCTGGCAGCACCCGACCCGCGGACTGGTGCGGCCGGACGAGTTCATCCCGATCGCCGAGGAGAACGGGCTAATCGAGCCGTTGACCCGCTACGTGATCGACGCTGCGCTGCGGCAGTGCCGGGCGTGGCAGGACGCGGGCTGGGAGGTGCCGGTCTCGGTCAACGTGGGCGCGGCCTGCCTGCTGCACTCCGAGTTCCCCGGCGACGTGTCGTCGTTGATCAAGCGGCACGGGCTGCCCGCTCGCCTGCTGACGCTGGAGATCACCGAGTCGGCGATCATCTCCGACCCGGACCGCGCCGTGGACGTGCTGCGGGGCCTGACCGAGCTCGGTGTGCGACTGTCCATCGACGACTTCGGCACCGGCTACTCGTCGATCTCGTACCTGCGCAGCATGCGGGTGCACGAGATGAAGCTCGACCGCTCGTTCGTCACGCACATGTGCACGGACGCCGGTGACAGCGCGATCGTGCACGCTCTCGTTGCCCTGGCCCGCAACTTCGGGCTGCAGGCCGTCGCCGAGGGTGTCGAGGACCAGGACACGTGGACGGCTCTGGCCGAGGCCGGATGCGACGTCGTCCAGGGGTACTTCCTCAGCGAGCCGTTGCCCGCCGAGGAAGTCGTTGCCTGGCTGGGAGATCGCGCGGTCGCTCACGCCTGATACGGCTCGGTGTCCCGCCATTGGTCGATGAACGGCTTCATGAACTCGATCATGGCGGGCAGCTGGTCCGCGCAGGACAGGTACGCGATGACCCTGATCGCGCCGACGGAGTTGACGAACCGCAACACATCCTTGTCGAGCGGGCGCAGGCCGTTCTTCGCGGCACCGCGGTCGTAGGCGGCTTCCATCTCCAGGCCGAGACCGCCCAGGTCCCACTCGACCGGGCCTTTCGTGATCAGCTCGAAGTCCGAGAACAGCGGGCCGTCGACTCCAGCGAAGATGTTGGCGGGCGGCGAGTCGCCGTGGACGGGCTGCAGGTCGATGCCCGGAAACGCTTGCCGGAACCGGGTTTCGTCGCTGACGAGCGGTTCCAGGACCTGCCACTCGCTCTTGGCCCGTGCGAGGTCGGCGGGGTCGACGATGTCCGGGCGGCTTTCGAGCCTGTCGAGGGCTTCGGTGACGAACCGCGGTTCCGCTGAGGACAGGAAGTCCAGCTCGCCGGGATAGGTCTTGAGGGCCTTGTGCAGGTCCGCGGTCAGCTCGGAGTTCTTGACGTAGTCCGGTACCGAGTCCTTGTCCTCCTCGGTGAACGGCCAGAACGTGATCGAGAACCCGTCTCGTTGCACCGGCTTGCGCGGCACGAGCGGACTCGGCGGGATCACCGGCGTGCCCTGGTCGTACAGCCACTGCGCCACGTCGAGCTCCTGCTGCTGACGCCTGGCCAGGCTGTCGAGGGTGGTGGTGTGCGGCAGAACGGTGGGAACGCGGGCGACCACAGGCGACGGGGCAAGGTGCACCACGACTGAGAACAGTTCGTAGAGCACCTTGCCCTCGGTGATGTCGAGCCCGAGGTCACGACCTGCTGCCACGGCGGCGTCCTTGGCTGTCATGACACGATCGTGTCACGAACCGCCGATGACCCGCAGATCATTTACGCGCTTGCTGACCACCGCCGCCACAGCGCCGACCGCCATCGCGGGCACCAGCGTGAACAGCCCCTCCGCCGCGTTCTCCGCGTGCAGAGCGAACGACGACACGAGCCCGAGGAACCAGGCCGACGGGTTGCCGAACACCGAGTGGGCGCGCAGACCGACGACGATCACGCCGACCGCGAACACGGTGATCGGGATCGCGACCGGTCCGACGACCGGCGCTAGCAGACCGATGGACGCCTGCGCCGCGATCGCGAGCAGCAGCCAGGTGACCCAGCCGACGAACAACGCCCACACCGGCAGTCCTCCCAGCGTGACCGCGAACGAGGCCACAGCGGCGATGCTCGATGCGTTATCATCGCTACCCAATTCTGTTAGCAGCGTTATACTCACCGTCATGGACACGCGAACACGCATCTTGGAGGCGGCGGAGGAGCTGCTCGACAGCTCACCGGACCGCGACATCTCCACCAGAGCCGTCTGCGCGGCGGCCGGCGTAGGCGCGCCCGTGCTCTACCGCCTCTTCGGAGACAAGAACGGCCTGCTCAGCGCCGTCGTCGACTACGGCTTCGACCGCTACCTGGCCACCAAGCGCGAAGCCCAGCCCTCAACCGACCCGGTCGCCGACCTGCGCGACGGCTGGGACACGCACGTCGCCTTCGCGAGGGCCCACCCGACCGTCTACCGGATGATGTACTCGCCGAGCTTCGAGGCCGTCCCCGACGCCGCGAAGGAGGCCCTGCTGATCCTGCGGCAGGTCCTGGAACGCTGCGCCGAGGCCGGCAGGCTGCGCGTCGACCCGGAGACCGCCGCCCAGGTGATCATGTCGGCGAACGTCGGCGTCGCGCTGAGCATCGTCACGCAGCCCGAGACCTACACCGACCCGTCACTGTCCACTCTGGTGCGCGACGCCGTGCACCGGCAGTTGCTCACGCCGGAGCCCGGCGACGCTTCGCCCAGCGCGGACACGAGCCTGCTCACCGCCGCAGTGCAGCTGGCGGCACTGCTGCGGACCCGCCGCACGGCGCTGAGCGAAGCCGAAAGCGCGCTGATGCTGCAGTGGCTCGACACGCTCGCCACCGAACGACCCACGAGGTGAGGACGAGCCCTCAGCGCAGCACGTCACGGACGACCTCGTGGAACCGCGGATCGAGGTAGTAGCCGCTGTGCCCTCTCAGCTCGGGCCGCACGGTCGCGTTGAGATCACCGCCGATGGACACCGGGTCGAGCAACCGGACGTCGTGGTCCGGCGCGAACGCGTCCAGCACCGGGCCACCGAGCGGGTCCGTCCTGCGGTACATGCTGCGCCACCGGGTCGCGAGTTCGTGTTCGAACATCTCCTTCATCTCGTCGTACCCCATGTAGGCCGGGAACATCCGAGCGAACGCCCACTGCAGCTGCGAGCCGTAGGTCACCAGGTGCACGCGGTCGAGAATCTGCGTGTCAGACAGCTCTGAGTCGTGCAGCAACCGCACCACGGCGGTGCACACGACGCTGCCCTGGCTGTGGCCGGACAGCACGATCGTGTTGTCCTCCCCCAGCAACAGGCGGGTCCTGCCGGTCATCGCCAGCACGGCCCTGCCGCCGTACGGGGGCGGGCAGATCGGGTGCGCCAGGCGGGGCCAGAATGCGATCAGGTCCCACACGATGCCGACCGCGGTGCGCATCTTCTGGCCCTGCCACGAACGGATGCCGAGGAACAGCAGGCCGGCCAGCATGGCGGACACCGTCCAGGCACCGACACCCGCGAGCAACCGGACCCAGTCCCACTCAGCCTGTTGCCTCTCCCACAGGCTGATCGCGGCGTTGACCGCGGTCGCCACGACCATGAGACCGCCCAGACTCGCCAGCACACCCAGCGCCAGGTGGTACCGGTACTTCGTCCCCGCCAGCCGCCAGTGCCACGCGATCTTGCCGATCGTGGCGGGGTGGTGCGGCTGGTCCGGATAGTCCTCTTCCACCTGCGTTCTGAGCCCGTCACGCCACCACCCGAGCACGGTGATCGCCACGAGGAAGAGCAGCACGAACACCAGGAGCACGACGAACAGTCCCCACAGCAGCGCACCCGTCCAGTAACTCTTGCTCAGTTCGATCGCCGCCGGCGTGCACCCGCACCGCACGGTCGCCTGTCCGTCGACGCGGACGGGGTCGCCCAGCAGATCCGCCGCCCAGAACGTCAGCCCGCCGCTGAATCCGCTGGCCAGCGTCGTCGCCAGCGAGGCGATGAACAGCGTGGCGAACCCGCACCACATGGGGTTGAACTGCTTGCGCTCCTTCACGAAGTACTGCCGGCCGATGGCCGAGAACCTCAGCGCGAGACAGAAGGCGGCCAGCAACACCAACAGCGCCCCGGCCGCCACCGCCAGGAAGTTGGTCGCCGCTCCGAACCCCAGCAGGTCGCGCGTGGGCTCATCGGTCCACAACAGACTGACCGACATCACGATCGCGTAGGCCAGGCACAGCCATCTGCCCACGGTCAACCAGCGTGGCACCTTCACCGGGTCGTTCTTCCCCGGTTCGAACTCGGCATTCGGCCCGACGATCACGATGACGGCCATGACCACGAGCACAACGACGCCCGCGCCGATCACCCACGGGCGCGCCGCTCCGGTCAGCCCGGCGTTGGCGAGCAGGCCGGTCATCACGCACGCCGCGGCCACGTGCGCCGCTCGCAGCACCGGGGCCTTCGCGGACGTGTGCCAGAAGTTGCTGTCGCCGAAGTCTCCGGTGTTGGTGCGCCACGGTCCGGGTTGCCCCTGAGGCCGGTAGAGGAACGGCAACCGCCCGAACGTCCACAAGAGAGCGATCAACGCAAAGACCGGCACGGTCCCCACCACGAGCTGCCACTGGAACGGCAGCTTCTCCACGAAAGCCAGCCATCCGTTGTCCCGCACGCACGCGGCGTCGCCGAGACACTGGTTGACGACGATCTCCATCGACACATAGGCCACGTTCACCGTCAGCATCAGGGTGAGCACGAGCCCCAGCAGCCGGAGAGTCGCGTCCGCACACCAGCCGGTCGGCGTCATCTTCCTGTTCCGCGGGAACAACAACATGTACCGCGACACGTTGAGCAACCCGAACGGCACCAGGGCCAGCCAGAGCGCACGACCGGGAGACCCGGCCGTGAACCTGCCCCAGTGGAACGCCTCGACGTCGCGAGGTGCGGAGCCCTGGAGCCGTTCGGTGCGGCGGAAGAACCGTGCGACGTCGTCGCCGGCGACCTGGCCACCGTGTGGTCCGTCCAGCATGCTCTCGGGCGGCGTGCCCGATACGCCGTGCACCCGGATCTCAACCACGTTCTGTGAGGCGTCCATGTGACCACCTGCCTGCGATTGGCGCTAGTGATCCAGGACATCGAGCCGCTGGACGCCTCCGTTAGCACGCTCTGTAGTCGGTTCCCCCGTTCGATACCCGTCGAGCTGCGAACTTCACCCGTTGAGCCGAACGTCAGTGGGCGCAGCAGACGTGCTCGGCCCACTCCGGCTCGTGCCACCAGTGCTCGTTCTCCGCCGACGACAGCGGTTCCAGTGCGTTCGTCGTGGACATGAGCTGGGCCTGCTTCTGGTACGGCGCAAGCAGATCGGCGACCTGGTGGAGCTTTCCGCCGACCATGACCTGCTTGACGTTGGCCGCCGCCTTGATGTCCGCGAGCGGGTTGCCTTCGACGAACGCGATGTCCGCCGGCGCACCCGGCTTGATGGCGCCGATCGGAAGGCCCAGCCAGCGGGCCGGGTTGCGGGTGGCGGTGATCAGGGCTTCCCGCGGGGTGAAGCCGTACTTGACCATCGCGCGGAGGTTCATGTGGGTGGCGGTGGCCGGAGCGTCCAACGGTGCGTCGGTGCCGCAGAGGACCAGGCCGCCGCCGCGGTGCACGGCCAGGGCGAAGGTGACCCAGCCGCGCAGGATGTCCGGTGACCAGGTCGAGGCCGGGGTGCCCGCGTTGTTCGCGTCGGTGACGTAGCGGTCGTACTCCCACGGTGGGAACAGGACGCGGGTGCGTTCGTCGGTGACCAGGGACTTGTCTTCGGCGAACAGGGCGCGCGAGTGGAAGAGGGTCGGGGTCATCGACATGCCGGACCGCACGAACAGCGACACCACGTCCTGGTAGGCCTTGCCCTGGCGCGTCACGGTGTGGGAGTAGCCGAGGCGGTTGGTGGCGCCGACGTGTTCCATGCCGTCCATGCCCAGGTTGGCGGCCGGGTAGAGGTAGTGGGACGACAGCGGGACGCGCGAGCGTTGGACGGCGGCGCGTTGCAGCTCGACCGGCAGGCGGACGTAGGTTTTGATCATGTCGTACGCGAGCTCGTGGGCGCGGCGGAGCTCCAGGTCGAGCTGGGCGCGCGAGAGCGTCGGGCGCATGAAGTTGTAGTAGACGCGGGAACCGTCGATGGCTTCGCCGGTGGCGTAGAAACGAGGCCCGGTCAGGGTTCCGGCCGCCAGGGCTTCGCGGGTCTCGACCATCTGGTACACCGGGTCGCCCGGTGAGCGGACGGTCGTGATGCCGTAGGACAGCCACAGGTTGCCTTGGCGTGCTCCCCACTGGCGGCCGCGCAGGTGCCAGTGGTTGTGGGCGTCGATCAGGCCCGGGATGGCGGTCAGCGTGCTGGAAGCGGGGCCCCGGTGCGGGCGGATCTCCTTGACACGGCCGCTTTCCACGACGATGTCAACGTTCTGACGGAGGTCCTGGGCCTCGCCGTCCCAGTAGGCGCCGACGTGGACGACCTCGCGTTCCGGGGCTTTGGGCTTGGCCCAGTTCAGGTGGACGCGGATCGTGGACACCCGGCCGTCCAGAGTGGACGAACGGAGGCGGCCGTTGTTCAGGTACACCAACGCGTCGTTGCCGTGCCACGCGAGCGAGTCGGTGACCTCGCGGGTGACCTGGCGCGGCTCGCCGGTGAAGTTTCCCTTGGCGTCGACGGGAACGACCCAGGCGACGCTTTCGACGACGAACGCGAGGTGCTTGCCGTCCGGAGACCAGACCGGGCCGTCGTCACCGCGGGTGGCGATGGAGCGGAACGGCATCGGCTCGGTGTACCTGAGCTCTCCGGAAGCCAGGTCCACCGACAGGATCTGGCTGGTGCCCTCGCGGAACCTGCGCGAGAACGGCTTCACCGCGGCCAGCGCGACGACCGTGCCGTCGGCGGACCAGGTCGGGCGGCCCGGCTGGAAGAGCGTGGGCGTGACCTGGCGGCGGCCGGCGGCGTCGGCGATCCACACCTGACCGTCGTGATCCACGTAGGCGACCTTGGTGCCGTCCGGGGAGAAGCGCGGAGTGGTCTGCGCGCCCGGCGAAGGCGCGTAGAGCGTGTCCTTTCCGGAGCCGAGGTGGCGCAGCCAGAGCTGGGCGACACCGGTGCGGTCGCTGGCGTAGATCAACCGGGTTCCGTCGGGCGAGAAATCCGGGTCGGAGTCGAAGTATGCGCCGTCGGTCACCTTCGTGGTCTTGCCGCCGCTCAACAGATACAGCGAGTTCAGCGCACGGAAGGCGATCTTCGAGCCGTCCCGCGACACGACCGGTCCCGCGATGCCCTTGACCGGGCCCGCGCTGAGGTTCTTGCCCCGACGCGGCTTCACGGTCTTCACCGGCACCGTGGCCTCGAACGGGACGTCGGTGCTGGAACCGTTGGCGTGCCAGCGGATCTGGCCGTCGGCGGTGTAGAGGACGCGGTCGCCGTCCCACACCGGCGCGAACCCGAACACGTCCTGGCCGCTCACGACAGCCGTCGTCCCCAGCATCAGGTCTGCCTGGCCTGGTCGCATCTGCGTGTAGCTGGGCTGGTCGCCCGGCCCGAACGCGGCACCGAACAGCTGATAGCCCGCGGGCGCCGTGACGAGCCTGGAACGCACGCCGTCCAAGGTCACGACGTCGACGGTGGCGTTGCCGGAGATGAAGATGATCCGCTTGCCGTCACGGGACCACTGCGGCGCGGCGGCCTCGTCCGGAGCACCGGTCAGCTGCGTGATCGCCCCGGAAGCGACGTCCAGGACGTGCACGCCGTAGCTGCCCGCGCGGTCGCTGACGAACGCGATCTTCTTGCCGTCCGGCGAGAACGCGGGCTCGCGGTGGTCGTACTTGCCGGAAGTGAGCTGCTTCAGACCGCTGCCGTCGAGCCCGATCACGTGGAGGTGGTAGTTGCCGTCTCGATAGGACTGGAACGCGATCTGGTCGCCAAGCCCGAACGACGGCAGCGTGGCGTCCTGCAGCTCGTCGGTCAGCTTGCGGGCGGTGCCGCCCGTCGAGGGCAGCACCCAGATCGCCGTCACCAGGTCGAAAGCGAGCCATTTCCCGTCACCGGAACGGGAAACCGAGATGTTCGTGCCCTGCGTCAGCCTCACGCCGGCCTCGGAGGCCTGCCCAGATGCCTGGGCCGGCCCGATGGTCAGGGTGGACGCGGCGGTGGCGACGGCGGCGGCCTGGCCGGTGCGGGTAAGCAGTTCGCGGCGCGACAGATCCATGGTCGGTGACACTCCCCCGAGAGTTGATCCCCAGTGAGATCCACCCTGCCACCGAGAACGGCACGCGCTATCGACCGTTCGGCCTAGCGTCCAGTCAGTGGACGCTCTGTCTGGGCAATCCGCCACCCGTTCGGCCGCGAAGCAACTACGTGAAACCGGAAGGAACGCGTGCGACCAACCCGCACCTGCTGACCGGTGCTCACGCTCTCGACTCCCTGCCTGACGCCGAGCGCGCCGAGTTCGAAGCACACCTGGATTCCTGCCGGGGCTGTGCGGAGGAAGTGGTCGAACTGACGGAGACGGCGGCCAGGCTCGCGGGAGTTCTCGACCACGTCGTTCCGAGATCTCTGCGGCCACTGGTGCTGGACGCGGCACGACACGTGCGGCAGGCATCGGCAGCGTCCGAGATCGGCAGAGCTCAGGGCTTGCGGCGTGCCGGGGTGCTCATCTCGATCGCGGCCGTCGCCGCCGCAGCCGTCGCCGTCGTGCACGGCGCGTTGACGACTTCGACGATCTCCACCGTCACCGCCTCTCCGCGCACCGAGCTCGGTGACCTGTTCGCGGCGGCGGATCTGCGGCTCGTCACCGCGGGAGATCCGGCGGGCACCGCGGCGATCTCCCGCAGCCGCAACGAAATGCTCTTCTGGACGGACGGCGTTCGCATGTTGTCCCGCGACCGCGTGTACCAACTGTGGCTGATAGACCACCGTGGTCCACGATCAGCGGGAACCCTGCATCCGGCGGGCACCACGACATCGCTGTTCGTGGTGGGGATCGAGGGAGTCGGCGAAGCCATCCTCACCGTCGAACCAGCAGGCGGGTCGCCGAGCCCGACGGGCGCTCCGGTTCTCACCATCGCCTTTCCCTGAAGGGGAAGGCAATCCGGCTCGACCCGCGTGCCGGACAAACGTGAAACTCCGGAAACAGCGTCGCTGTTTCCGGAGTTCGTCACACGGTAATGCTCAGGCAGGCAGCAGGACCGAGTCGATGAGGTAGACGGTCGCGTTGGCGGTGTGCACGCCGCCGCAGATCACGTTGGCGTCGTTGACCTTCAGCGAGTTGCCGGAACCGGTCACCTTGACCGTGCCGGTCTGCACGGTCTTCTGCTCGCCCGCGATCTTGTCCGGAGAGATCTGACCCGGCACGACGTGGTAGGTCAGGATCTTCGTCAGCAGCGCGTCATCGGTCTTGAGCTTCTCGATCGTCGCCGCGTCGATCTTCCCGAACGCCGAGTCCACCGGCGCGAACACCGTGAACTCCGCACCGTTCAACGTCGACACCAGGTTCACCTTCGGGTTCAGCTTGCCCGACACAGCACTGACCAGCGTGGTCAGCAGCGGGTTGTTGCCCGCCGCGACCGCGACCGGGTCAGCGGCCATACCGGTCACCGAACCGGCACCCGACGGAACCTGCTTCGCGTAATCGGCACAACCAGGACCAACGAGATCACGCGCCGGATCCGCCATCGCCGGCGACGACGGAGCCGTGGACGTCGCCGAAGTCGGCGCCGTACTGGAACTGCTGCTCGCCATGTCACCCGAACCGCACGCCGCACCCAGGAAGGCGAGCGAGGCGGCGCCAATGGCCACGACGGTGTTGCGGACGGTCTTGTTCATGAGAGGACATCTCCAATGGTGTGCGGGGGACTCACTGCTCGGGATTCGCCACCCGTCGGCGACCGGATGGGTGTGGTTATCGACCTGTTACCAACAATCCGTCGAACCTCGAGCTACCAGCGCAAACAGTCCGCAGGGGACATCAGTCCACAATCGACGGTCACTGTGACCCGCCACACGCATGCCGGTTTTCTTCTGCCGCACGAGCAATCCACAGCACGGCCGGCGGCGAATCACCGTCATCGCACGTTCCGCCAACCCGAGTAGGGCCCCACATGTTGACCCTCGCACTGATCGGTCTGATCGGCGGCCTGGTCACCGGCATCTCGCCGTGCATCCTTCCCGTCCTTCCCATCATCTTCTTCTCCGGTGGCGCGCAGAGCGCCCGCGTGAGCTCAGGGTCAGGAGTGGCACTGGCGACCAAACCGGTCTCGCGCAGCCGGCCTTACCTCGTCATCACCGGCCTCGTCGTCAGCTTCAGTCTGGTCACGCTGTTCGGGTCGCTTCTGCTCTCCGTGCTGAACTTGCCGCAGGACGTCCTGCGCTGGGCCGGAATCGTCGTTCTCGTGCTCATCGGCATCGGCCTGATCGTGCCGCGTTTCGAACAGGTGCTGGAGAAGCCGTTCACGTGGATCCCGCAACGCAACCCGGACGCGAGCCGCGGCGGGTTCACCCTCGGCCTGGCGCTGGGCGCGGTCTACGTGCCCTGCGCCGGTCCGGTACTGGCAGCGATCACCGTCGCCGGCTCGACCGGCAGGATCGGCACCGAAACCGTCGTGCTCACACTCACCTTCGCCGTCGGCGCCGCCATTCCGCTGCTGATCTTCGCGCTCGCCGGCCGCCGCGTCGCCGAGCGCGTGCGGGCTTTCCGCAAGCGCCAGCGGGGAATCCGCCTCACCGCGGGCGTGGTGATGATCGCGCTCGCGATCGGGCTGATGTTCGGCCTGCCGCAGCTGCTGCAGCGCGCGATCCCGGACTACACCAGCTCGTTGCAGGACAAGGTGAACAACTCCGAGCAGGTGCGCAAGGCCCTCAACCTCGGCGGTCTGGTCAACGACCAGAACAAGGACCTGGACAAGTGCTCCGACGGCGCACCGGAGCTGGAGAGCTGCGGTACCGCACCGGACATCACCGGCATCCAGCAGTGGCTCAACACCCCGGACGGCCAGGCGCTGGACCTGAAGTCGTTGCGCGGCAAGGTCGTCATGCTCGACTTCTGGGCTTACTCCTGCATCAACTGCCAGCGCTCGATCCCGCACGTCACAGCCTGGGACAAGGCCTACCGCGATGCCGGACTGCAGGTCATCGGCGTTCATTCGCCCGAGTACGCCTTCGAGAAGGAGCCCGGCAACGTCGCCACCGCCGCGAAGAACTTCGGCATCACCTACCCGGTCGCCCTGGACAACAACCTCGGCACCTGGACCAACTACCGCAACCGCTACTGGCCCGCTCACTACCTGATCGACGCACAGGGAACCGTGCGGCACATCAAGTTCGGTGAAGGCGACTACGAGGTCACGGAGAAGCTGATCCGCCAACTGCTGGGCGACGCCAGGCCCGGTGTTCAGCTGCCTGCCTCGACGGAGCTCGCCGATGACACCCCTGTCGTCGCCGACATCACGCGCGAGACCTACCTCGGTTCCACCAAGCGCGTGAACTTCGCCGGCACCGAGACCTACACCAGCGGCGAGAAGACGTTTCAGTTCCCCGAGAACCAGGGCACCGACACCTTCGCCCTCGCCGGCGGCTGGAAGCTCGATACGCAGTCCATCACGCCCACCGGCTCGTCCGCGCAGATCAAGCTCAACTACCGCGCCAAGGAAGTCCGGATGGTCCTGTCAGGCAAGGGAACCGTCACCATCCAGAACTACGGGCGGACCAGGACCATCGAGGTCGACGGCACCCCCAACTCCTACCAACTCGTCACCGCGCAACAGATCCAGGGCGGCTCGCTCACCGCCACGGTCGGATCCGGCGTGCAAGCCTTCTCCTTCACCTTCGGATGATCAGGAACTCCACCATGGAACTCGACGACGTCACAACGGATGCCTTCGACACCGCTGTCCTCGGCGCGGACAAGCCAGTCCTGGTCGACTTCTGGGCACCCTGGTGCGGACCCTGCAAGCAACTGAGCCCGATCGTCACCGGCATCGCGGAGGAACACCAGAACGCACTCTCGGTGATGAAGCTCGACGTCGACACCCACCCCGACATCGCGATCCGCTACCGGGTGCTCAGCATCCCCACCCTGATCCTGTTCTCCGGCGGGCAGCCTGTCGTGACCCTCACCGCACCACGCAGGCGGGCTGACATCCTCAAAGCACTTTCCTCCTGGCTCTGAACACACGATGTGACCCCGATGGCCTGGTGGCCATCGGGGCCACATCGCGCTGGGAACGGGTCAGGCCGTCAGCGGAAGAACGACCAACGGTGCGGTCGTCGGGTCCTTCGATCCTCCGCGCGGCTCGACCGTCAACGCGAGTTTCTCAGTCCCCGCAAGCGCGTCCATCACCATCGGCGGCAGCTTGTCCCCCGTGGGCAACACCCCGGCCGAATGCGGCCCGTCCGCGGCGACCATCCACAGCTGGTACGACCAGTCCGAGGACAACTCGGGAAGTCCACCGGCCAGGAACAGCACCTTGTTCTGGCTCGGCGCGTAGACGGCCATCCCACTACCGCCGTGCTCCACGGAACGGCTGACCGTTCTCGCGCCGGGCGAGGACATCAGCGCGGCCAGCTGGTTGTACTCCGCGGTGACCTGACGCAACGCGTCCACTTCGTGCGACAACTCGTTGTTGTTGCGCACGGCCTGAGTTCCGAGCGCCACCGCACCGAGCACGCTCGCCGCCGCAGCGAGCGCACCGATCCGCTTGAACCACCTGCGTTCAGCGAGCACCGCCGGCCTTCTGGTCTCCTCCCGCGTGGTCTCCGGCGGCGACTGCCGGGTGTGGGCCGCGGCGGCGAGCACACGCGCCCGAAGGGCCGCCGGTGGTGCGTGCTCGGCGATCTGGCCGAGCCGTGCCGCGGTCTCCCGCAGTTCGCCGGCCTCGGCCGCACAGCTCTCGCACTCCTGCAGGTGCTGCTCGAAAGCGGCAGCTTCCTCGTCGTCCAGGGCGTTCAACGCCCACACACCGGACAGCCGGTGCAGCTCGGTGAGGCTCATGCCGACACCCCCATGCAGTCACGCAGTCTGATCAGGCCGTCCCGCATGCGGGTCTTCACCGTGCCGAGCGGGATCTTCAGCAGGCTCGCGACCTCCGGATACGTGTACCCCTGGTAGTAGGCGAGCAGCACCGACTCCCGCTGCAACGAGGTCAGCATGCTCAGACACCGCCGCACCTGCCGTTGTTCGAGGCGACCGGCGACCTGCTCGCTCGTGGTGTCGAACGGCGTGTCGACCTCGAGTTGCGCCGCCTGGACCTCGCGGTCTCCCGCGGCCTGAGCCGAACGCACCCGGTCCACGGCCCGGCGATGCGCGATGGTCATGATCCAGGCGGACGGGCTGCCCAGGGCGGCGTCGAAGCGGCTGGCCTTGCGCCAGACCTCGAGCATGACCTCCTGGAACACCTCCTCCGACTGCGCCTCGTCCCGCAGCACACGCCGGATCAACCCGAACACCTTGCCGGACATGAGGTCGTAAAGCCGCCCGTACGCGGCTTGATCACCCCGCGCCACCTGATCCAGCAGCTCAGAGCCGACCTGTTCAGGCACTGGTTCCGCAGTCCGCGGACGCCGCGGTTGCACGAGCTCCATCGCGCCCCTTCCCTGGGTTTCCACCAAGGTTCGGAGCAGCACCGGAAAAGGTTCGGTCCTCGATCTATCTGCCGGTGTCCCCGCGCACCCGGTCCTGCCGTTCTCAAGCCACGGGTGCGCAGGGATGCGCGGCGCCGTCCCGAACCGGCTGAACCACATCTGTGCGGATCCGCGCACGGAGGATTCGCACAACGCTTCCCCGCGGATCACCTCCACCACGCGGATCACCCCATCGGGTAGCGCTGAGGATCAAGGTCCTTGAGAGAGGGTTCACGCCGAGTGCATGGCCGTGTGCCCGGCGAGCTCCGGAGATCCCCGCCCAGCAGGATCGACACCAGCGCGGACGCCGCCCCGCTCGACGGTCACGCCCGCGCGGTAGCGGGATGGTGTGCCCTGACGTTCAGCGCGGCCAGCTCGACGGTCTCGGCGATCCGCCGCTCACGGGTCGCCGGTCGGCGCGCCTGCGTGACCCACTCCAGGATGAGCCTGCGCGAGGACGGCGGGAACGCCTCGAAGTTCCCGCGTGCCACGGGGTTGCGCGCGAACGCCGCGGCGAGGTCGGCCGGCGCCTGGATCTCCCACCGGCCCGTGGCCTGGGCGTGGTCGATCAGCTCCTGGCCGCGCGGGGTCATCAGTCCGGCCGTGGTCATCCGCGCGGCCCGTTCGCGGTTCAGGGCGCTCCAGCCGCTGCGGGACGTGCGGGGGCTGAACCTCAGCGCCGAGCTGTCGTGGTCCTGCTTGCGGTGGTGGCTGTCGATCCAGCCGAAGCACAGCGCGTGCTCGATCGCCTCCTCGTAGCGGATCGTGCGCACCGGGCTGTCCTTGTGGTGGATCAGCAGCCAGACCTCCTTCTCGCTGCCGCAGTGGCGGGCGAGCCAGGAGCGCCAGTCGTCGGCGGTGGCGGCGAGGAACGTGTTCATGAACCCAGGATCACGCGCAAAGTGCTCATCAAATGAGCACTTTGCAACCCCGGCTCAGATGACGAGCGCGCCCTCGATGCGGGCCACCATCGCGTCCTCGGCGTCCACGACCACGCCGTCGGCCTCGGCGACCTCGCGCGCGATGGCCAGCACAGCGCCTGGGAACGTCGCGGCGTCCTCCGGCGAGCGGGCGGACAGGATCTTCATCGAGCGGCGCAGGGCCTCGAGGATGACCGGTTCGATCTCCTCGTCGGTGCCGGCGGGCACGGACGGGCGGGCCGCTCCCAGGACGATGCGCAGGTCGTGCGAGAGGTGCTTGAGTGCGCGCAGGCCGGCGAACCGCTCCTCCAGCACAGGGCCGGGGTCAGCGTGGGAGACCAGCAGCATCGCGCCGTACACGGCGGTGCGCAGCGTGCGGCTCTCCTCGTCGGTGTAGAAGATCATGGGCCCTACTCTATGTCGGCTCGTCTGGACGTCGGTCAACGGTTGTAGCCGTTCCGGCTCTTGTTCCGGAACAACGGTCACCGGAAGCGTGATCTGCATGAAAACGTTAAGCAGGCCGGCGCTGGCGGTGGCCGCGGTCTTGATATCAGGACTCGCGTTCCCCTCTGCGGTTGCCTCTCCAACGCAAACTGGGACCGTCCTCATCACCGGCGACCGCGTGAACGTCGTCACACGGCCCGGCAAACCGCCCAACGTGGTCATCAAGCCGGCTCCCGGACGTGAGCGGATGCCGTTCCTCAAGACCGTCGACGAGGGCCGGGTGTCGGTCATCCCGTTCGACGCCCAGCAGCTCGTCATCAACGGTGTGCTGGACGCGAAGCTGTTCGACGTCACCAAGCCCACGACCAAGTTCCTCATCCGCTACACCGACGCACGCATCACGGCGGCGACGCTCACCGGCAACCTCTGGCAGCAGATCAACCCGAAGGCCCCGAACCAGACCGACACGCTGCCCGGCATCGCGAAGATCAGCCCCGACCGGATCTTCAAACCGCTCGACGCCCAGAGCACCCCGCAGATCAAGGCCCCCAAGGCCTGGCAGCGCGGGTACACCGCGAAGGGCGTGAAGGTCGCCGTCCTGGACACCGGCGTGGACGAGAACCACCCGGACCTCAAAGGCCGCATCAAGGCCGCCAAAGACTTCACAGAAGAAGACAACGTTGTCTCCGACGAGGTCGGCCACGGCACGCACGTCGCGGGCATCATCGCGGGCGAGGGACCGGAGCCGGGCGTGGCACCGGACGCGGACCTGCTGATCGGCAAGGTCTGCAAGCCGTACGGCTGCGAGGAGTCCGCGATCATCGCGGGCATGCGGTGGGCGGCCGAGCAGGGCGCCGAGGTCGTCAACCTCAGCCTCGGCGGCGACGCGACCGACGGCACCGACGAGCTAAGCGCGGAGCTGAACTCGTTGAGCGCCAAGTACAACATGCTTTTCGTTGCCGCGGCGGGCAACGAAGGGCGTGCGGAGTCGGTCGGGTCACCGGCGGCAGCGGACGCGGCACTGGCGGTCGCGAGCGTCACGAAGGACAACCAGCTCAGCTACTTCTCCAGCCGCGGCCCGCGCGTCGACGGCGCCGTGAAACCGGAGATCAGCGCACCCGGTTACGCCATCGCGGCGGCACGGGCGGCCGGCACGTCCATGGGCTACCCGATCAACGACCGGCACACCCTGGCCAGCGGCACGTCGATGGCCACGCCCCACGTCACGGGCGCTGCGGCGATCCTGGCCGGGCAGCACCCAGACTGGTCCCCCGCACGTCTCAAGGCGGCCCTCACGAACACCGCGGACCCGATCGACGCAGCCGTGTTCGACCAGGGCACCGGCGTCGCGAACCTCGACAGGGCAACGAAAACCCAGCTCACCGCGGAACCCGCGACCCTGAAGAACCAGGGCACCGTCACCTATCGCAACGACGGCACCAAGCCGGTCAAGCTCACCCTGAGTCTCCCCGGCAACGTCACAGCCGATCGCACCACGGTCGAGGTCCCGGCGAAGGGCACCGCGACGGCGACGTTCAAGACCAGCAAACCCGGCGCCGGCGACGTGATCATCGCGCGCGACAACAACAACACGATCCGCACGGCCATCTCCACCCAGCAGAAGACCGAGGCGACCGCCCAGATCACCGTGCAGTCGATCGCCCGAGATGGCGCGCTGAACGGCACCGGCGGCTACGGCTTCCTGGTAGCGATGGCCAACCACACCAACAACAAGATGTACGCGGGCGGCATCGGCAACGGCCGGAGCCTGCAAGGTGAGATCCCGCAGGGCCGCTACACGGTCTTCACGTGGGTGCCGAGCCCGATCGAGGGCCGTCCACCGTGGGAGCCGTCGCAGTCCCTTGTCGCGCAAGACGTCACGGTCGGCCCGAACGGCGCCGAAGTCACCCTCGACGCCCGCAAAGGCGTGAAGCTCGAAGCCACCGTCAACGGCACCAAGGGCACCGGGTTCATCGGCACCAGCCTCGGCGCACCGAACGGATCGGCGTTCGCGAGCCAGGGCGACGAGGTCTACGTGGTCCCCGGCAAGGCCGACGGCATGATCTACACGGCCGTGCAGTTCGTCCGGAACGTCAAGGGCAGCACCACGTGCGGCGACAGCTCCAGCCCGTGCGCGATCGCGGTCAGCAAGGAGAACGCCCTGACCGCGACGTTCCCGGACGTCAAGGACACCGGCCTCGCCAAGGCCACGGCGACGATCGCCAAACCCGAAGCCGACGGCCAGTGGGTCGTCTTCGCCGAGCACCCGCTCTCCACGCCCCCGCCCGGCGACGGCGCGGAGAACGTCCAGTTCCCCGGCAAGCACACGACCTACTACCACTCCAGCGGTGAGATCGAATGGTGGTCGGCGCAAGTCGGCCCCGAACAGGAAGTCCTCCAAGCACAGGGCTGGCGCACCTACGCCAACGGCAAGCAGTACGACGAGAAGTGGAGCTACGGCGCGTACGGCCCGTCGGTCTCGACGACCCGGCACGAGCGCAAGGGCAACCTGATCACCGCGGACCTGGCACTGCTGTCCGACTCGACGCAGGGCCACTACGGCGTCGCGGGTGACATGGGCGTCGAGGGCCGCACGGAACTGCGCCGCAACGGCAAGCTCGTCGACGGCAGGCCGAACGCGGACGGCGGCACGTTCCAGGTGCCACCCGGCAAGGCCCGCTACCGCCTGGAAGCCACCACCAAGACCGTCCAAGCGGTGTGGGAGTTCGACTCGAAGGAAAGCACCGGCCCACTCCCCCTCACCGCTGTGAGGTTCGACGACCGCAACGGCGGCAACATCCCGTTCCGCCTCGACAAGACCACGACGGCCGGCCGAACCAAGAAGCTGACCGTGCACGTGTCTTACGACGACGGAACGACGTGGCAACCGGCGTCCTACATGCTGTCCGGCGACCGCGGAGTTCTGCTGAAAGTGAAACCCGGCCCGATCAGCCTCAGAACACGTGTGACGGACGTCAACGGCAACTCGGGCGAGCAAACCCTCATCCGTGCGTTGACATAGATTGGAAATAGGAACTTCAGGAGGATGAGCGATGACGACCACCGCTGCCCGGCCCCGCGTCACGGTACGGCGCGTGGTCTTCACGCTCGTCCTCCTGAGCGTCACCACGCTGCTGTTCTGGGTCCCGTTCGAGGGCCTGTTCGCCGCGAGCGCCGAGTGGCCGGCCCCGGTCCGCCCGATCGCCGCGGTCATTTTCGCGGCCGCGGCCATCTCCATGATCGTGCTGTTCACCCAGCGGGGCAGCGACAGGTCCGCGCGGATCTCCCAGTTCCTGCTCGGCTTCGTCTGGATCGCGTTCGTCTGGACGCTGATCACCGACGTGCTCCGCCTCGCCCTGGCCGTCGGCGGCGTCGAGAACCCCTTCCGCTCACGCCTGATCGCGGTCGTTCTCGCCGTCACCATCGTCGCGATCACGGCGTACGGCGTCTACGAGGCCATGCGGGTCCCGCGGATCAAGCGCAAGGACGTCACGCTCCCTCGCCTCGACCCGGCGTTCGACGGCCTGACCGTCGCCGTCATCACCGACACCCACTACGGCGCCATCGACCGCGCCAAGTGGTCCAGGGGCATGGTCGACGCGGTCAACAAGCTCAACGCAGACGTTGCCGTGCACGTCGGTGACATCGCGGACGGCACCGCCGACCAGCGCGTCGAGCAGGCCACCCCGCTCGGCGACGTGAACACGCCGCACCGCTTCTACATCACCGGCAACCACGAGTACTACTCCAACGCGCAGGGCTGGATCGACCTCATGACCCGCCTGGGCTGGAAGGCGCTGCACAACGAGCACGTGGTGCTCGAACGCGGCGAGGCCCGCCTGGTGTTCGCGGGCATCGACGACATCACGGCCGACCACTCCGGCGAGCCCGGCCACACCGCCGACCTCACCTCGGCCCTCAACGGCACCCAGGACGGCGACCCGGTCGTGCTGCTCGCCCACCAGCCGTCGGAGATCAAGAAGGCCGTCGAGGCGGGCGTGGACCTGCAGCTGTCCGGGCACACGCACGGCGGGCAGATCTGGCCGTTCCACTACCTGGTGCGGCTGCAGCAGCCGGTGGTCGCCGGCCTGAGCAGGCACAGCGACCGCACCCAGCTCTACACCAGCCGCGGCGCCGGTTTCTGGGGCCCGCCGATGCGCGTCTTCGCCCCCAGCGAGATCACGCTGCTCACCCTCAAAGCTCGGTGAGGTGCCCCGCGTCGTTGAACCGCACCAATGCCGGTGACTTGCCCGTCGTGTAGCGGATGACGGTCAGCGCGGCGTTGTCGTGGTTGAGCGACAACCACCGCTCGGGCGGGGCGTCCAGCGCGTCCCGCACCAGCCAGCTGATCAGGAACGCGTGCGTCACGACCAGCACCGGGCCGTCGCCGGGCCGGGCGAACCGGGTCTCGGCCTCGTGCGCCAGCGCCGGGCCGCGTGTGCGTTCCGACTCCGGGAACTGGTCGAAGAACTCGTCGTGGTCGGGGACGAAGTGCGGCACGAAGTCGTCCGCCGCGGCCTCGGCCCGGCAGGGGACCTTCAGCACCTCGGCGATGATCGACGCGGTCTCCGTCGCACGCGGCAACGGGCCGTGGTGCACCGCCGCGAAACCCGTGCCCCGCAACCGTTGCGCGAGCAGTTCCGACTGCCTGCGGCCGCGTGCGGTCAGCCTCGTCTCGTCCTTCGTCGCTTCGCCGTGCCGGACCAGATGCAGATCTCTCGTCACGCCGTGCAGTCTGCCTTGATGGCAGAAGCGGCGTGATGGGCGTAGGTCGGTCCGGAGTTGTTCCAGTCCTGACCTCGCGTGAGGAGCTGCACGGTCAGGTTTCCGCTGGCCTTGAACTTGCCCGCGGCGACCCACTGGCCGCGCTTCTCGACCTGCTTGATCGCGAACGACGCCACCGGGGTGCCGCCGATGCCGTTGCGGTCGAAGACGTAGTACACGGTCGGGTTACCCCCGACCTCCTCCAGGTTGCCGTTCGGGATGAACACCGAGACGTCGCAGGAGCCGGACGCGGTGAACGTCCACTGCCCGTACGCGGAGGCGTCGTCGCGGCGCGCGTCGCCGGACATCGGGATCGACACGAACGTCGAGCCGCACTTGCCGTCACCGTGGTCGACCCAGCCCTTGCGGCCGTCGCGGAAGGAGCCGACGCTCGAGTACCCGCCGCAGCCGGGGCCCATCGTCAGCGACTTGGCGCCGGCGGGAGCCTTGTTGCCGTCGTTGTTGCCGGGTGGCTGGGCGCCGGGCGTGCTCGTCGGCGGGATCAGGCCGAGCGCCGACGAGGCGAGCGTCGGGTCCGTGCTGTTCGACGGCGCCGAGGACGACTCGTCCGGCAACGCTTCCGGCGGCGTGATCAGGCCGGGGATGTAGCTGTGCGAGGGCTGCGCCGTGTTCGGGTCGGCGTCACCGGATCCGCTGTTGAACGTCACGACCGCGATTCCCGCGAGGACGAGAAGCGCGGCGATGGCGGCGATGGCGGCGACGCGCGGCTTGATCACACGGCTCGGCGGCGGCTTCTCCTCCGGCACCGGCAGATCGCCGGCCGAGGCCCAGCGTTCGCGGCCCCTGGCACGGGCAGCCTCCATCAACGCTGGGTCCGGCGCGAGATGGCGCTCGGTCGATTCGTCGGGGAACTGGGATTGCACGGAGCGCAGTGTGCCAGCACGTCAGGACCACCTGAACGCGTGGTTCTTTCACGAACCTGTCGTTTGACTTCAATTAACCGCACGCTGTGTAGATCATGGGTTTGTTTCGTCTACGTTGCGTCACAGGAAGGGCCCTCGCGGACCCCGGAATCCTGACTCGCGAGTCAGGCAAGTCCAGGCATTCGGCCCGGCGCGCTGGGCACATAGCGGCATGGCACGCAGGACGCGCGATCTCGTTGAGCGGCACCCGTCAGCGAACAGTGTTAGCGACGTTGTTGTTGCAGCACACACGTGTTGCGCCGCTCGAGAAGTTGATCGACGCGCGACGAGCCCGAAGTGGCCCGCGAGGTCGTCCGGAACGCCGTTCCACACCTGCGCGCACTGCTCGCGCCAGGCCCGGAAATCCTGATCTTGCCGCGGTTTCCGGATCACGTTCTGGAAACACCTGCGGTACGCGCCGATCACACCCGCGTTTCGCGTCTCGCAACCGATCCAGAACGACCGCGAGGGCACTCACGTTGTGCCGCAACGACCTTGCTTCGTTCGCAAAACTATCTACTCAGGACAGAGCGTCGATCAACGCCAGATCCGGCGGCACCAAGGTCGTCGACAGCACGAGCTCCCGCATGAGGTTGTCGTTCAACGCGTTGCCGACGGGCTCGCCGACCTCTTCGCGTACGAGCCCCGCCACGCCCTCACGCGACAACCGGGAGCGCACGGCGGCGACCATGTGCTCGACCTTCTTGTGGCTCCACGCCTCGTCGGGCCGCAGCTCGGCCATCACCTCGGCGACGTGCTGGCGGGCCAACGGCTGAGGGTTCGCCTCGTGCATGAGGTAGCGCTGGCCGAGCACGACGAGCAGCAGCCGTTCGTCGTCGGTGAGCCTCCATCGGCGCGGAGGTTCGGTCACGGCACCGTGCGGCACCGCGGGCTGGCCACCGTCCGGGCCCGCCACGTAGAGCTCCAGCAGGTGTTCGCGGTCGCGGGTACCGCGGATGAACAACGGCGTGTAGCCGTCGGTCAGAGGCACCGCGTCCTCGTCCGGGAACAGCCACCGCGACTTCGGCAACCGGATCGGCAGCCGCCCGAGGTTGCTCACCCACCACGCACCCTCGCGGCACGTCAGCGCGCCGTGCCGTCGTGACACCCGCAGGTCGCTCTCCCCCACACAGATGTCGACCTCGGGCCGGTTGCGCCCGAACACCACGGTGTGGCCGTCGACGGGCGCGCTGTTCACACGGCCCGTGACCGCCAACGCGACGATGCCACCGGGCACCGTCTTGGGCGCCTGACGCGCCAGACTCTCGTACACGTCATTCCCCCCAAATCTCATGTGGCTGGAATATTTTTGTCCGAACAATTCTTCGCAGTGTGCACCCGCGAGGTGGGGACCCGTCCCTAAGATCCCAGTTCGTGGTTGGACGCACTATCGCGGACAGGTACCGGCTCGAAGAGCACCTCGGTGCGGGCGGCATGGGGGAGGTGTGGCGGGCGACCGACCTGCGGTTGCAGGAAACGGTCGCGCTGAAGCGGCCCCGGGAGGGCGACGCGGGGCACGAGGCGCGCATCGGCGGCGAGCTCAGCCACCCGAACGTCATCACCGTGCACGGCACGGTGAGCGACGGCGCCGACCAGTGGCTGGTGATGGAGTACCTGCCGTCGCGGTCGCTGGCGGAGATCATCGAGGCGGACGGCCCGATCAGCCCGCAACGGGCCGCGAAGATCGGCACACAACTCGCGGACGCGCTCGCCGCCATGCACGCGAAGGGCATGGTCCACCGGGACGTGAAGCCCGGCAACGTCCTGGTCGGCGACAACGACGTGGCGAAGCTCAGCGACTTCGGCATCTCGCGGTGGGCGGAACAGACCCGCGTCGGCGGCGGTGACGTGGCCGGAACCGCCGCGTACCTGGCGCCCGAGGTGGCGGACGGCCACGAGGCACGGCCGGCGTCCGATGTGTTCGCATTGGGCGCCACGCTCTTCGCCGCCGTCGAGGGCACGTCGCCGTGGGGATCCCCGGACGCCGGATCCTCCGAACAGCTCCGCCGCGCCAAGGCCTACGACATCACGCCGCCACAGCACTCGGGCCCGTTCGGCGACCTGCTCGCGCAGCTGATGCAGCGCGACCCGCAGGACCGGCCCGCCACCGAGAACGTCCGCGCGTTGCTCGAGGGCGTGAAGCTCCCGAACCCGCGGCGCCGCAAGGCGGTCGTGATCGGTGCCGCCGCACTCGTCGCCGTGGTCGTGGCCGGTGCGGTGATCTACTCACGGCTGCCCGTGGCCGGCACGGTCGGCGATCCCCGCACGATGGACGTGTGCGGGCTGACCGCGAGCAAGGACGACTTCCAGCGCTTCCAGCCCCACCACGTCGACACCAGCGCCCTGAACTCGTACTGGATCAACGGCTGTACCAGCTGGCTCGCGTTCGACGAGAAGGGCGACGACGGTCTGGTGGTCGACTACTTCGTCAAGCAGTTCGTCCAGTACGGCACCACGAAGCCGACCGGGCAGCTCGGCGCGGTCACGCAGATCGGGACCACCAAGGAGTCCTGCACGAAGTCGATCGTGCTGGTCGACGGCAACAGCCTGCAGATCGAGACCAAGGGCGATTCCAGTCGGCCGTTGTGCGACATCGCCCAGGTCGCGGGCGAACACGCGCGCGCTGTGCTGACGGAGCGCCAGATCCCGCGGCGCACCGAGCCGTGGCCGAAGGACTCTCTCGCGAACGTCGACGCGTGCAGTCTGCTGAAGCCGGAGAACCTGGAGCCGCAGCTGAAGTCCGCGGCGACCCCGTACCCGTGGAACGAGCTCGGGTCGTGGGGCTGCGGCTGGGACTACGACCCGCGGCAGATCCAGATCGAGTTCAGCCGCCAACCGGCGTTCGACTCCCACGACGGCACGGTCATCGACGTCGGCCGCGGGCTGCTCGCCTATCTGGACCCGGAGTCCGACGAGGGCGTGTGCCAGGTGAAGATCCGGCAGCGCATCGCGAAACCAGGGCCGGAAGAGCGGTACGAGGTCGTGCGCGTGATCCTCTCGGAGGAGAAGCTCAACGAGGGCACGTCGTTGTGCCCTGGTGCTACAGAGCTGGCGAAAGCCGTGGTTCCGCGGCTGCCCTGACCTTGCCCGCGACGAGCAGCAACACCAGCCCCAGCACGCACATGGAGAGGCTGAACCCGTAGACCCAGCGGAACCCGAACTGCTGGGCCGCACCCAGCAGCGCGCCCGCGACCATGCCGCCGATGATCTGGGTGTTGCTGAACATCGTGGTGGCGTGGCCGGGCCGTTCGGGGTCGAGGCTCTGGAAGTACGTGATGCCGACGCCCATGATCAACGAGATGACGGTGGCGTGCAGCAGCTGCAACACCATCACCTGCCAGACGGCGTGGGTGAACACCATCAAGCCGTGGTAGCTCAACGAGATCGCCGCGCCGATGACGACGAGCTTGTGCTGCGACATCCGGTTGGCCAGCGAGCCGAACCACAGCATCATCGGGATCTCCAGCGCCGCGCACAGTCCCATCGCGAGACCCGCGTCGCCCGCCGTGCCCTCGAGGTTGGACGTGACGAACAGCGGCAGACCGCCGACCGCGAGCGAGACGGAGCCCTGCAGGAACACGAACGCGGCCGTGACGATCGAGAACCCGGCACGCGAGTGCCCGGTCTCCTCGACCTTCGGCTGTTCGGGTTCCGCCGGGGGAACGGGCAGCAGGATCGCGAGCACCGCGACGCCGAGCTGGAGGATCGCCGAGGCGCCGAAGAGGCCCACCCAGCCGATGTTGGCGACGACCAGCGCGGCCAGCGGCGGACCGGCCACCCACGCGACCGACAGCAGGGTGCGCAGCACGCTGACGGTCATCGACGGTCCTTGTGAGACCTGACGGCCGTAGGCGAAGAGCTGCGGCAGCAACGACGACGTGATCGCCACGAAGATCACCGACGCGCCGAGCAGGAGCCAGTAGTCGCGCAGCACGGAGAACAGCCCGTAGCCGATCGCGCCGGCGAGGCCGCCCGCCACGAGCATGTACCGGCGCTGCACGCGGCCGTCCGACAACTTGCCCATGATCGTGCTGGCGACCACCGACGCGAGCGGGCTCGCGATCAGGAAGACGCTGAGCTGGACCGGCGAGACCTTGATCTCGGAGGTGAGGAACAGGGAGCCGAACGGCATGGCGAACGCCATCGACACGCCGGACACGACGCTGATGACGGACAGTTGCAGGAACGTTCGGGACAGGAGCGGCGAGGAGGATCTCTCGCGTAGTGCCGTCACGCAGCCATCGTGCTTGTTGACTGGTGAATCAGGAAACTAATTTTCCCATTATGCGGGCAACGTCTCACACAATGACGACGGCACCGTCGCGACGGTGATCTCCACCACCCCTGAGCAGGCCTGATCCGGTCATCTCGACGACCTGGCAACCGCCGAAGAACATGCTCGGCGCGCGAAATCGCGTAACCGGGAGTTCAGTTTCCGGTCGAATTCCCGGTTCGACCTGGAGATGATCTCCGCTGAGGTGCAGCCGGGGTGCGTCGACGGCGTCCTGGGCGGGCATTCCGCGGTCGAGGACGTTCACGAGCACTTGCAGGATCGCGCCGCATATCCGGCTCGACCCCGCGCTGCCGAGCACGAGCTCCGCGCCGCCGTGGTTGGTCACGACGGTCGGCGACATCATCGACGGCAGCCGGTCGCCGGGCGCGTGGCTGAAGAACCCGTCGGGCGACAGGTCCTCCTCCCCCATCATGTTGTTCAGGTGCACGCCCGCGATCGAGATGCCGGAGCCCGCGCCGTTCGTCGTCGTGACCGAGCACGCCGTGCCGTCGGCGTCGAGCACGGAGATGTGCGTGGTGGAGCCGAGACGGTTCAGGTGCGTCTTCGGGGCGGCCATCGCGCGGATGAGGTCATGTTGCGACGGGTTGTCCGGCAACGCTTCCAGCATCTGCGTGAGCAACGCACCGCCCGCCGCGGGTGGTGGGTTCGTGTGGATGTCACGGCCGCGGTGACGCACGTGCAGCGGTTCCCTGCAAGCGACCTCGTAGGCCGCGAGGTCCTTGCGGCTCAGGTCGCCGCCGTTCGCGGTGATCTCGTCCGCGATCGCCGCCGCGATGTCGCCGGTGTAGAACGGGTCCGCTCCGTCCTTGCCCAGGCGCTCCAGGGCTTCGGCCACGTGCGGCTGGACGAGAAGCTCGCCTTCCTCGAACGCGGTGAGGCCCGCGCTGTGGGCGAGCGGCAGCAGCAGTGAGGTGACGTAGGCCTGGTACCGGTTGACCCGGTGGCCTTCGCGGGCGTGTTTCGCCGCTATCGCAACGAGTTCTTCGAGCGGCGCCCGTCCGTAGGTGGCGGCTTTCGCGGCCCCGGCGGGCATTCCGTACGCGGCGACCGACGACGGTCCGACGTGGAACTCCTGCGACGCGTCACCGAAGTGGACGGTGATGGGGTCGAGGGGAGCCCTGGTCGCCTGCGGGTCGCGGCCCGGTGCCTCAGCCGAGAAGTCCAGCAGCACAGGGGTCTCGCTGGCCGGGGCGATGAGCATGTACCCGGCGGCGCCGAGGCCGGTCAGCAGCGGCTCCGTCACGCACGACGTCAACATGGCCGCGACGGCCGCGTCGACCGCGTTTCCTCCGGCGCGCAGCATCGCCGCGCCCGCCTGTGCGGTGAGCGGGTGGCCCGCCGCGATCGCGCCTCGCACCGTCTACCTCCACGAAGAGAAGGCAATCAACGGTAGACCTCGTCACGATCAGGGGGCCACCCGGCCGGTAGTTTGTTCCATGCCGAATAACTCGGCTGCGAGGGGAGAGCCCGGTGCCGCGAGCCGAACGGCCGTTGAAAGCCGACGGATCAGTGCTGACCGAGTTCGCCGCCGACCTGCGCTTGCTGCGGGAGAAGGCCGGCAGTCCCCCGTACCGCGAGCTCGCGATACGGGCTCATTTCTCCGCGTCAACGCTCGCCGGAGCCGCGGCGGGCCAGAAGCTGCCGACGCTCGAGGTCACGCTCGCCTACGTGCACGCGTGCGACGGCGACCAGGACGAGTGGACCCAGCGCTGGCACGCCGCTCAGACCGAGCTTCGTGGTGACACCACCGCCGTGCCGGACAGGACGCCGTACGTCGGGCTGGCCGCGTTCGGCGTCGAGGAGGCGGACCGCTTCTTCGGGCGCGACAAGCTGGTCCGGCAGCTGTGCGCGCTCGTCGCCGCACGTCGCTTCACCGCGGTGATCGGGCCTTCCGGGTCCGGCAAGTCGTCGTTGCTGCACGCGGGACTGCTGCACGCTCGCGGGACCGGCGCGCACGGCCTCGAGGCAGGTCCCGCGGTCGTGATCACGCCCGGCGCGCGTCCGGCGGCCAGGCTCGCCGCGGTGCCGGACGACGACCGGCTGCTCGTCGTCGACCAGTTCGAGGAGCTCTTCACGCTGTGCCAGGACAAGGCGGAGCGGGCCGAGTTCATCGAGGCGCTGTCCCGCAGGCACGTCGTCATCGGCGTGCGGGCGGACTTCTACGCCCACTGCGCGGCGCATCCCGTGCTGGTCGAGGTGCTGCGCGACGGCCAGCTCCTGGTCGGCCCGATGACGAACGAGGAGCTGCGGGCGGCGATCGTGACACCGGCCGCCGTCACCGGGTGCCGGCTGGAACCCGCGCTGGTGGACCGGGTGATCGAGGAGGCGGTCGCACAACCCGGTGTGCTGCCGCTCGTGTCCCACGCTCTGCTGGAGACGTGGCGGCGCCGGCGTGACGGCATGCTGACCGTCGTGGGCTACCAGCTCGCCGGCGGCATCTCGGAGGCCATCGCCCAGACCGCGGAGACCGCCTATCGCCAGTTGTCGCCGCAGCAACAGCAACGCGCGCGCGAGGTGTTCGTCCGGCTCGTCGCGCTCGGTCAGGGCACCGAGGACACCAAACGCCGCATCGAACGCCGCGAGCTCGACGCCGAGGCGGACGAGGTCCTGGAACACCTGGCGGCGGCACGGCTGGTCACCCTGGACCGGACGAGTGTGGAGATCACCCACGAGGCGTTGATCCGCCGCTGGCCGCGGCTGCGGGCGTGGCTCGACGACGATCGGGAAAGCCTGCGCCGGCACCGCGAGCTCACCGACGCCACCGACGTGTGGGAGTCGCACGACCGCGATCCCGGTTCCCTGTACCGCGGCACTCGTCTCGCACTGGCCCGCGACCTCGACCGGTCGTCGCTGACGGCGCGCGAACGCACGTTCCTCGACGCCGCTGTCACCGCCGAGGAGACCGAGCTGGCCGCCGCGCGCACCCGGTCGCGGCGGATGCGGTATCTCAGCGCACTTTTGGCCGTGCTGCTGGTGATCAGCACGATCGCGACCGTCCGCGCGGTGGTCGCCGAACGCGATGTCACCGACCAGCGCAACACCGCGTTGTCGCAGAAGGTCGCGGCCGAGGCGGTCTCGCAACGGCAGACCGACCCCGGTCTCGCGGCCCAGCTCGCGCTCGCCGCGTACCGGCTCGTGCCGACGCCCGAGGCCCGCGACGGGCTCATCAGCACGCTGGCCACCCCGCTGACGGGCCACCGCGACTACGTCAACGCCGCGCAGTTCACCCCTGACGGCACACGGATCGTCACGGCCGCACGAGACCGGACACTGCGAGTCTGGAACACGGCGGCTCCGCAGAAGCCGCTGGTGATCGACACCGGTCACGGCGGCAACATCTACTCGATGGCGATCAGCCCCGACGGCAGGACCATCGCCACCGGCAGCGGCGACAGGACCGCCGGGCTGTGGACGATCGACGGCCGCCGGATCGCCACCCTCGCAGGCCACGCGGACGCCGTGTACTCGGTCGCGTTCAGCCGCGACGGCAGGACGGTCGCCACCGGCAGCTGGGATCGCACCGCCAAGCTGTGGGACGTCGCCACCGGGCAGGAGATCGCGACGCTCACCGGGTTCGAGCTCAACGTCAAGCAGGTCGCGTTCAGCCCGGACGGCACCACGATCGCGGTGAGCAGCGACGACCGGACCGTGCGTTTCTGGGACGTCGTGAACCCGCGCGAGCCGGTACCGGTGGCACGGCTGGCGACCGGGCACACCGACATGGTCGCCGCCATCGCCTACCGGCCCGACGGCCGCACGTTCGCCACCGGCAGCGACGACAGGACCGCGAAGCTGTGGGACGTGCACGACCGGCGGGCTCCGCGCGAGATCGCGACCCTGCAGGGCCACGCGGAGGTGATCATGTCGGTCGCGTTCAGCCAGGACGGGCGCACGGTCGCCACGGCCGCCGACGACCGGACGGTGCGGGTGTGGACGGTGGACGACCCCGCGCACCCGGTGCCGCAGGCCGTGCTGACCGGCCACAACGGACCGGCTCAGTCGGTGTCGTTCGGCCCGGACGGCCGGATGCTCACCGCCAGCACCGACCACACCGCCGAGGTGTGGACCCTCGACCTCGGCTGGGCGCAACGACAGGCCTGCGCCTCGCCGCGGCGGATCACCGAGCAGGAGTGGAACCAGCGGTTCCCGGACGTGGCCTTCACATCACCATGCTGACGGGCGGACGCCACGTGCGGCGCCCGCCCGCTGCTCAGCTCACTTCTTGGTGGCCGTGTAGTTCCGGAAGTTGATGTAGGTGTCCAGGATGTCCGACGAGGCGCTCTCCACCGAGCGGTAGATGCCCCACTTCGGACGGACGTAGTCGCCCTCGTCCGGGATCCGCACGCCGGAACGCTTGCCCTGCACCGCGATCGGCGCGTTCGCACCCGTGCCGTTGCGCAGCACGAAGCCGACCGTGCCGCTCGAGCCCGGCGTGATCGTCCACTCGACCGTGACCCACTTGTCGCGCAACGGGGCCAGGTTCGTGGAAGCGATGTCCGGAGCGCCGGACGTGCTGAACGCGCGCGCCCGGATGGTTTCGGTGCTACCGCTGCGGCTCAACGACAAGGTCGTCCACGGGCCGCCGTTGGTGCTGGGTGTCTTGGTCTGGAAGATGTGCGTGAACTTGCTGGTGCCGTGCAGGGATGCCGGCATGTACATCTCGTACGAGATGACCCAGGTCTCGCCGTTCTTCATCTTGATGGCATTGCCGCCCGAGACCATGCCCTTGGACTCGGTGCGCTGACGGTCACCGCCACCGGTCGTGTCGCGGTCGTTCTTCCAGATGTTGAACCGGTAGTGGTCGCCCTCGACGACGATGTACTTGCCCTTGCGGTCGGGGAACTTGTTGCCGCGGTCGACCTCGATGCCCTCGAACGCCTTGAGGCCGTCGGTCGCGGGATTCGGTGCCCACGCGGGAGCGAGAGCCGACGCTGGATTGACGGTGACGAACATCAGGGCTGCGGCTGTGAGTGCGGCCCTGCGGGTGATACGCGATTCCATCGTTCGGTGCGTCCTTCCTGGCGGCGTACGACAGGGGGAGCACATCGGGGCGGCGGAGCGATGGCCTTTACGTAGTCGAAGGTAGGAGGTCTCGACCTGCAGTGTCAACTAAAGTGACGGAACTTGACTGCGGTTTACATGATTCATCGGATTAGTTCGGCCGCGATCGCGATCATGCCTCATATCCGGTCCCGCGGAACGGTCCTGGAACGGGATGGAACGCCTCATCAGGTGGAATGCCCTGACAGGAGAGGACCACTCGATGTTCAAGCGTGCACTGGCGACGACCTTGTTCGCCGCTGCCGTCGTGACCGCGACCGCCGCGCCGGCCACCGCCGACCCGACACTGCCGTTCCCGACGCCGGGCATGCTGATCGTGCTCAGCTACTACAACGACTACCAGCACCACGACCTCGCCGGTCAGGTGTGGTGGGGCTGCGGTGGCCCGCGCGAGAGCTGGGGCGAGCAGACGGCTCACGTCGTCGTCGGCAAGGTTCCGTGCGATCCGCCGACGCACCCGGAAGGCTGAGGTTCAGCCCCTGAGCGCCAGGGCGAGCCTGACCGCGTCGGCGCGGGAGTGCAGGTCCGCCTTGGCGAACAGGTTGTTGATGTGCGTCTTCACGGTCGCCTCGCTGATGAACAGCCGCCGCGCGATCTCGCCGTTGCGCAGGCCCTCGCCGATCAGGTCGAGCACCTCGCGTTCGCGGGCGGTCAGGTCGAATCCGGGGTCCTGCGCGGGTGTGCGGCTCGCGAGGTCCAGCAACCGCAGCTGCACGGCCGGGTCGAGGATCGCGTTGCCGGCGTGGGCGCCGCGCACGGCCTGGATGATCGTGCGCCGGTCGGCGTCCTTGGTCAGATAGCCGCGGGCACCCGCGCGCAACGCCGCCAGGATCGACTCGTCGTCGTCGAACGTGGTGAGCACGACGACCGGCAGGTCCGGGTGCGAGTGCCGCAACGCCGCGGTGGCCCCGGCGCCGCCCATGACCGGCATGTTGAGGTCCATCAGCACGACCTCGGGGCCGAGTTCCTCCACGGCCGCAAGGGCTTCCTGGCCGTTGGACGCGGTGCCGACGACGGTGATGTCCGGGTCGAGGTCGAGCATGACGGCGAGCCCGTCGCGGACCGCCGCCTGGTCGTCCACGATCAACAGCCTGATCATCGGGGCAGCTCCATCCTGACCGTCCACCCTGGACCCTCGCGTCCTGCGAACAGTGTCCCACCGAGCAGAGCAGCCCTCTCCCGCATGCCCGCCAGGCCCATTCCGCCGCACTGCTGCTCCTGCGCCGGCCCGTTGTCGGTCACGGTCAGCCTGATCGTCGAGGCCGTGTACTCGAGCACCAGGTCCACTTCGGCGCCAGGTGCGTGTTTGTGCGCGTTGGTCAGGGCTTCCTGCGCGGCACGGATGATGGCCTGCGCGATCTCCACGCTCACCGGGTCCTCACCGATGACGCGGAACGACGCGCCGTGGCTCTCCGCGAGCCGGGAGATCGACTCCGGCAACGGCACCGCGGCATCCCGCAACGCGTGCACGGCCCGCCGGGTCTCCTTCAGCCCGGAGACCGCCAACGCGCGGGCGCGCAGCACGGCTTCGTTGGCCTCGCCGGACTTGCCCGCGGCGTGCAGGGCGTCGGCCATGTCCAGTTGCACGGCGATGCCGGACAGCGAGTGCCCGACCACGTCGTGGATCTCGTGCGCGATCCGGCCGCGTTCCTCCAGCGCCGCGGCGTACTCGGCGGCCACCTGGGCGTTGGCTCGTTCGCGGCGGATCAGGCCGAAGAGCACCGGCAGTCCCGCCGTGAGGCACAGCCACCACGGCGGCGCGTCCGGCACGTTGACCAGCCACGTGGTGATCGTGGCGAGCACCGACCCGGCGACCGCCAAGACGACCGCGACCTGGAAGGACCGCAGGCGCCGCCCGGCGGTGCTGGTCGCGAGGAACACGTACGCGACCGCCGCGGTGGCCGGTGCCAGCGCGAACAGCAGGGCGCTGACCAGCACGAACACGGTGAGCACCGCGACGGCCCAGCCTTCGGGCAGCCGGTCGAGCACGAACGCGGACGTGACCGCCGCGGCGATCGCCACGGCGGTCAGGGCCCAGGTCAGCCCGGGCAGGCTCGGCGGGCGGTCGATCAGGTGGATCACCGTGACCACGGCGATCACCAGCGTGACCAGCGGCCGGAACAACCCGTCAGCGAAGCTCATCGGGATGAATCATGCCCGTTGCGAACCTTCTGCTGCCACGAGTCCAAAACCGGCGACGTGCGGTGCGGCGCTCCCCTGCGTCCCTTCGACCACACGACCTGACCGCCCACCCGCACGGCCTTGGACAGCACGACCAGCCCCTCGGCGAGCAGGCCCGCGCCGACCACGAGCATCAGCCCGTTGCCCGCCTGCACCGCGCTCGGGTCGATCAGGTTCATCACGAACACGGCGGCCAGCCGCGCGGCGATGCTGGCCACCCACAGCACGATCGTCATGGCCGTGTAGCGGAGCATCACGATGCCGTTCTGCTCGTACGTTCGGATCGTCAGCCCGCGCAGCAGACCGAAGACGACGCTGAGCGCCGCACTGGCGGCGAGGAACACGACCGCGGTCACCGAGTGCACCGACGTCTGCGTCAGCCCGATGATCCCGAGCACCGCCGGGAGCACCAGCAGCCGCTTGCCCACGGCGGGCTCCCCCATCAACCGCCGCGCCATCACGTAGAGGATGGCCGCGGCGATCAGCACAATCTGCAGAGTCCCTGTCATGGCGACAACGTTAGGAATTCGGGCAGGTCAGCGCGTGGACCCGGCGCCGTAGCCAGGGTGGAGATCCTTCTCCACCCGCGGGTTGAGGGGCGGGGCAAAACGGGTAGATCAGGTCATGGAGTGGATCACTGCGCTGATGGAGGCGCTCGGCTCGCCCGGCGCGGGACTGGCGGTCGCGCTGGAGAACGTGTTCCCGCCGGTGCCGAGCGAGGTGATCCTGCCACTGGCCGGGTTCACCGCCACTCAGGGCAGGATCTCGCTGGTCGCCGCCATCCTGTGGACCACGGCCGGCTCGGTCGCCGGCGCTCTGGTGCTGTACTTCCTGGGTTCCTGGCTGGGTCTGGACCGCACGCGGCGTCTGTTCGGCAAGCTGCCGTTCGTGTCCGAGTCCGATGTGGACAAAGCCGATGCGTGGTTCGACAAGCACGGCAACGCGGCCGTGTTCCTCGGGCGGATGGTGCCGGTGGTGCGGAGCCTGATCTCCATCCCCGCCGGGGTGTCCGGGATGCCGATCGCCCGGTTCACCCTCTACACCGCGGCGGGCAGCCTCGTCTGGAACTCCGCGCTGATCCTCGCGGGCTACTTCCTGGGCGAGAACTACTCGGTGATCGACCGCTACCTGGGCTGGGTCTCCACGGCGGTGCTCGCCGCACTGGCCATCGCCATCGTCTGGTTCGTGGTGTCGCGCTTGAAGGCGCGCCGCTCGTAGACCACCGACGCTGTGGCAATTGCCAGGCCCGCCAACGACAGCGCCACCCCGACCCAGGCCGTGGACGTGTAGCCCCAGCCGGCCGCGATCGCCAGGCCACCGAGCCACGCGCCCGCGCCGTTCGCGACGTTGAGCGACGAGTGGTTGGACGACGAGGCCAGCGACGGCGCGTCCGGCGAGGCGTCCATGAGCCGGATCTGCAGCGCGGCCGCGAGGATCTGCACGACGAAGCCGAGCAGGAACAGGTTCACGAACAGGAACACCGGCACGGTCGCCGTCAGTCCGAAGAGGACCAGGATCAGGCACACCGCGACCAGCCCGCCGAACACCGAGCCCATCGCCGACCGGTCCACGAACCGCCCGCCGAACGTCGCCCCGAGCGTCATGCCCAGCCCGAACACCGCGAGCATCCACGGCACCGCAGTCTGGGAGAGCCCCGCGACCTCGGTCGTCAGCGGCGCGACGTAGGAGTAGACGGCGAACATGCCACCGAACCCGATCATGCCGGTGAAGATCGCGAACCACACCGTCGGCCGCCCGAACGCCCGGACCTCGCCCTTCATCGACGCGCCCTCGACCTTGGGCATCCGCGGCACCCACGCCCCGATCGCCGCGGCCGTGACCAGCGCGATGACCGCCACCGCCAGGTACGCCGTGCGCCACCCGATCTGCTGCCCCGCCGCCGTCGCCAGCGGCACGCCCACAAGGTTCGCCACGGTCAGACCGACCATCACACGCGCAACAGCCGTGCCACGCCGTTCGGGAGCAACGAGCGTCGCCGCCACCACCGCCGCAATGCCGAAGAACGCCCCGTGCGGCAACCCCGCGACAAACCGCGCCACGAGCAGCAGCGTCTTGTCCTGAGCCGCGGCACTCAACCCGTTGCCCAGCGCCACCGCGAGCATCAGCCCGATGAGCATCCCCTTGCGCGGCAGCTTGGCCCCGAGCACCGCGATCAACGGCGCCCCGACCACCACACCGGCGGCGTAGAGGCTGATCGCATGGCCCGCCTCGTAGTCCTGGATCCCGAAGGTCTCCGCGATCTGCGGCAACAGCCCCATCGTCGCGAACTCGGTCGTACCGATGCCGAACCCGCCGAGCGCGAGCGCGGTCATGGCGCGGGTGGTGTTCACGGCTCCCCTTGGCTCGGATTAGTTAGCAACTTGAACGATTTTACGGGCCTTCTGACGCGCTTCAGAAGGCTTCCGCGGGTGCCGCTGCTCACACGCTCGCCCAGCCCGATCGAGATGCCCGCGCCCGCCAGACCCCCAGCACCGCGCCGCTCCAGTTCGGCGCGGTGGAGCCGAGGCCGTTCCCGATGGCCACGCCGCCGAGCCACGCCCCACCGGCGTCGCCGAGGTTGAACGCCGTGATGTTGGCCGCCGAGGTCGCCGCCCTGCTTCGCCTGCCGCGGCACGTGCGCGGCGCCGCAGCGCCTAGCCCGAATCCCCCGTGCCCCAACACCGAAGAAGGCCGGCCCCACGGCAGGGAGCCGGCCTTCTCGACACGCCACAGATCAGATGCGCGGAACCTCGACCAGCGCCCGGACGTGGAGCCCGCGACATCGGCCATCATCAGAAGTGGCGAGCCACATCTGCGGGCTGCGGAACACGGCAAGGTCGCCGCCCTGCTTCGCCTGCCGCGGCGCGTGCGCGATGCCGCGGCGCCCAACCCGAATCACCCGAGCCCCCAACACCGAAGAAGGCCGACCCCACGGCAGGGAGCCGGCCTTCCCGGCGAGCCGCAGATCAGATGCGCGGAACCTCGACCAGCGTCCGCCCGTTCAGCGGCTGCGTCGCACGAGCGTTGCCCGCCGTGAACAGCCCCTTGAAGCGCGCGATCGTCGCCGCCGTCACGTGCTGCTCACCCGTCAGGTACCACTCGACGCCCTCGGTGAACGGCGCCGTGGTGAGCGAGCCGGTGTAGTGCAGTGTGTGGTTGTTGTACGCCGGCAGCAACCGGTTGAGGTTGATCGGCTCGACGTCGACCGGGGCGCCGCACTCCGGCGCGAGCTGCGCCAGGACGTCGTCCACGACCGAGTGCGCGCCGACGACCAGTGGGACGCCGACGACGAGCAGCTTGCCCTCCGCGCTGCGGTGGACGAGGTGCATCTCGAGCGGGGTGTGGTGGCCGGCGAACTGGTGCTCGGACGGCGTGTGGAAGTGGAACTGCACCAGGTCGTACCTGGTGCCGGCGACGATGACGTGGCCCGCGCCGGGCTGGACGTCCGCTTCCTCGGTCTCTTCGTGGTCGCGGGTCGTGCAGCCGTCGGGCTTGTCCGCGTCCTTGCGGATGTACTTCAGTTCCAGCGCGGAGTGCCCGTAGGTCACGTCGAGCTTGGGCGCGTTCGGGTCGAACCGGATCGCGTTCGGCGTGACGTTGACGGGACTCTGCTTCGGTGTCCCCGACTCGGCCGTGCCGACCGCGAAGAAGGACGCGGTGAGCACGAGCGCAAGAAGAGCCGGAAGGGACCGTCTTAAGTTCATTGCACCACTTTTCACCCGATCGAGTGAAAAGAGGAATCAAGTGTGGCCACGCTCTCACACTTCCGGAATTCGTCCCGGTCTCAATTGGGTGGCCGGCCTCTATAGAGTCTTTCCATGGGGTGGAATCTGGCTGAACTGGTCCAGCGTCACACCGTGCCGGGCGCGCAGGTCGCGGTGCTGGCCAACGGGGAGATCGAGGAGCACGCGGCGGGCGTGCTGAGCCTGCGGACGCGAATTGAGACGACAACGGACTCGGTGTTCCAGATCGGCTCGATCACGAAGATCTGGACGTCGACTTTGGCCCAGAAACTGGTGAACGAAGGCGTTCTCGATCTCGATTGTCCGATTCATCACTATTTGCCGAACCTCGAACTGGTCGAAGGAATCACCGCACGCCACCTGCTCACCCACACGAGCGGCATCGACGGCAACCACTTCACCGAGACCGGGATGGACGACAGCGCCGTCGCGAGGTTCGTCGCCACCCTCACACCGGCAGACCAGCTCTTCCCGCCCGGCGCGATGTTCTCCTACAGCAACACCGGGTTCGCCGTCCTGGGCCGGCTCATCGAGGTGTTGCGCGACAAACCGTTCCACGACGTACTGCGCGAAGAGCTCGTCACTCCGCTAGGCCTGCAGACGGTCTCCACCAACGCCTACGAAGCGATCCTGCACCGCGCAGCAGTCGGCCACGAACAGACAGACGGCGTGCTCAACCCCGTGAAGACGTGGGCCCTCGCGTACTCCAACTCCCCCGGCGGCGCCCAACTGGCCATGAGCGCGCACGACCTGTTGACGTTCATCCGCCTGCACTTCACGGACTTCGCCGAACTGCGAGAACCCCAGGTCCCCGTGCCCCCGAACGTCTCGGCGCCGCACTGGGGCCTCGGCTGGATGCTCTACGGCGACGGCGTGGTCGGCCACACCGGCACCACCATCGGCCAGAAGGCGTTCCTGCGCGTCGTCCCGGAAAAGCAGGTCGCGGTAGCCGTCCTGACCAACGGCCTCGGCGGCGCCCCGCTGGCCCACGAGGTCATGACGCACACCCTCCGCGACCTGGTCGGCGTCGAGACCCCGCCCCGCCTCACGCCACCACCCGACCCCGAACCGGTCGAAGACTGGATGCACGGCACCTACCGCGGCACGAAGGGCAACTACACCATCAGCGAGGAAGACGGCAGCGCGTTCCTCACCTACACCTCCCGCGACATCCACGATCGCGCCGAGATCGTCCGCTTCGACGAGGCCTCGATCATCACGAAGGAACCGGACTTCGGCACCCACTACGTCCTCACGTTCGTCGGCCGCGACGAGACCGGCCGCGCGAAGTTCCTCCACAACAGCAACGCCCTGCCGAGGATCGCCTGATGAACCTGCGCGAGCTCATCGAGAAGTACGACGTCCCCGGCGCGCAGGTCGCCGTGCTCCACGACGGCGAGATCCACGACGAGGCAGCCGGCGTGCTCAGCCTGCACACCAAGGTCGAGACCACCACCGACTCGGTGTTCAAAGTCGGCTCGATCACCAAGCTCTGGACCGCGACCCTCGTCGCGCAACTGGCGGCCGAAGGCGCACTCGACCTCGACCAGCCCGTCAAGAACCGCTTCCCGGGCTTCCAACTCAGCGACCGCCACGCCACCGAGACCATCACCGCCCGGCACCTGCTCACCCACACCAGCGGCATCGCGGCCAACCACTTCACCGACACCGGCCGCAACGACGACGCCCTGGAAAGGTTCGTCGCCACCCTCGCCGACGAGGAGCAGCTTCTCCCGCCCGGCACCCTCTTCTCCTACTCCAACACCGGCTTCGCCGTTCTCGGCCGGCTCGTGGAAGTGGTGCGCGGCAAGCGTTTCCACCAGGCACTGCGCGACCACCTCGTCACGCCACTCGGCCTGACCACCGTCGCCACCGACCCGTACGAGGCGATCCTGCACCGCGTGGCAGTGGGACACACCGAAGGCACACCCACCACACCCTGGGCCATCTCGTACCGCACCGCGCCGAGCGGCTCGCACCTCGCGATGAGCGCCCGCGACCTGCTCACCTTCGTCCGCCACCACCTCACCGACCCGGCGCTCGCGTCACTGCGCGAACCGCAGCTTGACGACGTCCCGGAGTTCGGCGACAGCATCCGCGGCTGGGGACTCGCCTGGATGATCTTCGGCGACGGCGACCTCGGCCACACCGGCAACTCCAAGGGGCAGAAGGCGTTCCTGCGCGTGATCCCCGGCCGCAACCTCGCCGTCGCGGTGTTCACCAACAGCACCACCGGCGAGCCGCTGGCCCAGGAGGTCTTCGCCGCACACGGCATCGACATGGCCCCGCCACCCGTGCCGCCCGCGAACCCCGCGCCCGTCGACGACCCGATGCACGGCACCTACCGCACTCCCCTGTTCGACATCACGCTCACCGGCACGTCGCTGCTCTACCACCCGCGCACCGAGCTGGCCGCGTCGTTCAACGTCAAGCCGCGCACCGAGGTCGTGCGACTCGGCGACGACACGATCATCGAGACCGAACCGCGGTTCGGCGGCCACCGGGTGATGTCCCTGATCGGTTCCGACGAAAACGGTCGCGCCAAATACCTGCACAACGGCGCCGCGGCGTACAGGATTGCCTGATGGTCAACGTCGCCGACATCCGGGCCGTGGCACTGTCGTTGCCGCGCACCACCGAACACCTGATCCGCGACCGCGTGAAGTTCCGCGTGGGCCAGATCGTCTACGCGGCCCTGTCCCGCGACGAGACGGTGCTGGGCTTCGGTTATCCGCGCGAGGAACGCGAGGCCCTGGTCGCGAGCGACCCGGTCAAGTTCGCGTTCCCCAGCGAGTCCGACATGCGGTTCCAGTGGGTGCACGCCTCGATGGCCGAGCTCGACGTCGAGGAGATGACCGAGCTCATCATCGGCGCCTGGACCCTGTGCGTGCCCAAGAAGGTCATCCGCGCCCACCTCGGTGAGGACTACCTTTAGTCAACACTGAAGCTATAGAGCTGACCGCCTCGCAGCTCGGCGAAGACCCCGTCGCGGTGCGCGATCGGCCGGAACCCTTCCAGCACGCCGAATCGCAGTTCGCGCTCGGGATCCCACCCCTCCAACCCGGCCTCGTCGCTCACGTACAGGGCCCCGTCGTGAGCCCACATCGGCCCGGTCACGCCGGGCAACAGCGCCATCGGCGGCTCGTCCGGTTCGCCGAGCTGTTCGACGTTGTAGATCTCGATGCCATCGCCCTCGAAAAAGCGATCCTCGGTCCGTTGAATCGCAACGATTCCCGGCCCGAGCCATGCGACCGGCTGGTCCCACGGGTAGTCGCGGAAGGCCAGGAAGGTGCCCTGCGGGTCGCCGCCGATCCGCAGCCACTCGTCGACGTCGACGACCGCGGGCGCGCCATCCGGGTGCCACACCCACCGGTGGTCCAGGAGCCACCGGCCGCACGGACTCGCGGTCAACCGGCCGTGGTACTCGGAGAAGTCCGTCTCCCGCTCCGTGAGCACGGCACCGGTCCTGAGGTCGATGACGTCGAGCCGATTCACTTCCGTCGCCGCGACCACGCGGTCGCCGGGCAGGAACGCGATCGGGAACGGGGTGGTCGTCGCCGTGTGGACGTGGTCGCGGTCCAGGCGCAGCACCACCTCCCCGGACAGCAGGTCGACCACCGTGCCGAAGTTGCCGTAGTCGTTCACGACGGCGGCGTACCGGCCGTCCGGTGAGGTGTGCAGCGCCGGGATCGGCTCCCGCCACGCCTCATCGCCGTAGTCCTCGGCGATCAGCGGATCCGGGCAGACGAATCCCGCGTTGAGAGCGACGAGCCCGTCCGCGGTCCGCGCCAGCCAGTCTCCCGGCAGCGGAGCGAGGCACCGATCGCTGAGAAGTTCTACATCCCACGGCACGCTTTGCCGTGTACCAAAACCGTTCTCCATGACGCCATCAGGGTGAGGCGCGAGTCGTCAACCCGCAAAGCGATTATTCAGCGCACAGGCACCCGACCCCGCGCTCGATCCACTCCTGCCCCACCCACTCGGGGTGCCGCTCGACCAGCACCGCCCGCACCTCGGCCACGACATCAGCGGAGTCCCGCCGGCGCCACGTCTCGTCCCTCAGCTCGCACAGGTAGTCCCGAACGCCTTCCAGCACCGCGAGACCACCAGTAGCCCCGTGCCCCGGCACCACGATCCGAGGCGCAGCGGCGATCAACCGGTCCATCACCTCGATCCACGCCACCCCGGACACGTCGGTGTCGTGCGGCGGGAACCACGGGAAGATCGCGAACTGCCCGGTCTCGGCGAGATCACCGGTGAACAGCACACCGGCGTCCGGCACCTCGATCACCTGATCTCCCAACGTGTGCCCGCGCCCGGTCGGACGCAGCACGACCGAACGACCTCCGAGATCGAGCGTGTGCACCCCGTCGAACACGACGTCCGGCACCGGAACCGAGACCCCGTCCAGGCGGTCGGCGATCGCGCCGCCGAAGCCGCGGAACATCTCCAGGTAGCCGGATCCCTTGCGCCGCAGGTCATCCGCCTGAGCCCGGTTCACCACGTACGAGCCGGCGAACACCGAGGCCCCGAACGCGTGCTCCGGGTGGAAGTGCGTGGTCGTCAGGTGGATCCGCCGCCCGCGAGCCACCTCCGTGGCGAACGCGAGCACGTCGGAAGCGTTGGCAACGCCGAGTCCCGTGTCCACGACGAGAACGGCATCCGTGCCGCCGACGATCCCGATGTTGGGCACGAGACCGACACCGTTGTTCGGGATCACCACAACATCAGGAGCGACCTCAACAGCACCGGAAATCTGGACGACGGGGTCCGGAAGATTCATGCCCCCACTTCACCGCCGCACCCCGCCACCAGTCCAAGACCAAGAACGCAGGCCCGATACCGGACGAGTATCGTGCCTGATCATGGAGCTGCGGACACTGCGCTACTTCGTCGCCGTCGCCGAAGAACTCCACTTCGGCCGAGCCGCCACGAGACTGCACATGAGCCAGCCACCGCTGAGCCGCGCGATCAAGCAGCTCGAGACCAGCCTCGGCACCACGCTGCTGAACCGCTCCCCCGCCGGCGTCACGCTCACCGAGTCCGGCCATACCCTGCTGCACGAAGCGAAGGCTCTCCTCGAGCACGCCGACCGCATCAAATCCGGGCTCGCGAAAACGATCACCATCGGCATCCTCGACGGCAAGAACGCTGCCACACTCGCGAAAGCGTTCCGGCGCAAGCATCCCAACGTCGAGGTGCGCATCCGTGAGGCCGACCTGACGGACCCCACCTGCGGCCTGCGCACCAACCAGGTCGACATCGCCCTCACGCGCGGCCCGTTCACCACCGATGGCCTCAGAACCCTTGCCCTGCGCGAAGATCCGGTGGGCGCGGTCCTCAGAGCGGACGACCCGCTCGCCCACCGGGATCACCTCACCACGACAGACCTCGACGACCGCACGTGGTTCCAGTTCCCCGAAGGCACCGACGAGATCTGGCAGAACTACTGGAACGGCGGCAAACCCCGGCAGGGCCCCACGGTCCGCGCGGTCCAGGAGTGTGTCCAGTCGGTGCTGTGGAACGGAACCGTCGGCCTGGCCCCGCTCGGCCACGACCTCGGCAGCGAACTGAAGGTCGTGCCGATCCAGGACCTGCCACCCAGCCCCGTCGTCATCGCGTGGACCAAGGACGATCCGCTGACCAGAGCGTTCGTCGACGCAGCCGCCCAGGTGTACCGATCCACCTGACTTTACATCTCGCCCCCACTTGTCAAACCGACTTTACATCTCCTACGGTTTTGTCAAACGGGAGGAGCGAGCGATGACCGGCACCGTCACACCCGGCTCGACCGAACAATGGAGGGACGGCAAGCGCTACCTGTGGCTGATCGGCCTGGTGGTGCCGTCCCTCGCCTTCGTGGCGCTGGGCCTGCACGCGCTGACCGGCTGGGGCGTCTGGCTGTGGACCGGCCCGATCGTCGTGCTGGTGATCGTTCCGGCCATCGACCTGCTGGCCGGCCTGGACCGCTCCAACCCGCCGGACGAGCTGATCGAGGCGCTGGAGCAGGACCGCTACTACCGCTGGATCACGTTCCTGTTCCTGCCCATCCAGTACGCGGGCTTCGTGACGGCGTTCTACGTGATCGCGACCAAGGATCTGTCCGTTGTGGACAAGATCGGGCTCACGGTGTCGATCGGCGCCATCGGCGGGATCGGCATCAACACCGCGCACGAGCTGGGGCACAAGAAGGAGAGCCACGAGCGCTGGCTGTCCAAGATCGCGCTGGCGCAAAGCTTCTACGGCCACTTCTACATCGAGCACAACCGCGGTCACCACGTCCGCGTCGCGACACCGGAGGACCCCGCCAGCGCGCGGGTCGGCGAGAGCTTCTACCGGTTCTGGCCGCGCACGGTCGGCGGGTCGGTGAAAAGCGCCTGGCACCTGGAGAAGAAGCGCTACGGCCGTCGCGACCACCACCCGTACCGCATCGGCAACGACGTGCTCAACGCGTGGTTGATGTCCGCGGTGCTGTGGGGCGCGATGATGTGGTGGCTCGGGCCCGCAATCCTGCCGTACCTGGTGTTGCAGGCCGTCGTCGGCTTCTCGTTGCTCGAGGTCGTGAACTACATGGAGCACTACGGCATGCTGCGGCAGAAGGTCGGGATTCCCGGCCGCGTGCGGTACGAGCGCGTGAACCCCAGCCACAGCTGGAACTCCAACAACATCGCCACGAACGTCCTGCTGTACCACCTGCAACGGCACAGCGACCACCACGCGAACCCGGTGCGGCGCTACCAGACCCTTCGGGACTTCGAGGAGTCCCCGGTGCTGCCCACCGGCTACGCGGGCATGATCCTGCTCGCGCTCGTGCCGCCGTTGTGGCGCCGCGTCATGGACCCGCGGGTGCTCCGCCACTTCGGCGGCGACATCAGCCTCGCGAACATCCACCCGCCCAAGCGAGCGAAAGTGCTGGCCCGCTACCCGCAGCCACTCACACCTCACCACACGGCGCAGGAGACCATCGCGACCCTCGACGGGGACGCCGCCGGTGGCCGTTGCCCGGGCTGCGGTTACGTTTACGACGCCGCGGCTGGCGCTCCCCGCGAGGGGTTCCCGGCCGGAACACCGTGGTCGGCCGTCCCGGACTCGTGGTGCTGCCCCGACTGCGGGGTGCGGGAAAAGGTCGACTTCGTCTCCATCGGAGCCCCATGACATTGCGCGACGACATCGTCACGGTGACCGCCAGGCTCATCACCGAGCAGGGCTGGCAGGCGGTCACCATGTCGCGGCTGGCTGCCGAGCTGAACGTGAGCCGGCAGACCGTCTACAACGAGGTCGGCGCCAAACCCCAGCTGGCGGAAGCGGTCGTGCTCGCTGAGCTCGACCGCTTCCTCAGGGAAGTCACCACCGCGTTCGACGAGCACCCCGGCGAGGTGCTCGAGGCGATCAACGCCGCCGTCCGCAACGTGCTGGAACTGGCGCGCGACAACGCCTTGCTGCACGCCGTGGTCTCCGCGACGCACGGCGCGAACACGGAACTGCTGCCGCTGCTCACCACCCACACCGACGGGCTGCTGGACACGGCCAAAACGGTGGTGTCGCACTGCCTGAAGGCCTACGAGCTGTCCCTGAAGCCACCGCAGCTCGACATCGCGGTCGACCTGATCGTCCGGCACGTGCTCAGCCACGTGATGGCGCCGTCGAACGAACCCGCCGAGACCGCCGACGCGGTCACCTGGGCCGCCGCGAAGTTGCTGGCCTAGGAACCGAGCGCGGCGTCCAGAAGGTCGCCCAACTGGTCGAGCTGCGCGGCCGACAGCGCGCTGAACGAGGTCTCGGCGATGCCGTCGACCAGTTCCTGCCCCTCGGCCCGCAGCCGGGCGCCCTCCTCCGTGAGCTTGTGGCGCACCGCCCGTCCCGGCCCCGCGACCCGCTCGATGAGCCCGCGCTCGGCCATCCGCACCGCCAGCGAGCCGAACGACTGGTCGGTCTGGAACGTCAGCACGGCGAGGTCGTGCAGCGACGCGTCCGGCTGCCGGTGCAGGTGGCGCAGGGTGTCCCACTGCACGAGCGAGAGCCCGAGCGGGGCCAGCGCCTGGCTCAGCGCACGGTGGTGGCGGTGCTGCAGGCGCTTCACGGCGAGCGCGACGTCGGCGGCGTGGTGCTTCACAACTCAAGATCCTAACCATCTTGCTTAGATAAGCAACCTTATCTAAGGTTCCTTACATGACGACCACGAAGACCTACCTGCTGCTGCACGGCGGTGGCGGCGCCGCCACGATGACCAAGTTCGCCGGCCTGCTCGCCGAACGCACCGGTTCCCAGGTGCTCGCGCCCGTCCATCCCGGGTTCGGCGGCACCCCGAAGCCCGCCGAGCTGACGGGCGTAGCCGAGCTCGCCCAGTACTACGCCGCGATGCTGGACGAGCGCGACCTCACCGGCGTCACGGTGCTCGGCAACTCGTTCGGCGGCTGGCTGGCCGCCGAGATCACCCTGCTCGGGGGCCCGCGCGTCGGTGCGGCGGTGATCGTCAACGGGATCGGCGTCGAGGTCGAGGGCCATCCCGTGACCGACATCAGCGGCTTCACGCTCGCCGAGATCCAGGCGCACTCGTGGCACGACCCGTCCAAGGCACCCAAGCCGGTCGCCGGCGGGCCGAGCCCGGACGTGCAAGCGCTGATCGGCTACACCGGCCCGACGATGTCCGACCCGACCCTGCTCGAACGGCTCAGCGGCGTGCGGATTCCCGTCCACGTGCTGTGGGGCGAGAGCGACCGCATCGCCGGCCCCGAGTACGGCAAGGCCTACGCCGCCGCGATCCCGGGGTCGACGTTCACGCTGCTCCCCCGCACCGGTCACCTGCCGCAGCTGGAGACGCCGGAGGAGCTGCTCGAAGCCCTTTAGAAGTGGTCGTCGCTCGTCAGCTCGTGCTCGAGGGTGTCCGCGCGGGCGACCAGGAGAGCGAGCGGGCGCTCGAACTCCTCGCGAATGCTCAGGTCTTCGAGCGGCGCCGTGTGCTTGAGCAGCGCGAGGCCGTCCACGACCGCCGCTCCGCCGATCTCCGGCGAGCCCGCCAGCTCGAGGAACCGGCGCAGGTCCACGTCGTCGGCGCGGCCGACGGGTGAGGAGATCTCCACCCACGCCTTGCCGTCCAGGTCCGGCAGGTGGTGCACGGAGACCTGCTGCGTCCGTTCCCCGTCGGTGCCGAGGCGGAAGCGCAGCCAGTCTTCGGTCTCCTCCAGCACCTCGTACCGGACCCGGACATAGTTGATCACTTCGGTCCACGACGTCACGCCAGGCCCCTTGCCCCTCACACCACTCCGACGCGCACACCGTAGCGTCGCGACCCCGCCGCCACACCGAGAAACTCCGGAAGAACCTTCAGCGTCCCTGACGGCCGTCGACCAACGTGGCCAGTGAACGCAGGAACGACTCGCGGTCCGCTTCGGGCAGGCGGCCGAGCACCTCGCCGTACAGCTCGCCCAGCACGCCCTCGGTCGAGGCGACCAGTTCGCGTCCGGCGGCGGTCACCGCGACGACCCGCGCGCGACGGTCCTTTCGCGACGGCTTGCGCGTGGCCAGGCCCTCCTGCTCCAGCGCGTCGACCAGGTGGACCATCGTCGACTTGTCGAGGCACGCGAGGTCCGCGATCTCACCCTGCGTCTTCTCGCTCTCGTCGGCGCACAGCAGCACGCTCACGGCACGCAGCGACGTGCTCGTCCCCTCCAGCCGCTGAGCCGCCACCAGTTCGATGTCGCGGCTCAGCAGCAGGAGCTGGACGATCAGGTCGCTCGTGGTCCGTGCGCTGCCCATCACCCGAGCGTACTAACCGCGGCTGTACCCCCACCGGGTGCGGGCGGCGGCGTCCTCCACACCGGTGAAGCCCTCGTTCGGCACGAACTGGTCCTCACCGAAGTCGATGTCGGTGTCGTCCGCGGTGCCGCCGGCGCCGTCCGCGCCGACCGCGAACATCGCCTTCGGGTTACCGCCCTGGTCCATCAACGTGTCGTGCTCGTTGAACTGGTGCTGGTGCCACGAACCGGACAGGTGCCCCAACTCGTGCGCCGCGATGTTGCCCAGAGCCCGGCCGACGAACCTGACCTCGTCGCTCCCGGGCCTGAGGTAGGTGTTGAGCGACACCGGCGGCCCCGCGGGCTGGCTCAGCAGGTCCAGCTGCACCATCGCGGTCTCCTCGTGCCCGAAGTTGCCGGGGTCGATGGACTGCGCGATGGCGACGGTCTCGACGCCGGACTCGGCGATCGTGCCGCCGATGACCAGGCGGCTCACGTTCTTCTGACCCCACGGGTCCCGGTGGTCGCGGCTGTTGAGCAGCTTGACACCGAACCTCCCGTGCAGCGCGAGGTTCTCCCGGATCGTGTCGACGGCGGCGGAGACGACCGCGCTTTCATCCTTTTCGGACAGACCCCAGTCCTTCAGGAACTTCGAGAGCGGCGACAGCTGCTTCTCGCCAGGCGCGCCCCACACGCCGGTGTCGACGAGGGCGCCGTCGAAGTCCACGAACACCGTCTGCGGGACCCTTTCGCTGCCGGGCCGGAACGCCTTGACACTCAGCTCGTACCGTCCGGCGCCGTCCTCGACCCCGACGAAGTAGCGACCGTCGCGGGGCGCCACGTAGTCCGCGACCGCGTTGCCGCCGCCGGGCAACGGGCTCTCCTTCGGGTACACGCCCGAGAAGTCCTGCTGCGAGCCCATGGCCTCGCGTCCGCGGTCGTCGTGCACGACGACCTTGCGCGCCGCACCCGTGACGGACGCGCCGACCACGTCGCCCGCCCTGAGGTCGATGGCGAAGAAGTCCTTGTCGCCCTTGCCTTCGCCGGCCGCGAGCGTCAACTCGTACGAGCCTTGCGTGTTCTGCGTTCCCGTGACGCGCACGAAGTAGTCGGCGGCCGCCAACTCGATTTCGAGCCGGGCGTCGGTGCTCACGCCGACCGTGTCGTTGGACGCGATCTCCTTGCCCGACGCGTCGAACACGGTCAGCACGGTGTCGAGGTCGCTGCCGTCCGTGCGGGTCGCGATCGACGTGAGGCCGGTGCCGCGCAGCCGGTAGAAGTCCTGGTCCCCGCCGGAGATCCTGCCCGTCGTGCGGATCGCGCGGAACGTGGTGCCGACCTGCGTGTCGCTCGCGGTCGCCTGCGTGTCATTGGGTTCCGCGAACTCCTTCGCGGTCGGCATCGTCGGATCCGCGAGCAGCGACCCGGTGAACAGCGCGCTGCGTTTGAAGCCCGTCGACTCGGCTCGCCACGGGCTGTCGTTGTGGCCGCGCGCCGATGCGGGCTCCCGTTCGGCGTAGGTGTGGCCGGGTGCCTGCGCGCCGAGCACCCGCGCCCTGGTCCTGGCCTCCCGTGCCTTCGCCGCCTTCGCGAGGTCCACCTTGCCCGGATCTTGAAGGAACGCCAGCAGCGGGTCAGGTTCGATCGGCGCCGGTGCCGCGACGGCGGTCTGCCCGCTCAGCACCAGCGCGGCGACGGCGACTGCTCCGAGTAAACGCATGCATCCCCCTGCTCGTAGATCATCCAGACCTACACCGTGCAGAGGACGCAAGACCAGAATCTGGCCCAATCAAGACATGTGCACGGAGACGGCGTAGCTCCCGTTCCGGAACGCTTCCCGGTCCCACGTCGCGAACCGCTCGGCCAGCCGCAGCCCGGCCTTCGCGCAGTGCTCGTCGTACTCCTCGACCGTGTAGCCGCGATCGAGGCTGAACCCGGCGACCAGCACCTTCCCCACGTGCCGCGCCACGCCCGCGACGAGCCTGTCCTGCGTGCCGGGCTCGGTGAACAACGGCACGTTGCCCGCCATGACCACGACGTCGAACGTGCGTCCCAGATCGAGTTCGGCCAGGTCGGACCGCACCCACGTGATGCCGGGCGCCGTGTCGCGCGCGTAGGCGATCATCGACTCGTCCTTGTCCGCCCCGACGACCTCGATGCCGTGCCTGGCCAGCTCGATCGCGACCCGCCCGGTGCCGCACCCGGCGTCCAGCACGGTCTTCGGCGCATAGGCCCGCACGAACGCCGCCTCGCCGTGCACGTCGACTCCCGACTCGGCGAGCGAGTCGAACCTGCGCTGGTACTCAGCCCCGTTCCACACGGATGCAGCCTAGGCCGTGTCCTGCAAGTCTCGTCCGCGACAGTCGCGGCCGAGGGGCCCGGAGACGGCACCGCCGAAGCACCCGAACACGCCCGGTATCAGGCCGCTTCGGCGGCACCGTCTCCGGGCCTCTCGCCCGTGACTCTCATCGAACGGACTTGCAGGACACGGCCTAGACCCGAAGATCGGCGGATACCGCGCGTGCGAGAGCGCTGCCAAGGTCGAGGACATGACACGCTTTCTGCTGGCAGTGGCGTTGTTGGTGGCAGCGGCCTCACCGGCGCACGCCGCACCGTCGCGCTGGGTCGGCACGTGGGCCACCGCCCCGTCCTCGGCGGTCCCGGGAACCGAGAACGGCTACCCGAACTTCTCGATCCGCAACATCGTCCACGTCAGCGCGGGTGGCCGGGAGATCCGCGTCCGCCTCTCCAACGCCTACGGCCGCACGCCCGTCGTCTTCGGCGCCGTGACCGTGGCCCGCGCGGCCGGCCCCGACACGCCGCTCGCGTTGCCCGGCACCATGCGCACCCTGACGTTCGGCGGCTCGCCCTCGATCACCGCCCCGCCCGGCGCCGACGTGGTCAGCGACGGTGTCGCACTGAACGTCCCGGCCGACTCGGACCTCCTGGTCAGCACGTTCACGCCGTCCCCCGGCGGCCCGGTCACCCACCACTCGCTCACGATGCAGAACTCGTACTTCACCCGCGACGGCGACCACACGGCCGAAGAGTCCGCCGCCGCGTTCCGCGAACGCACCACGGCCTGGCACTTCCTCTCCGGCGTGGACGTCCGGTCCTCAACCTTGCAGGGCAGCGTGGTCGCCCTGGGCGACTCGATCACCGACGGCGCCAACTCGACCTGGGGCGCCAACCTCCGCTGGCCCGACCAGCTCGCCGACCGCGTCAACACCCGCCTCGGCGTCCTCAACGCGGGCATCAGCGGCAACCGCCTCCTGCTCGACGGCGGGTCGGCGGGCCCGAACGCCCTGGCCCGCCTGAACCGCGACGTCCTGACCCAGACCGGCGTCCGCTCGGTCATCGTGTTCGAGGGCATCAACGACATCCAGCAAACCCCGCACGAGACCGACCCGGCCAAGATCATCGCGGCGCTGAAGCAGATCGCCTCCCGCTCGCACGACCGCGGCCTGCGCGTGATCGGCGCGACGATCACGCCGTTCAAGGGCTGGAACAGCTACACCGACGAGCTGGAGTCGGTGCGGCAGACCGTGAACGCGTTCATCCGCACCGGCTCCGGCTTCGACGCCGTGGTGGACTTCGACGCGGTGATCCGCGACCCGTCCGACCCGCAGCGGATCCGGCCCGACTACGACCAGGGCGACCACCTGCACCCCGGTGACAAGGGGTTCGAGGCGATGGCGAAGGCGGTCCGGATCGCCACGTTGTGACGGCTCAGAGGAAGATCGGGATCGGGTTCAGCTCCTCGTACGGCGTGGGCGAGGCGAGCCTGCCGAGCTGGACCGGCACGTCGAACAGCCGTCCGGGTGCGAACCGCGCCCAGAAACCGCGCATCCCAGGCACGATCACCTTCACCACGGGCAGCCCGATGTCGGGCCGAGTCTGGTCGAGCACGAACACCTCCAGCCCCGCCTTCTCCAGTCGTGCCCGCACCTCCCGCACATCTGCCAGCAGGTCGCCGGAGGGGGCGTACGGGCGGTGCACCGGTGCACCCGACGGCACCAGGTAGGGCTGGTTCGCCACGGTGGCCGTGGTGAGCCAGTGCCGCAGGTCGGGATCGTCGTGCCCGAGGAGGTCCTCCAGCGCGATGGGCATCATCTGGTTCATCTCGGTCAGCGCGCGCCGCAGTGCCAGCGCGGGGTCGAGGTGGGCGCCGAAGCCCATCCGCACGTCCTCGGTCTCCCCGCTCACCCGCCTGGAGAACGCGACCACGACGGGTACCCCGATGTCCGAGGTCAGGTCGAGCGCCCACACCTCGCGGCCGAGTCCGGAGTGGACGGACCTCAGCGAGTCGATCCACGGGTCCCCGCCGAGGTCGACGGGTGGCTGTGAGGTCCGGTTGTACCACCACAAAGCGACGGCATCGCGTTCGACGAGCTCCAGCATTCCCTGCAGGACGGCGTCCTCCAGCGAGGATCCGGCGGCGTTGCCGTTGGTGTCGACCATGAGCTGCTCGTCGGCCGGGGCCCGGAAGTAGAGCAGTTCCGTCGGCAGCAGACGGTGTTCGCCGCGGGTGAGGGACCACACCGGGGTCCAGTCGATCTCGGAGTCGTCGTCGAACGGAGCGCAGACGTGCTGGAAGTCCGAGTGCGCGGCGTTCCAGGCGTCCCGGCCGTCGAACTGGCGAGGGTCGTAGAGGTGGACCGCGTCCGGGTGGATCGCTCGGGCGCCGAGCGAGGTGTAGCTGCCGCGGACGTGCGCCTCATCGCCCTCGGCCAGCGCGCTGTGCCGTTCCAGGGCCTCGCACAACGCGCCCACCTCGGCGTCCAGTGCGGTGACGCCCTTGCCACCGTTCTGGGAACGCAGAGCGGAACCGAGGTGCGCAGCGCCGCGGTGACCGCGTGCGACGTTCGGGCCGGAGCGGAAGACGTTGAAGAACGCCGGGCCGCGCTCGTCGCGCACGACGTCCTTCACCACCCCGGTGACCGGGCTGACCAGGTGGCGGTAGGCCGCGAGCACCTCTTGCGGGGCCGCGGAACGGTGTCCACCACCCGCCGTGTGCACCGTCGGCCGTGCGGAGAGTTCGACCGGGCGCCAGGCCTGCTCGCGCATCAGGGCCGGGTCGCCGCAGGAAGGACACTGTGGACGGACGGAGACGGAGTGCCGCCTGCCGGTGAGGTCGAGGCTGTCGAACGTCCACAGCTCCCGCTGACCGGCGTAGCGGTGGCCGGCGACCCACTTCGCCGCCTCCAGGGCCACCAGGTTCAGCGCGACGGCCCGCAGCGGCGCGAAGTCGACGAGAGATCTCGGCACCGCGCCCGGCAGGCCGAGTGCTTCGCTCACGTGGGCCTCGGCGGCGCGGTTCGACCACAGCCGGTGGGCAAGGCAGTGGTAGCACGGCCCCTCGCCCGGCGTGAAGAACGGGCCGATGGACACCTTGGCGCCCAACGGCTTGGCCAACAGCCACGGCCGGCCAGCAGCACGCAGCTTCTCGTCCACTTCGGACAGACCGTCGACGAGGTAGTCCGACACCAGGACGACGGTCAGCGCGCCGTCGCCCTCGGCGATCGGGGGCAGATCGGCGTCGACACCAAGAGAGACCACGTCGATGTCGGGCGTCCCCGCGGGTTCGACGCCCAGCGCGTCCCAGTAGGCCGAGCCCGACGTGTGCAGGCCGATGAGTCCCGCCTGTGCGAACTGGGTCAGCAGACCGGCCGCGTGCTCAGCGGGCGCGTCCAGCTCACGCCGCACCGCGGCGAGATCCCTGCTGCCGTCGAGCAATGCGGCGAGCGCCTCGACGTGAGGGCCGCGCAACGCGGTGGTGTCCTCCTCGGAGAACACGTACACCGCGTCGCCCGGTACCGCCTCGGCACGCAGGTGCCGCTTGAACCCGATGCGTGGTGACGTCACGCCGGAACGGCAACACGGGTGTTGCCGCACCAGGCGACGACACGGGTGTTGCTCCAGGCGACGACGCGGGTGTTGGTCCACGCGACGGCACGGGTCTGAGACCACGGGACGACACGGGTGTTGGTCACGCTGACCGCGACGACCTCCTTACCGGTGTCCACCCCCGCGCCGTCGAACGTGTCGATCAGCAGTCCGGTCTCCCGGCTCTGCGCGACACCGAAAACCTGTTCCAGCTGTGCAGTGAGTTCGTCCATGACCACATCCTGGCGCCTCCACGAGGTCCCCGACCGGCGCAGCTCACCGATCCGATCCGTTGCCAATGCACGTACAAGGGCGCTGACCTGGTGCTCGAGCGCTCCTCGAGCACTTCGTGCAACGCAGGGACCACTTGGACGTCTCGATCAAGGGAGCCGGACTCCGCCACTCGACCGAACGGCGGAGGTTTATCGTGCTCCCGGTTCGGGCTATTCGATGGTGATCAACTCGATCCACCGGTGCTAAGGGGCCAGTTCATGCGCGTCACGATCCTCGCCGTCGTTCTCGCGGTCGCCGCCACGGCCTGCGGCGGGCCGACGCCGAGTCCGGCACCCCGGACACCGTCCCCGACGAGCTCTGCGCCGACCTCCGCGAGCGACAAGCAGAAGCCCGCCGTCAAGGTCGAGCTGACCATGCAGGGCAAGCCCGGCCTGGGCCTGCTCGCCGCGACCAACCAGAGCACCGCGCCGATCACCTTCCAGGGCTGGCCGAAGCTCGCGTTCACCAACCCCGCGAACCAGCCGGCCGCGATCCCGGTGGAGCAGAAGCTGATCCCCGGCGAGGGGCCGTCGATCACGCTCCAGCCGGGGCAGACCGCGTTCGCCGGCGTGCAGCTGGACGTGGACGACGACGCGAACTCGTTCGCCATCAACGAGATGACGGCCGAACTGCCGGGCTTGGTGCCCGCGAAGGTGACGTTCGTCGGCACCGACGGCCAGGTGATCGCCGACGTCACCAGGATGAAGGTGAGCAAGGCCGAGGTGGGCACGATGCAGCCGGTCACGCAGGGCGTCCTCGTGTTCGACTGACCGCTCGCACGGTCGCCGTGGCCCTCGCAGAGGAGCGAGGGCCACGGCGCGTTCGGACGGGTTCGGGTCAGCCCTTCATCCAGTGGTACTGGAGGTGCACCTCCCACGGCTTCGCGACGCGGTCGAGGAACATCAGGCTGTCCATCCGGCAGTTGCAGGCGTTGCCCTCGCGGGTGTTCTGCGGGTAGCTGCCGCCGATCTTGATGCCGCGCGGGTCGGTCGCCGACGCCAGATCAGGCTCCGGTTCACCGACCAGCTTCCACGGGTCGCCCGCGACGACGTACTTGCCGTCGAGAGGCTTTCCGTTGCGGTACAGGACCATCGCGCCCGTGTCGAAGTCGAAGGTGGCCGAGAGGAACACCCATTCGTTCTGCGGCAACAGCTTCTGCCACGGCTCGGTCGCGGCGAACGTCTGCGAGTCGCCGCCGTCGATGCGCCGGGCCAGTGCGACGAGCTTCAGTTCGCCGTCGACCTGGATCAGCTCCAGCAGCGCGCGCACGGCGTGGCCGTTGGAGTCGCCGGAGAGCACGCCGGCCAGGCCGATCGCGCCGTAGAAGTCGTCAGGGTTGGCCGAGTTCGAGTTCGGGGCGGGGTTCTGGCCCGTCATCTTCACCCAGCCCATGATCGACGCCTGGCGCGCGCCGTTGAAGGCACGCAGGGTCGGCACGCCGGTTTCGCTGTAGAGGCCCGCCTTCCAGTCGTCGTTGCCGGCGACGGTGGGGTTGACCTGCTTGAGCTGCAACGAGTTGTGGCTGCGCCAGAACGCGCCGTCCCGCACCCGCATGTCGGCGCCGCCGTTGATCAGCTGCAACGAGGTGCCCGAGCGGCCGCTGTCCTGTTCCAGGGCCTTGTTGCCGCGCACCGGATGCTCGAAGTCGTAGTACGACACCAGGTTGCGGGACAACGTGGGCAGGACCGTGCCGAAGGTGGCCTGTGCGGGTGCGGCCAGGCCCAGGAAGAAGGCCGCAGCCACGCCGAGAACGAGCAGTCGTCTCATCACCGCACTCCCTTGCCCTGCACGCGGAGGTCGCGCAGTCTGCCGATGTTGTCGAAGGAACCGAAGCCGACGCGGCCCGACGAGAAGGTCTTGTCCACGGCGGTCATCAGCGGGTACGGCGAACCGTCCACGTACACCGCGATCTCGCCGGTATCAACGCATTGTCTGACCCTCACACGATGCCACGCCGTATCGGAAACAGCCGGTGCGGCGCCAACTGATCGTGCGGCGTCCCACTGGTGGTCGAGGCGCAGGCGGTCGGCGTTGTTGACGACGAAGATCCCGTTGTGCGGGTAGATCTTGTTGTCGGACGAGAGATGCGCGTAGTAGAACTCGGTGTCGGACCGGTAGCCGAACACGATGATCACGTCCCGGTTGGACTCGGACACCGGGGTGTCGAGCCGTACCGAGGCGTCGATCTGCACCGAGCCGTACGCCGGACCCTTCTTCAGGACGGCGTACTCGAACGGCCGGCGCGGGCCGGGACGTGCCACACCCGGTTGGGCCAGCACGACTTCACGACCGGGGAACTGCCACAGCGCGGGCGTCACGGGCTCCCACGAACGCGCGCCCGACGCCCCGGCGACGAAATCGTGCCCGGTGCGGCAGGAGGCGAAGGTGCGGGCACCCGTCACCTTCCAGATCTTGCCGTTCGCCTTGGCCAGCACGTAGAGCTCACCGGCGGCGTCCTGGCCGAACCGCAGGTCGACGCGGTTCGGGTCGTTGACCAACGCCTTCATCGTGGTCAGCTGACCACCCACGTACACCATCATCTCGCGCGTGGTGGCCATCGGTTTGCCAGTGCGCATCTCGCGTTCTTCGGCGTAGTAGATGAGACCCTTGACGCCCTCGCCGTAGATGTACTTGCCACGCAACGAAGGGATCTTCCAGCCGCGGTAGACGAAGCCGCCCATCAACGCGTTACCGCTGTCGGCACACGGCCGTGACGAGGCGAGCCGGTTGTGGTCGAACGCCGTCACGGGGTACGTGTAGCCGAACTGAGCATCGTCGGCGGGCAACGGGAACACGCCGCAGGACGGGTCGTTCTTGTGGTACGCCCAGAAGCCCTCCCGCTCGCTCCAGCCGAGGTTGGCGCCCTTGCGCACCTCGTACACCGAGTCCACGGCCTTCTCACCGATGTGGCCGAGGAACATCTTGTGCGAACCGCCGGAGTCCCAGCTGAAGCGGTACGGGTCGCGCATGCCGTACGCGTAGATCTCGCCCAGCGCACCGGCACGCGACAGGAACGGGTTCGAGCGCGGGATGCCGTACTGGCCGTTCACGCCGTTGTGGCCGGCCGGGTCGATGCGCAGGATCTTGCCCTGCGGCAGCGCCAGGTCCTGCGGCACGGTCGTCGTCAGACCGATACCGCCGTCACCCGACGCGATGTAGAGCAGGTTGTGGTCCTCGTCCCACCAGTGGGCGTTCGGGTTGAACCCGATCTCCTGGAACCCGTGGATAAACGACGCGTAGCCGACGCGCAGGATCTCGCGGTGCGTGCCGGAGAACAGGTCGGCGCGCGGATCCGAGGCGGTCCACTCGGTGATCACGCCGTGCACCTGCATGTCCGCGGGTGACGGCAGGTCGGGCTTCTTCGTGGTCAGCGCGGAACCGGTCTCGGTGTGCACGGTGTAGAACTTGCCGTTGCGCCTGAAGTCCGGGTGGAACGCGGCGAAGCCGAAGCCGCTGCCCAGGCCCTTGTGGTTGTGGAAGTCGGGGCCCACCACGGCGCCCAGGTCCAGGTACGCGTGCTGGACGCCGTGGTCGAGCAGGTAGAGCTTGCCGTTCATGTCCGGCACGAACAGGCGGCCGGAGCCGTCGGGCAGCTCGCCGAGGTAGTTGATCCTGTTGTAGCGGCGCAGTCGTGCGTCGGTCGGCGGCGGAACCGGTTTCGACTCCGGCAGCTGCGCCACCTCGGTCAGCTCCAGGCCGATGCCCGAGGCACCGGGCGTGGGCAACGGGTCGGCGATCGGCGCATCCGACTGCGCCGACGCGATGGGCACGAGCAATGCTGAGAGCACGAATGTTGTGACAGCCAAAAGAGATAACCGTCTGTACATCCCCACCACCCTGTGGGCCAGGCCGTGGCAGCACGGCAGCGGAAAGCGCTTTCCATTGCAGCGGCCACCGGAATCTACCTAGCTAATAAGGTGGTTACAACCCCTCACCTCCGACCTTTGGTCACCCAGTCGTACTGCCCGCGCACCTCCTCGGCGGTCAGGGCGCGGTCGAGGAACATGAGCCCGTCCAGACGGCAGTTGCACGCGTTGGTCTCGCGGTTGTTCTGCGGGTGGCTGCCGCCGATCTTGATACCGCGCGGGTTCGTCGCGGAGGTCACGTCGGGCTCGGGAGCTCCGATGATCTTCCACGGATCGCCCTTGACCGCGTACGAGCCCTCGACGGGCTTGCCGTCGAGATACAGGCCGACCGTGCCGTTGTCGAAGTCGAAGGTGCCGGCCAGGAACACCCACTTTCCTTCGGGCAGCAACGTCTTGAGCTCGGCCTTGGACACCCAGAACTGCTTGCCGCCGCCGTCGATCCGGCGACCGAGGGAGATCAGCCGCATCCCGCCGTCGTGGTTCTCCGCCTCCAGCAACGCACGGGCGGCGTGCCCGTCCGAGTCACCCGACAGAATCCCCGCAAACCCGATCGCGCCGTAGAAGTCGCCGGTCCCGGACGAGTTCGAGTTCCGCGCGGGCGCCTCGCCGGTGACCTTCACCCACGTCATGATCGACATGCTGCGCGCCTTGCTGAACGCCTTCATCGACGCGACACCGGAAGTGCTGTAGAGACCGGCCTTCCAGTCGTCGTTGCTCTTCTTGTTCGGCTGCACCTGCTTGAGCTGCAACGACGTCGTCGAGCCCGGGAACGCGCCGTCCGCGACCCGCATCGCCGCGCCGCCGTTGATCAACGAGATCGGTGTGCGCGAGTCGGCACGGCCGATGTCGTCCTCCTTCTTCAGGTCACCAGCCAGCGGGTGCTCGAAGTCGTAGTGGTTCACGACCGCGGACGCGATGCCGGGGAACACTTCTGACGGGGGCTGGGCCTGCGCCGGTGCGGCCATCGCCAGCACCAGGCAGAGTCCCGGCAGAGCTTTCCTCATCACTGTGCCTTCCCGCTGATCCGGAGGTCGGCCACGCGGCCGATGTTGTCGAACGAACCGAACCCGATCCGCCCCGACTTGAGCACCGTGCTGGTCGCGGTCATCAACGGCTGCGACGAGCCGTCCACGTACACCGCGATCACGCCGGTGTCCGTGCAGTGCGTGATGCGGACCTTGTGCCACTTCATGTCCGTCACGGCGGGCGGCGCACCGACGGAGCCGTTCCACTGGTCGTCGATGCGCAGCCGGTCGGCGTTGTCGACGAGGAAGATCCCGTTGTGCGGGTAGATCTTGTTGTCCGACGAGAGGTGCGCGTAGTAGAACCGCGTGTCGGACTGGTACCCGAACACGATCACGACGTCGCGGTCCTTCTGCGAGACAGGGGTGTCGAGCCGCACCTGGGCGTCGATGGTCACGTTGCCGAACGCCGGTCCCTTGGTGACGACGGCGTACTCGTTGGGACGCCGCGGACCTGGCCTCGCCGTTCCCGCCTTCGACAGCACCACTTCGGTGCCGGGGAAGCGCCAGCGCGAGGGCGTGACGGGCTTCCAGTCACGAGCGGCGGTCACCCCGCTGACGACGTCACTGCCGGGGTCGCAGGCTTCCAGCGTCTGGATCGTCCCGGTGACCTTCCAGATCTTGCCGTTCGCCTTGGCCAGCACGTAGAGCTCGCCCGCCGCGTCCGTGCCGAACCGCAGGTCGACGCGGCTCTTACCGGCCAGCGTCTTCATCGTCGTGCGCTTGCCCGCCGAGTCGTACACCGCGAGCTCGAACGTCTTCGCGATCGGCGCACCGGCCCGCATGTCCTTCTCGTCGGCGTAGTACAGCAGGCCCTTCACGCCCTCGCCGTAGACGTACTTGCCCTGCAGGGCGGGAATCGCCGTGCCGCGGTACACGAAGCCGCCGATCAACGCGTTGCCGCTGTCCCCGCACCCGCCGTTGGGCCGGTTGTGGTCGAAGCCCGCGACCGGATAGGTGTAGCCGAACTTCGCGTCGTCTGCCGGCAACGGGTAGAGCTGGCACTTGGGATCGTTGCGGCGGTAGGTCAGGTGGCCTTCCCGTTGCCCCCAGCCGAGGTTCGCGCCCGGCGTGACCTCGTAGACCGACTCGACGACCTTCTCGCCGATGTGTCCCAGGAACATCTTGTGCGTGCCGCCGGTGTCCCAGCTGAACCGATACGGGTCGCGCATGCCGATCGCGTAGAGCTCGGCCAGCGCGCCCGGCTTGCCCAGGAACGGGTTCGTGGGTGGAATCCCGTACTTCTTGTTGCCGCTGTTGGAGCCCGAGGGGTCGATGCGCAGGATCTTGCCCTGCGGCACCTTCACGTCCTGTGGCACGTCCGAGCGGTAGCCGATGCCGCCGTCGCCGGTGGCCAGGTACAGCAGGCCGTCGGAGGGGCCGAAGCCGATCTGCTGGAAGCCGTGCAGGTACATCTCGAACCCGATCCGCAACAGCTCGCGCCGGGTGCCCGAGAACGTGGCGGCCTTGGGATCCGTCGCGGTCCACTCGGTGATCACGCCGTGCACCACCGCGTTCGACGATGACGGAAGGTCCGGTTTGCGGTTCTTCAGCGCGTCCTTGGCTTCGGTGTGCGCGGTGTAGAACTTGCCGTTGGTGGCGAACTGCGGGTGGAACGCGACGAAGCCGAACCCGCTGCCGAGCCCCTGGTGGTTGTGGAACGTCGAGCCGATCGTGGCGCGGACGTCGAGGTACGTGCGCTGCCCGCTGCCGTCGCGGTTCAGCGTGTACAGCTTGCCGTTCATGTCCGGCACGAAGAACCGGCCGGACCCGTCCGGGATCTCGCCGAGGTAGTTGATCCTGTTGTACTGCTTGAGCCTGCTGTCACCGGCGGCCGGCGTGGTCGACGACTGCGGCAGCCGCGCGATCTCCTGCAGCTTCACCCCTACGCCGGAAGGAGCGGGCGTCGGGAGGGGGTCGGAGACGGGACCGGCCTGCGCGGCGGCCTGAGGCACCAGCGTGGCCGCGGTGAGGGCCAGGGCTGCAAGGACCGAGAGCGATCGTCCGGACATCGCACCACCTCGTGGATCGGCTTCGGAAAGCGCTTACCACGCGGCGGCTTGCCAGACTTTACCCACGGGTGACCTGCCTCACAAGAGGGTCGGTCAAGGCCGGTCAAGTCCTGCGTTCAGTCGTGTCCCGTCACAGCTCCGAGCAGGTCGCGGATGTGCGCGGTGGCCGAGGCGAACTCCGGGCGCGCCATCGTCTCGGAGTAGTCGCGCTCCGCGGGCAGGTCGACCTCGATGACCTCCTTGACCAACGCCGGCCGCCGCGTCAGCACGATCACCCGGTTCGCCAGGTACACCGACTCCGCGATCGAGTGCGTCACGAGCAGCACCGTCGTGCCGGTCTCCCGCCACACCCGGTGCAGCTCGACGTTCATCTGCTCGCGCGTCAACGCGTCCAGCGCGCCGAACGGTTCGTCCATCAGCAGCACCCGCGGCTGATGCAGCAGCGCGCGGCACAACGCCACGCGCTGCTGCATGCCACCGGACAGCTCATGCGGCAGGGCACCTTCGAACCCCGAGAGTCCGGTCATTTCGATGAGCTCGTCGGCACGCTTGCCCGCCTCGGCGGAGTTCATGCCGCGCATCTCGGCCTGCAGCAGGATGTTGCGCCGCGCGGAACGCCACTCGAGCAACGCCGCCCGCTGGAACACGAACCCGATGTCGTGCCGAGGCCCGCGCACCTCCTCGCCGAGCAGCCGCACCGAGCCGGCACTCGGCTTCAGCAACCCGGACACGAGCTTGAGCAGCGTCGACTTGCCGCACCCCGACGGCCCGACGATCGACACGAACTCGCCGGGCGCGACGTCGAGCGAGACCTGCTCGATCGCGGTGACCTCCGTGCGCTTCGAGTGGAAGCGCACGGAGACGCTGTTGATCTCAACGGCGGCGGTGACTGTTGCGCTGGTGCTCATCCCTGCTGCGCTCATCCCTGCTGTGTTCATCCCTTCGGGGCGACGCTTTCTTCCCAGTACGCCGACGGCTCGGACGCTTCCTTGATGATGCCGGTCTGCTTGAACGTGTCGATGGTCTTCTTCCAGTCGTCCACGGAGTTGACGCCCGGTGCCTTGCCCTTTGTCCCCTCGGTGTGCAGCAACGTCAGCGTGGTCTTGAACTGCTCCAGCACGACCGTCGGCGACGGCAACTGCTCGGCGGCACCCTTCATCGACTCGGCCGCGGCGTCCGGCGACTTCTCCGCGGCGGTCCAGGCCTCCTGCGTGGCCGCGACCATCTTCTTCACGAGCTCCGGGTCCTTCTGCAGCATGGACTTCGACGTGAGCAGTCCGTTGCTGAAGTAGTTCAACCCGAACTCGGAGAACCGCAGGTAGCCGACGTCCTTGCCGGCCTTCTCCTTGATCGTCGGCCCCTGGTCGGACGCGAAGCCCAGCAACACGTCCGTGCGGCCGGAGATCACCGCGGCCATCTTGCCCGCCGGGTCGATGTTCTGGATGGAGACGTCGGACTCCTGCATGCCGTTCTGCTTGAGGAACGCCGGGAACGTCTTCGTGAGCGCGTCACCCGCCGTCGTGGCGACGGACTTGCCCTTGAGGTCCTCGGGCTTCTTGATGTTCTTCTCGGAGAAGAACTGCACGGACGCGGGCGTCGTCTGCAGGAACACGCCGACGCTCTTCACCGGCACGCCCTGCTCCACGGCGGTGGCGAGCGCGGACGTGTCGGCCCAGCCGAAGTCGGTCTGCCCGGCGCCCGTCGCCTGGACCGTCTTGCCGGAACCCTGGCCCGCCTGGATCTTCAGCTTGATGCCGTGCTTCTCGTAGATGCCCTGCTTGAGCCCGTAGTAGAACGGCGCGTGCTCGCCGTACGGGTACCAGTTGAGCGTCAGCGTGACGTCTTTGGCCTCACCGGGTTGTGCCGAGTTGCCACCGCCACCACCGCAGGCGGCGATCAGCACCATCGCGGGGAGAAGGCCTGCGAGCAGCTTCTTCATGATCCGCCTTTCGCGAGAAGGGTTGTGACGGCGGCGCCACGCCTGCTGGAGTGCCACGGCAGCATCAGCTGCTCGGCGAGGTCGAGCAGGAGGAAGAGGAGGATGCCGACCACCGAGATGACGATCAGCCCGGCGAACAGCATCGGGGTGTCCATGTTGCCGTTGGCCTGCAGGATCACGTACCCGAGGCCTTCGTTGGAGCCGACGAACTCGCCGACGACGGCACCGGTCACGGCCAGCGTCACCGCAACCTTGAGGCCCGCGAACAGGTGCGGCAGCGCGGCCGGGAAGCGGATCTTCACGAACGTCTTGACCGGTCCGCCGCCCATCGTGGCCGCGAGCTCGAGCATCTCGGCGTCGACCGACTTGAGACCGGTGACGGTGGAGATCACGACCGGGAAGAACGCCATCAGCACGGCCACGATGACCTTGGGCTCGAAGCCGAAGCCGAGCCACACCACGAACAGCGGCGCGATGGCGATCTTGGGGATGACCTGGGCGAACAGCAGGACCGGGTACGCGGTGCTCTCGATCGTCCGCGAGTAGACCATCGCGACGGCCATGAGGACACCGAGGACGCCAGCGATGACGAAGCCGAGGATCGTCTCGTAGGTGGTGACCCAGGTGTGGCCCCAGAGGTAGGACCACTTGTCGACCAGCAGGTCGAACGTCTTGCCCGGTGACGGCACGAGGTAGGCCTCGACCAGGCCGGTGACGGTGATGAGGTGCCAGATCACGAGGCAGGCGGCGAGCAGCGCGGCCGGACGCCACGATCGCTCGGCGACGCCACGCCAGCGGTCCCCCGAAACCGGTTTCACGAAGCTCCCTTGGTCGGAAAGCGCTTTCCCGTACGCTATGTCCGGCTCACGGGCCGGTCAAGGTGGAGGATCGATCAAGCTGGACCAGACCACCTGCGAAGGTCATCCGACCATTTGTTGTCCATTCAAGGACTCAACGCTTCGAGGTCGGTCAGCGGGATGATCCCCTCGGCGTACGGCTCGGCCGCGGTGGGCATGAGCACGTGCGGTTCAGTGCAGCGTGGGTCGCGCGTCCATGCAGGTGACGGCCGAGGGTGCGGATACGTGCGTCTGGCGACCCGCTGACCTTCAATCCACTTGGGAGCTCGCGCACGGACCACCGCCTTCCCTCTGGGCTCGGCGTGTCGTCTGCCCTTCGCCCGAAGCGGAGGACTCGCGTCAGGGCACCGGCGCGTACGTGTTGCCCGCGTGGTCGCGACCCCGGGCGAGGTAGATCCTGTGCTCACCGGATTTCAGGAACCGCACGGTCGTCGGCATGTACCGCATGGTGTAGCCGCAGCGCCGCAAAGTGCTGCGGTTCGGCGGACTGCCGTGCACCAGCATCGCCGAGTGGACGCTGCACGCGCCGCGCTCCAGCTCCACGTCCACCGCGCGCGACTCGTCGACCGAGGTCTCCTGGTTGAAGAACGAGTCGGAGTTGCCGTGATGCGACACGGGCGCGAGATGGCTGCCGGGGATCACGCGCAAGCAGCCGTTCTGGACGGTGGACGGGTCGATGGCCAGCCAGACGGTGATGGCCTCGCCCGCGGGCGAGATGGTGTCGCGCCAGAAGTGCGCGTCCTGGTGCCACGGCACGGGTTTGCCGTCACCGGCGGGCTTGCAGATGAAGTGGGACGAGAAGAGCGCGATGTCCGGGCCGATCAACGACTCGACGAGGTCCAGCACGTCCGGGTCCAGCAGCCAGGAGAACAACGCCGGGTCGGTCAGGTGCGGCACGTCCATGTGCTCGGGCCGCTCCCCCGCGGGCAGAGCTGCCAGCTTGGCCTCGAAATGTGCCGCCAGGGCCTCGAACTTCGACGGGGCCATCAAGCGGGCGTGCGTCTCGTAGCCGTCGGTCTGGAACATCGCGTCACCTCACGAGTAGGCCGGTCTCCTTGTCATAGCGCAGAACGCGGGAAGCGGGAGCGTCCACCGTCACCACGGCACCGATCGAGGGCTCCTCGTCCTCCGGCACGACGTAGCCGATCTGGTCCTCGCCGCAGTCCAGCGTCACGAGCGACGTCACGCCGAGATTCTCCACAATGGACACCGATCCGGTGAACAACCCTTCCGCGGCAGGCGACAGGTACTCAGGCCGAACACCGACGACGAACTCGCCGCGTGGCACCAGGTTCATGGGCGTCGAGCCGATGAAGTTCGCGACGAACGTGTCCGCAGGCCGCTGGAACACCTCGCGCGGCGTGCCGATCTGCCGGATCCGCCCGGCGTCCATCACCGCGATCCGGTCGGCCAGCGCCAGCGCCTCGGCCTGGTCGTGCGTCACGAACACGGTCGTCAAAGCGAGTTCCCGCTGCAGCTTCTTCAAGAACGTCCGTGCTTCCAGCCTCAACCGGGCGTCCAGATTGGACAGCGGCTCGTCCAGCAGCAGCACCTCGGCCGACGCCGCGACCGCACGGGCCAAAGCAGCCCGTTGTTGCTGACCACCGGAGAGCTGCCCGGGACGGCGATCCAGCAACGCACCCAGACTGAGCCCACCGGCGGTCCGCACGGCGGTCTCCTGCTGCACGGACTTCGCGGCGCCCCGCACCCGCAGTGGATAGGCGATGTTCTCGGCCACGGTCATGTGCGGGAACAGCGCGTAGTCCTGGAACACCATCGCGACCCGGCGATCACCGGGCTGCAGCCGCGTGACGTCCCGCGAGCCGATCGCGACCGCACCGTCCGAGGCGCCTTCCAGGCCCGCGATCGTGCGCAGCAACGTGGTTTTGCCGCAGCCCGACGGACCGAGCAGCGCGAACAGCTCACCGTCGAGAATCTCCAGGTCCAGCGAGTCCACCGCCCGCACCCCGTTGGGGTAGACGGTCGAGAGCTCCTCAACAGTGATGCCCGCCATCAGCTCTTGATGCCTCCGTGGAATCGGAACCCGTACCGCTTGCTCACGAACAGGTACAGCACGACCACCGGGATCGAGTACAGCAGCGAGAACACCGGGATCACCGTCAGATTGGCGCTGCCACCCTCGTCGTACAGGGTGCGCAGCAGCACCGCCGCCGGCTGCTGGCCGACGTCGCGCAGCAGCAGGAACGGCAGCAGGAAGTTGCCCCAGGCGTTGACGAACGCCCACACGAAGATCGTCGCGACGCCGGGCCGCGCGACCGGCAGCACGACGTGACCGAGCACCTGCCAGGGAGAAGCGCCGAACACCCGCGCCGACTCCTCGTAGGAGCGCGGCACGGCGTCCATGAAGTCCTTCAGGATGAAGATGGCTGCCGGCAACATGCCGCCCGCGATCACCAAAGCCGTGCCGAACTGCGAGTTGATCAACCCGAGCTGCAGCATCATCACGAAGATCGGCACCATCGCGGCGGTCCCCGTCACCACTGACGACAGCAGCAACAGCAGGTACAGCAACAGATCCCGCCCGGGTATCCGCACCCGCGACAACGCGTAGGCCGCCAAGGCAGCCAGAACCGTCGTCACCACGGTGGCCACAGCGCACAGGATCAGCGAGTTCACCAGCGACGACAACGTGTACGGGTGGTCGAAGGTCGCGGACACGTTCGACAGCGTCCAGTCCGGCCACCGCAACCCGAGACCTGGCTTCGAGTCGAACGGCGCGGAAGCCAGCCACAGCATCGGCACCGCGAAGAACGCCAGCACCACCGTGATCAGCACGTAGAAGCCGATCCGCCGCAAAATCCACAGAGGACTCACGCGCGCCTCCGCAGCAACCTCAAATACACCAGGGCGATCGCCAGGTTGCCGACCAGCAGCAGCATCGACATCGCCGACGCGTATCCCAGCTGCCCACCCTCCAGAGCCTGCCGGTAGATCAGCACCGGCAGCACCTCGGACTGGTGGTTCGGCCCGCCGGACGTCAGCAGGAACGGCGTGAAGTCGTTGGCCGTCCACAGGCTGATGAGCAGCGTGTTGGTCAGCACGTGCCCGCGGATGTGCGGGAACACGACGTCCCGCACGGTCTGCCAGCCCGACGCCCCCACCAGCCGCGCCGTCTCGAGCTGCGACGGCGGCACCGCGGCCAGAGCCGAGGTGTAGAGCAGCATCGAGAACGCCGTGCCGCGCCACACGTTGAAGATGATCAGGCTGGTCATCGGGTACTGCACCAGCCACGACGTCTCCGGCGAGCCGAGCAGCAGGCCCAGCGTGCCCGTGTCGCGACTCAGCACCGCGAACCACAGGAACGCCACGACCGTGCTCGGCAGGATCCACGACAGCAGGACCAGGCCCTCGGTCGTGCGCCGCAACCACGGGCTCACCGACCGCAGCAGCCACGCCAGCGCGAAGCCGAGCACGTTCTGCCCGACCACCGCCGAGAACAGCACGAACAGCGCCGTCAGCCACAGCGAGTTGGTGAACAGCGGGTCGCGGACGGCCTCGACCAGGTTGTCCAGCCCGACCACCTGCGGGTTCGCTGCCGCGGCCCCGGTGAGCTGGTAGTTCGTGATGCCGATGTAGAGCGTCCACAGCGCCGGGAACACGAGGAAGACGGCGATCAGCAGCAGCGCCGGGGCCACGAAGGCGACCGCGCGCCGGACGCCCAGGCCGGAACTGTCCGGGCTAGCCAAGGTCGTCCTCGCCGCCCGCTCCCGGACACATCGGGCTACCCGACATTCCCCTCACCCACCGCCTTCACCAGCGCCTCGCGGTAGGCCTTGGCCGCGTCGTCCGGACTCTTGCCGGACACGATGTCCGCCGTCGCCTGCTGCAGAGCCGCCGACACCTTGGGATAGCTGGCGAGCCCCGGCCGGTATCGGGTGATCGGCAGGACCTTCTCCGCGATGAACGTCAGCATCGGGTCGCCCTTGAGCACCTCGTCGTTCACGTCCTGCCGCTGCGTGAGCTGCGCCGTGCCCGCCAGCGACTCCTTCACGGCCTCGGCGGAGTTGAGGAACTGCATGAACTCCCACGCCTGCTTCGGATATTTGGTGTTCGGGTTGATCACCCGCACGCCACCGCCGGACATGCTCACGAAGTCCTGCCCGCCCACGCCCGCGCCAGAAGACTTGGCCGGAACCAACGCCCAGCCCACGGCCGTGTCACGGTCCGCCATCTTGGCGACACCGTTCTTGGGCTCGACGACCGAACGCCAGAAGTAGTCGCTCTCCAGCAGGATGCCGATCTTGTTCTCGCTGAACAGCTGGAACGACCGCTGCCGGCCGTTGGCCTCCTGCTGCAGCACGGGATCGCCGAGGCCGCCGCCGTAGACCTTCTGGTACAGCCCCAGAACGTCCTTCAGCTGCGCCGAGTCCCCTTGCCACTTCCCGTTGTCGTAGATGGGCTTGCCGGTGCCGGCCAACGCGGGCAGCACGCCCTGCATCGTCGTCGCCTCGCCCATCGCGGTCCCGGCGTTGAGCTGAAGCGGCGTGACGCCGGGCAGGGACTTCAACCGAGCCCCCGCGTCGAGCACGTCCTGCCACGACCGAGGCTGCCAGTCCGCGGGCAACCCCGCCTGCGCGAACAGCTTCTTGTTGAAGAACAGCACCCGCCCGTCGGTGCCCATTGGCACGCCGTACCGCTTGCCCTCGAACTCGCCGAGCCCCTGCACGGCCTTGGGGATCTTGTCCCAGCCGTCCCAGTTCGTCCCGCCGACGACGTCGTCCAGGGGCTTGATCTGCCCGGCCTGCGCGAACTCGCCGAGCCAGATGCCGTCGATCTCGATGATGTCGCCACCGCCGCCGGTCTTCAGGTCCAGCGCGACCTTGGTCTTGAAGTCCTCGTCGCCGGTGCCGTTCTGCTCGAACTTGACCGTCGCCGTGACTCCGCGAGCCTTCTGCTGCTCGGTGAACTTCGGGATCACCCAGTTCTGCAGCCAGTTCGCGCCGCGGGCGTTCTTCCCGCCCTGCGCCGCGTTGGCGACGATCGTCAGCGTGATCTCCTTGGCGTCGGCGTTGCGCGCCTGATCACCCTCCCGCGTCTGCCCGAGACAGCCCGCGAGCAAGCCGCACGCCGCCAGCAGCCCGAACACCGTTGTCCGCCGCATCCGTGATCTCCCCACCCAGAGGCCCCACTGGTACGTCAACGACCAACTTGGCACTGGATCACCCCCGCCACAAGCTCTCAGCGCCCTCTCAGTGGGCGGCTGGAAGGCTGCCGCGCGAAGGGGGTAGATCAACAATGCACCTGCTCACCGCGGCCGTCCTCGCCGCGTCCGCACTCGTGTCACCGCAGGTCAGCGGCCCGTTCCCGGTCGGGACGTTCGACGCTCACCTCATCGATTCCACGCGGCTCGACCCGTTCCAACCGTCGAAGAACCGGGAACTGATGGTCACCGTCAGCTACCCGGCCCAGCGCCGCGGGCACCAGGCGCCCATGCTCTCGGAGGGCTTCGCCAAGGCCGCCGACCCGATCATCTCCAGCCCGGCGTTCCTCGACGTTCCGGCTGGGACGGTCGGCTGGAGCGGCACGCGCAGACAGGCCCGTGTGGACGCTCCACCGATCAAGAACAGGTGGCCGGTCGTGCTGTTCTCCCCGGCCCTGCAGGCGCCGCGCGAGTTCTACACGAGCACGGCGGACGACCTCGCCAGCCGCGGTTACGTCGTGGTCACCGTCTCCCACACGCACGAGGCGTTCGCCGTGGAGTTCCCCGGCAATCGCATCGAGTACGGCGGGGTGGACGGCAGCCCGGCCACCATGAAGAAGGTCATCGACACGCGGGTGGCCGACATGAGGTTCGTGCTCGACCAACTGCCCAGGCTCACCCGGAACGCCGATCTGGGCAAGGTCGGCATCGCCGGGCACTCCATCGGCGGCTACACCGCCGGCGAGACGATGGCCGGCGACCGCAGGTTCGACGCGGGCATCAACATCGACGGCGGCATGGAGCACACCGGCGACGGCGGCCCCTACTCGCCCGGCCGGGTCGTCACGGAAGGCCTCGACCGGCCGTTCCTGCTGTTCGGCGGCGACGACGGCGAGCGCGAGCTGTCACACGTCGACACCAGCCTGACCAGGACGTGGGCCGAGTTCTGGCACCACCAGCGCGGGTGGAAGCGGGACGTGCACCTCGACGACGGCGCGCACTTCGGCTTCAGCGACCTGCAGTGGGCCGTGCCCCAGATCGCGGCCATCACCCCACAGCACCGCGAGAGTCTCATCGGGACGATCGACCCGCGGGACGCGCTGAAGGCTCAGCACGACTACGTGGCCGCGTTCTTCGACCTCCACCTCAAGCACAGGAGAACGACGCTGTTCGACCGGCCACGTCATCCGGGGGTCCGGCTGGTGGAGTGACGGTATGGTCCGAACCGATGTCAGTCGAGTTCAACGTCCTCGGACCACTGCAGGTCCGCGTGGACGGCCACGAGCTTCAGCTCGGCGGGTTCACCCGCCGGGCGACGCTCGGGTTCCTGCTGCTCAACGCCGGGCGCGTGGTGTCGATCAGCGAGCTGACCGAGGCGTTGTGGCCGGACGGGCATCCACCGACAGCACGCGGAATCCTGCTCAACGTCGTGTCGGCGCTGCGCAAAGCCGAGCTCGACCTCGTCACCCGCAAACCCGGCTACCTGCTGCGCGCGGAACCGGATCGCGTTGACCTGCACCGGTTCCGCGCCGCGGTGGCCAGAGCGATCACCGCTCCCGGGCCCGAGCAGAAGGCCACGATCCTCAGGGACGCGCTGGCGTTGTGGCGCGGACCGGTGCTCGCCGACCTGGTCGCGGACGGCGTCACGTGGCCCGCGCTCGTCGAGATCGGGCACCTGCGCGACATCGCGGTCGAGGACAGGTTCGACGCCGAGCTGGCGTGCGGAAAACACCGCGAGGTGACCGCGGAACTCGAGGCGCTGGTGCGTGATCACCCGCTCCGGGAACGTTTGCAGGGCCAGCTGATGCTCGCCCTCTACCGGTCCGGCAGGCAGGCCGACGCGCTCGCCGCTTTCCGCGCGGCACGGGAGAGGTTCGCGGCGGAGCTCGGCATCGACCCGGGCCGCGACCTGGTGGCGCTGGAGCAGGCGATCCTAACGCAGGACGAGTCGCTCGCGCTCACGGCCGCGCAACACCCGCTCGTGCTGGAACGCAAGAAGGTCAGCGTTCTGGTGACCCGTCTCGAACTGGACGGCGCCGACGAGGCCGCGGACGAACTGCTGGAGTCCTCCGTCGCCGCGATCAGCGAGAAGATCGAGGGTCTCGGCGGCGTGATCGTCACGACCCTGGGGTCGACGGTGTGCGCGGCGTTCGGCGCCCCGGCCGGCCGCGAGGACGACGCGGCACGGGCGGTGCGCGCGGCGTTCGAGATCACCGGCAGCCACCCGGCCGCGGCGGCTGTGTGCACGGGCCCGGCGCTGGTCACGTCCGGAGACAAGCTCGAAGTCGGCGGCACGTTGCTGGACGGCGCGCTGAGACTCGTCGCTCAGGCTGCCCGAGGCGAGGTCAGGACCTGCCCGACGACCGACCGCACGCTCACGCCCGCCGGAGACGACACGCCGTTCGTCGGCCGGTCGAGCGAGATGGCCGCGGTGTGCGAGGCGTACGAGCAGGTCCAGCGCGCGAAACGGCCGCGGCTGATCACGCTCGTCGGTGAGCCGGGCACGGGAAAGTCCCGGCTCGTCAGGGAGTTCGCCGCCGGGCGAAGGACCCTGACCGGTCGCACTCCCCCGTTCGGCCGCGACGACGTGTTCGCCCCGCTCGCCCAGATCGTGCGCGGCCACGCCGGAATCCTCGACTCCGACCCGCCGGACGTCGTCACGGACAAGGTCAAGGCGATCAGCGACGACCCGTGGCTGGTCATGCAGCTGTGCGCACTGCTCGGCGTGGTTGGGCAGGGCAGCGACGTGCTGATGGCGTGGCGCAGGCTGATCGAGCACATCGCCGCCGAACCGCTCGTGGTCGTGGTCGAGGACCTGCACTGGGCGGACGACCTGCTGCTGGACTACCTGCACGGACTCGCCGGCACCGCCGACGACGTGCCTCTGCTCGTCCTCGCCACGGCACGGCCCGAGCTGCTGGAACGCCGTCCGTCCTGGGGCGAGGTCGTCAGTCTCGACGCACTGTCCGAAGAGGACACCACGCTGCTGCTCAAGATGCTGACGACCCGCCACGAGGTGACGGCGGACCTGCCAGAGCTGCTCCAGCGTTCGGCGGGCAACCCGCTGTTCGCCGGCGAGTACGTGCGCATGCTCCGCGACGGCGACCAGGACACCCTGCCCGACACCGTGCAGACGGTCATCGGCGCGCGGCTCGACTCGTTGCCACCGCTGGAAAAGGTCGTGCTGCAGGACGCGGCCGTCATCGGCGCGACCGTGTGGCCGGGCGCGGTGGCTGCCGTCGCCGAGCGTGAGGTCGCCGAGGTCACGCGCTGCCTGGAAGTGCTGCGGCAAAGGGACTTCCTCAAGCGCAGTGCCACCAGCAACGTCGTCGGCGAGGCCGAGTACACGTTCAGCCACGTGCTGGTGCGCGACGTCGCGTACGACCGGGTCCCGCGCACCACCAAGGCCATGAAGCACTACCACGCGGCGGAGTGGCTCAAAGCGCTGCCGCTGGAGCACGTTCCGTTGTTGGCGCACCACTTCCAGCAGGCCGTGTGGCTGGCCGAAGCCGCTGGACGTCCGTGCGACATCCTCGGTCAGAAGGCGCGCGAGGCACTCACCGAGGCAGGGCGCAAGGCGACCGGACTCGCGGCACGCGCCACGGCTGTGCGCTCCTACCAGGCGGCGCTCGCGGTGTGCCCGCCTGGACACGAGGACCGGGCCGCGCTGCTGACGTTGCTGGGATCGAGCCTGGCCTGGGACGGTGAAGGCACCGAGGAACTCGCCGAGGCGGTGGACCTCCACATCGCGAAGCAGGACTTCGCGGGCGCCGCGGAAGCCTCCAGGGCGGCGTGGAGGGCCTGCTACCACCGCGGCGACCACCAGGAGGCCCACCGCCAGCTGGACCGCACGCTGGCGTTCCTGGAGCAGGCCGAGCCGAGCGAGCGGACCTGCGGCGTTCTCGCGCACGCCGCCCACTCGCTGACGCTGGTGGGCCGCGCCGAGGAAGCGATCACCACGGCACGGGCGGCGCTGACCGGTGCGACCGGGCTGGACCGAGGGGTCGCCCTGGAGACGCTGGGCCTGGCCAGGGTCAAGATCGGCGAGCCGGAGGGTGTCGACGACATCCGCGAAGCCGTGGCCGAACGACGCAAAGCCGGGCTCTCCCCCAGCCTGGGCCTGTTCAACCTGGGCAGCGCGTACGCGACGCTCGGCGACACCCGCGCACGCAAAGCCGTCCGCGCCGAGGCACGGGTGGCGGCGCTGCGGCACGGCGACAACTACACGCTTTCCTGGCTCGACTCGTCCCGCTACGTCGAGCTGTTCTGGGAAGGCCGCTACGACGAGGCGCTGCAGAACCTCGACGAGGCGATCGGGAACGCTCCCAGCCAGCCGTACCTCTACTCCATCCGCGGCCGCATCAGGCTGCTGACCGGTGACCACGCCGGTGCGCGGACCGACGCGGCGAAAGCCCTGGAATCAGCCAGGGCCAAAGCACATCCGGGCGAACTGCAGCACCCGCTCGTGCTGCGGGCGCGAATCGCGTTGCTCGACGGCGAAAACGCCGAGGTGGACGAGCTGCTCACCCTGCTGCCCGGCCGGCAGATCACCGGCCCGATCGGCGTCAGCCTGCCGATGGTGCTCGCCGCCGCGGGTCACGGCCCGCAGTGCCTGGCCGGGGTGTCATGGTCACGCTGGAAGGACGCGGCCGTCGCCTACCTCCGGGGAAACCGAGAAGAAGCTTCCCGGATGTATCGGGAGATCGGGTCGATTCCGGACGCCGAGGAAGCGCGATGAGTCGCCAGTTATCGGACGGAAATAGCGTCCGGGTGTGTCCGCCATCCCACGCTATTACCAGGCCAAGACCAAGCTCCTCGACCTGCTGAGCGAGCTGCCCGACAACACCGGGTTCCCGCCGGAACGCGAGCTCGCCGAGCTGTTCGGCATGTCCCGCACCACGATCCGCAAGGCGCTGGACGAACTCGTGCTCGAGGGCAAGCTCATCCGCAAGGCCGGCCGGCAGGGCACGGCCGTCGCGCCCCGCAAGCAGGTCCACCGGCTGAGCCTGGACGCCATCGTCCAGGACCTCGCCACCCGCGAGTCGATCGTGGTGCGGACTGTCGGCGCGCAGGACGTGATCAACGTCGAGTCGATCCTCGTCCGAGGGGACGAGCCGATCGGCGTGCGATCGACGTACCTGCGCGCCTCCCAGTTCCCCGGCCTGGCCGAGGCCTACGACCGCAGTGCGCCGCTGCGGAGGTTCCTCGTCGACAGGTACAAGGTCCGCTTCGGCGAGCTGCACCCGTGGTGCACCACCGCGCTGGCCACGCCGCGCATCGCCGGGATGCTCGACATCAGGCCCGCCACACCGGTCCTGTCGATCGCGTGGATGGCCCACGACTTCCGCGGTGTCCCGATCGAACGATCATGGGTCGTGCTGCGGGGCGATCGCGCGCACCTCACGATGCACCTGCCGCGGGCCGATCACGTCGTGCGCCGGTCGACCGCCTGAGACGGCGGTTCAGGCGGTCCGCACCGCACGCAGGCGCACGGGAGAACCGTTGTGCCCCAACGCAGACCGGGAAGCAGCTGACGTGTGCACACGTCCCCTTCAGTCCCGTCCTCGTCGGTCATGCACCAAGCGTGCCACCGCGACGCGGAGAAGGCCCGTGCTGGGCTAGACCAGCGGATTCGAGGGATCCGACCAGATTCTCGCCGCTAGCGTTCTCGGTGACTCGCAGCGGGAGGCACCGTGACCGACCACACCCGGCGCCGCATGTGGTTCCTGGACCAGCTCGACCCCGGCAACCCCGGCCATCACGTCACGCTGATCACCACCCCTGCCGTCATCAGCGTGCCGGACACCCTCCTGGTCCGGTTCGACGACGACGGGCGGCCCGTCCCCGGTGGGCCGCCCGTCGTCACGCGAACCGCTCAGGTCTCCGATGTGCGGGCAGCGGTTCGTGCCGAGATCACCGAACCGTTCGACCTGCGCACCGGGCCGCTCGTGCGGGCGTTGGAGATCAACTCGTCGCTGCTGGTGCTGACGATGCACGGGATTCTCGGTGACATCCGCGTGCTGGAGTCGGTGCTGGGCGGCGCTTTTCCTGAAGCGCCAACCGGTTCGCCCGAGTACTGGCTGGAGCAGCTGCGGGACCTGCCGGTGCTGGAGCTGCCGACGGACCGGCCGCGACCGCCGCTGCACAGGCCCGAGGCGGGTGTCGTGCCGTGGTCGGTGGACGTCGACTCCGATGCGCTGCTGGCGGCCTTGCAGGTGGTTCTGAGTCGCTACACGCGGTCTGTCGACGTTCCTGTCGGCGTTGTCGTGGCTGACGAACTGGTGGTGCTGCGCGGAGATCTGTCCGGTGACCCGGCGTTCGGCGAGCTGTGCGGGTTGACGGCCGAACTGCTCGCCACGGCCTCCTCGCAGCTCGTTCCGTTCGACCAGGTCGTCGATCTGGTGGCGCCGGAACGCGACCTGTCACGGCATCCGCTGGTGCAAGTGCGGGTGGATCTGCGGCCGCGCCGGGATCTCTACGACCCCGAGGTCGCGTTCACCAGCTTCGACATCGAGATCCAGAACGGCCGGGTGCTCTACAACCGGGCGTTGTTCGACCGGCCGCGGATCTGCCGGTTCCTGACCCACCTCGCGCGGGTGCTCACCGCGTCGAACGACCAGCGCCTGTCGGAGATCTCGATGATCGACCAGGACGAGGCGGTGCTGCTGGAGCGGTGGAACTCCACCTCCGAGTACCTGCCCGACGTGAGCGTTCCCGACCTGTTCGCCGAGCAGGTGCTGACCACGCCGGACGCGGTCGCGGTCGAGCACGGCGCCGACTGCCTGACCTACCGCGAACTGGACCGGCGGTCCAACCAGCTCGCGCATTTGTTGCGGTCCAAGGGAGTCGCTGCCGGCGACCTGGTCGGGCTCTGCCTGGACCGGGGCGTTGACCTGATCGTGTCGATCCTGGGTGTGCTGAAGGCCGGTGCGGCGTACGTGCCGATCGACCCCGAGCACCCCCTCGACCGGATCCAGTTCCTGGTCGACGACGCGCAGCTGACTGTGGTGGTGAGCCGGAACCGCGTGCTGTTCCACCGTCCACTGTGTCCGTCCGATGCGGACTCGCAGCCGGACACCGCCCTGGAACGGGTGGATCCGGCCGCACCGGCGTACATGATCTACACGTCCGGCTCGACCGGGCGCCCCAAGGGCGTGCTGATGCCCTCCAGGTGCGTCGTGAACCTGCTGTGGTGGCAGGAGAAGGCCCTCGAACGAGAGCTGGACAGCCGCACCGCCCAGTTCACCACCCCAACGTTCGACGTGTCGGTGCAGGAGATCTTCTCGGCACTGCTGTTCGGCGGCACCCTGGTCATCCCGGACGACGAGGTCCGGCGCGACCCGGCCGCGTTCGCCGCCTGGCTGGACGCTCAGCAGATCACCCGGCTGTTCGTGCCGGACTCGGTGCTGCGGGCGGTGCTGGACGAGGAACCGTCGTTCGCGTCGATGCGGCACATCTCGCAGGCCGGCGAACCGCTGACGCTGGACGTCCGGCTGCGCAACTTCTGCGCGCTGAGGCCGTGGCTGCGGGTCCACAACCACTACGGTCCGGCCGAGTCGCACGTCATCACTTCCTACTCGCTGCCCGCCAACGTCCTGGAATGGCCTGCTACGGCACCAATCGGCCGTCCCATCGACAACACCCGCGTCCACCTGCTCGACGCGAACCTGCTGCCGGCCGCGATCGGTGTCGCCGGCCAGCTGTGCGTGTCGGGAGCAGGGCTCGCGTCCGGTTATCACCGACGTCCTGAGCTGACCGCCCGGAACTTCGTGGCGAACCCGCACGAGCCGGGCGAGATCATGTACCTGACGGGCGACCTCGCGTCGTGGAGCGACGACGGTCAGCTGCAGTTCCACGGACGGGTCGACGACCAGGTGAAGATCCGCGGTGTGCGGGTCGAGCCGGGCGAGGTCGAGGCCGTGCTCAACGCCCACCCGGCGGTCACGCGAGCCGTGGTCGTCTTGCGGGACAAGCAACTCGTCGCCTACGTGACCGGCGAGACCGATGATCTGCCTTCGTACTGCGCCTCACAGCTGCCCGTCCAGCTGGTGCCGTCGGTCTTCGTGCCGCTGACGTCGTTCCCGGTGCTGGCGAACGGCAAGATCGACCGCCGTGCGCTGCCCGCTCCCGCGCTCCGCTCGCCGCACGTCCGGCCGCGCACCACCGAGGAAGCCGCGCTGTGCCAGGTGTTCGCGGACGTACTTGGTGTCGAGGACGTGGGCGCCACCGACGACTTCTTCGCGCTGGGCGGCCATTCCCTGGTCGCCACCCGCGTGATCTCCCGGGTCCGCGCGGAGCTCGGCGCCGAGCTGCCGTTGCCCGCGTTGTTCCACCACCGCACCCCCGAACGACTGGCGCGCGTGCTGTCGGGCGAACGGTCGTGGACCAGGCCGGTGACTCCTCGCCCGCGCGGCCCGGTTCCGCTGTCGATCGCGCAGAACCAGGGCAACCGGTGGTTCGGCTCGGTGCTGGCCGCGGGGTTCTGGACCGTGCCGCTGGCCCTGCGCCTGCACGGATCACTCGACCTCGGCCATCTTCAGGCGGGGCTGGACCGAGTGGTGCGGCGGCACGAGGCGTTGCGGACGGCGTTCGTCGAACGGGACGGCGTCGTGGTTCAGGAGGTCCGGCCCGCGCAACCCGTGCCGCTCAAGGTCGTCGACGCGCCCTCGGCCGAAGAAGCGGCGTTCATCGCGGGCGACGAGATGACCGTGCCGTTCGATCTCGCGAGCGGGATGTTGTTGCGGGCACGCGTTCTCAAACTCGCGGATGACGACCACGTGCTGCTGCTGACCATGCATCACCTCGTCAGCGACGGCTGGTCACAAGGCCTGCTGATCGAGGAGCTGAACGGCACCGCGCCCGCACCGGACGTTCATTACGCCGACTTCACGTTGTGGGAGCGGGAAACCCTGTCGCCCGAGCACGAGAAGTACTGGCGGCAGCACCTGGAGGGCATGAGCCCGATCGAGCTGCCGGCGAAGGCCGGTCGCGACCTCAACCCGCTCGGACCGGGCGAGCTGCTGCCGTGGTCGCCGGCCCCTGAGCTGCTGGTGAAGGTCGCCGCGCTGGCCACTCAAGAGCAGGCGACGCCGTACGAGGTGCTGCTGTCGGCGTTCAAGGTCCTGCTGTCCCGGACCACTCGGGCCACCGACGTCGTGGTCGGCACACCGATGGCCAACCGGGTGCGGCCCGAACTGGAGCGGGTGATCGGGTTCTTCGCGAAGGTCGTGGCGCTGCGGACCGACCTGTCCGGCGACCCGGACTTCCGCGAGGTGCTCCGGCGCGTGCGGGCGACCACCGCCGCCGCGCACGCACACCAGGAGGTGCCGTTCCACGAGGTTGTGGAGGGCATTCCGCTGCGCCTCACGTTCCAGCTCGTGCCTCCGGTACCGGCGCTCGAGCTTCCTGGAGTGACCGCGACACCGTTCGAGGCCAGGCAACGCGGACCGGTGATCGTGAAGTCCGAGGTGACGTTCCACCTGCACGAGTCCGGCGGGCACGTCATCTACAACTCGCTGCTGTTCGAGCCGTCGCAGGCAACGGCGCTGCTCGAGGCGTTCGAGAACGTCCTGCGGGCCGTCACGGCGGACCCGTCGCAGCGCATTTCGGAGATCCAATAGCGTGAGAGCGTGACCGCACGACGCACGCTGCTCAAGTCGCTGGCCCTGCTCCCCCTCGCGGGCTGCACAGCCGCACCAGCACCCCAGCAGACGACGACCTCCACCCCGGCCAGCACGACGCCCATCAAGCACGACGCCCTGTTCGAGCTGGAGAAGAAGTACGGCGCGCGACTGGGCGTCTACGCGGCCGGTGTCGGCACGATCGAACACCGCGCCGACGAGCGGTTCGCGTTCTGCTCGACGTTCAAGGGCCTCGCCGCGGCCGCTGTGCTGCACCGCAACCCGATGACGCACCTCGACACCGTCGTCACCTACAGCTCGGCAGACCTGATGAAGAGCTCGAAGATCACCAGTCAGCACGTCGAAACCGGCATGACGCTCCGCGACGTGTGCGACGCGGCGGTCCGCTACAGCGACGGCACGGCCGGCAACCTGCTGCTGCGCGACCTCGGCGGCCCGGTGGAGCTCACCAGGTACCTGCGCGAGCTCGGCGACCTCGAAACCCGCATGGACCGCATCGAGCCCGACATCACGAGCGCCACGCCCGGCGACCCCCGCGACACCGCCACCCCGCGCTCGCTCGGCACGGACTACCAGCGGCTCGTGCTCGGCGACGCGCTCGAGCAGGCCAAGCGCGACTTCCTCAGGGACCTGCTCGAGCGCAACACGACGGGAGCCAAGCGCATCCGGGCGGGCGTGCCGCGGGACTGGCGGGTCGCCGACAAGACCGGCACCGGCGACTACGGCACCCTCAACGACATCGCGATCGCCTGGCCGCCGAACCGCGAGCCGATCCTGATCGCGATCATGTCCAGCAAACCGGCCGCGGACGCCCAGTACGACGAGGCGCTCATCGCCGAGGCCGCCGCCTACGTCGCCAAAACCCTCATCTGACCGAGGACACGTCCGCCCAGACGGTTTTCAGGTCCGGGAACCGGTAGTGCCCCCACACCTGCGCCAAGCCGTTGACCAGCAACAATCCGCGCTGCCTGCGCCCCAGAAACCCCATCCGGCCCAGCTGCGGGAACCGGCCAGGCGTCCCGTCGTCGACCTCGACCCGCACGACCTCGCGCTCCGGAAGGCGAAGGACACGGGCACGACGCGGCCCGGAGGCGTGGTGATACGCGTTGCTCACAAGCTCCGTGGCCACGACCATCACGTCGACCACAACGTTCTCGTGCATCCCCCTGAGCAGGCGGCGAACCTCCGCCCTGACATCGGCAAGCGGCAGCGTTCCGTCTGGTAGGACGAGGTCCAGGCGTTCGCCGGACCGTCCTGCAATACCCATCAGCATCTCCCCGTGCCCTGTTCACTCAAGGCAGCAGGATCCGTACCCAGCAACGCGCAGATCGAAACCCACCGAACTTCAATCACGGAAACCTCGGCAAATCCGCCCAGACCACGGTGCCACCGTGAGCACGGTCCACACCCCAGCGATCCGACAGCCGCGCGACCAGGACCAGGCCGTATCCCCGTTGCGGGCGGGAGACCTTCCGCAACGGGGGGTGCGCGCGAGCGTCGTGCTCGATCTCGACTCGGATCTTGGCCTTCTCCACGACGACACGCAGGAACGACGGCTCGGACGTGTACCGGTAGGCGTTGCTGACGAGCTCGTTCACCACCAGCAACACGTCACCCACGCAATCGAGGTCTTCTCCCACGAGCCGCAACCGTGCCCAGCGACGGACGGCGGCGAGACTCGGCCGCTGCCTGCCCAGGGGCAGATGCGCCGCCTCACCCGTCCTCGCTGCCTGGTCGCGAGCCAAACCGCTCCTAGGTCGTCTTGATCAGTTAGGGCGCGGGTTACCCGACTGCATCGGGCGCCAAACCATCTGTTCAGCGGGCTGAACTATTACTCTCTCGTCGCCGTCGCATCCGAGGGGGAAACGCGTGCCCAGATCCCTGACACCCTTGCTGGTCGCACTGCTGGCGATGTACGCCACACTGCAACTGGTCGTCCCGGTCCTCGCTCCACTGTCCCGCGAGCTCGACCTCTCCGCGAATCAGCTGGGTCTCGTGATCGCGATCGCCGCCGTGGCGGTCACCCTGTCCAGCCCGCTCTGGGGATGGCTGCTCGACGTGGCCGGGCCGCGGACCGTGCTGGTCGCCGGGCTCGGCCTGTGCGTGGTCGGGCTCGGCGGGTTCGCCGCTGCGGTGACGTTCGGCCTGGACGAGACGCTCACGTCCGACCAGGCGTTCGTGGTCGTGCTGGCGTTCCGCAGCGTGCTGCTGGGTGCCGGGCTGGCCGTGCTGCCCGTCGCCGCGCTCGCCGTCGCGGGCATCGTCACGGTGGACGAGGGAGAACGCACCAAAGCCGTCGGCCTGGTCGGTGCGGCGCAAGGCCTCGCCGCGTTGGCAGGACCGCCGATCGGTGGCGTGCTCACGGCCGTCTCCCTGATGCTGCCGCTCTACCTCGCGCCCGTGCTCGCGCTGCTGATCACGGCTTTCGTCCTCGTCACCGTCAAACCCGTCGAACGTCCGCAGCAGCACGTCCCCGCACGACCGTGGGAGCTGGTGCCCGCATTCGGCTTCGGGTTCCTGATGTACCTGTCGTTCGGGCTGTCGCAGGTCGTGATCACGTTGCTCGCCAAGGACCGGCTGGAGGTCGGCACCTCCGTGGCGGCTGTCAGCGGCGTGCTGGCCGCCTCCGCCCTCGGTCTGGTCGTGACGCAAGGTGTGGCCGTACCGCTGTTGAAGTGGCCCGCAGCCCGGTTGACGCGCACCGGCGCGCCGATCGCACTGGCCGGGTACGCGATCCTGGCGGTCACGCAGTCGGTGTGGCTGACGGCGTTCGGGTACCTGGTCGTGGCGGTCGGGCTCGGGTTCGCGGTCACCGGGTTCGCCGCGGCGGCCACGCTCGGTGCCGGACCGGAGCGCCAGGGCCTCGTCGCGGGTCTGGTCTACGCGGTGAACGGGCTGGCGGTCCTCGTCGGGCCGTGGCTGAGCACCGTGCTGTACGACGTGGTTCCGGTGGCGCCGCTGATCGCCGCCGGGGCGTGCGCCGCGCTCGCGTGGGTGGTGTCGCTGTCCACACTCACGCCGCGTGTCCCACAATCTCCGGTGTGAGACTCTCCGTCGCCATCTGGCCTCCGCCGGAGATCGTCGACGTTCTCGGTGTGCTGGAGCGGGCACCGGGGATCGCGTGGTCCGTGCCCGCCCAGTGGCTGATCAAGGTGCGCCCCCTGGGCACCGTGCCCGACCGGCTCGTGCCGGACCTGGTCGAGGCGCTCACCGACGCGCTCGAAGGCGCACCGGCGACTCCGTGCGCGCTGGGACCGAGGACGCGGGCGCTCGGAGGGTGGATCGGCGTTCCGGTGGCCGGGCTGGACGACCTGGGCGCGGCCGTCTTCGAGGCGACCGCGCCGATCGTGCCGGTCACGCATCCGCAGCCGTTCCAGGCCTTCGTGGTGCTCGCGCGCGGCCGGGTGCCGGCCAGGGCCGCGGGCCAGGCGATCAGCGGCATCTGGATCGCCGACCGGATCTCGTTGGTGGCGGATCGAAGCGCGCCGGGCAGGCCGCGGTTCGAGAACCTAGCCGGCTTCCCACTGTCGGCGTAGCTCGCACAACGCGTAGTGCGTCCGGGACTTCACCGTCCCCGCCGGCACGCCCAGACGCACAGCGGTCTCGTTGTAGGTGCGGCCGTTGTAGTAGAGCTCGGTGAGCACGCGACGGTGTTCATAGGACAGTGATGAGAGCACCGCATCCATCACAAGCGCGTCCACCACGCGCTGAGCGTGATCCGGAACCGGTTCCGGTTCGTGCTCGCCGGTCTCGTGCGGCCGCACGGTTCTCGCCCGGATCCGGTCGATGACCACGTTGCGCGCCACCGTGATCAGCCAGCCACGAGCGGAAGTCCCGTCGGCGAACGATTCGGGATGCCGCCACGCTCGCAGGAAGGTCTCCTGGACCACGTCCTCGGCGGCCGCGCGGTCTCCGGTCAGCCGGGTGGCGAAGTTCAGCAGACTGAGTTGATGGTCCTCGTAGAGCACGCGTAGGAAGTCGTGCATGCCGGTCAGTGAAATCGACAGCGTGTCGAGAGACAACCACCCTGTCTAATCCGACAGGGAACCACTTATCGCATGTTGACCATTACGCTGCGCACGTGAGGCGTTACTTCAGCGCGCTCGTGCTGGCACTGCTCGCCGCGACGGCCGTGGCCGTCCCCGCACAGGCCCACGCAGAGCTCAAGAGCAGCAACCCGGCGTCCGGCGCGACCCTCGACGCCCCGCCCAAGACCATCGAGCTGACGTTCAGCGACGTCGTCAGCCTCCCCGACGGTGACGCGATCACCGTGACAGGGCCGGACGGCGCCACCTGGCCGGTCACCCAGGCCCACGCCGTCGACAAGACGATCACGGCGACAATCGACGGTGCGACCGCGCACGCCGGAGCGCACACACTCGCGTGGAAGGCGCAGGCCGACGACGGTGACGTCATCTCCGGCACGTTCACCTTCACGGTGGCTCTCACGGCGCAGACCTCGTCCGCTGCCCCGTCGTCGTCCGTGACGATGAGCGCGCCAGTCTCGAACGCTCCCCCGTCGACCACGACGTCAGAGTCCGGTGGCGTCCCCGCCTGGCTGTGGATCTTGGTCGTTCTGCTCGCGCTGGTCGGCGTGATCCTGCTGGTCCGCCGTCGCAAGGCTTAACCGTGTGCGCAGGAGGTCGCGTTCGGCCGGGTGTTCCGCCCGCTCGAGCGCGGCCTCCAGTGCTGCGCGCGGGTCCTCGCCGAGCCGGGTCAGCAGATCGGCGCGTATGGCGTGGAACAGGTGGTAGCGGTCGAGGTCGAGCGCGTCGAGGAGTTCCAGCGCCTTCGCCGGCCCTTGTGTCTCGGCGACCGCCACGGCGCGATGCAGCGCCACGACTGGACTGGGCGCGATCGCCAGAAGCTGGTCGTAGAGCGCCACGACCTGATGCCAGTCGGTAGGTGGGTCGCTGTGCACGGCGTTGATGGCGGCCTGGATCTGGTACTGCCCGGGCTGGTTCCAGCGCAGGCATCTCCGCACGATGTCCTGCCCTTCCGCGATCAGGTCCGCGTCCCACCGCCACCGGTCCTGGTGTTCGAGCACCACCAGCTCACCGTCGCGCAGCCGGGCGTCCCGGCGTGACGCGACGAGCAGCATCAACGCGAGCAGCCCCCACACCTCCGGCTCGTCCGGCATGAGCTGGGCGAGCACCCGTCCGAGCCGGATCGCCTCGGTCTCCAGGTCCTGTTTGTCGAGGTAGCCCTCGTTGAAGATCAGGTACACGACCGCGAGCACGGCCTTGAGGCGTCCGGGCAGGTCGGCGTCGCGCGGCACCCGGTACGGGATGCGGGCCGCGCGGATCTTGCCCTTCGCGCGCACGATCCGTTGCGCCATCGTGGGTTCCGGCACGAGGAACGCCCTGGCGATCTCCGCCGTGGTGAGGCCGCCGAGGAGTTTCAACGTCAGCGCGACCTGGGCCTGCAGAGCCAGCGACGGGTGGCAGCAGGTGAAGATCAGCCTCAGACGGTCGTCCGGCACGTCTCCCACCTCCTCCTCCGGTTCGTGCTGGAGCAACGCGGCCTGCGCGTGCTTCTCGTGGCCTTTGCTCTCTCGGCGCAGCCTGTCGATGGCGCGGTTGCGGGCGGTCGTGATGATCCAGCCCGCAGGTGCCGGCGGAACGCCCTTGACCGGCCACTGCTCGGCGGCCGTGGTGAAGGCGTCCTGCACCGCCTCCTCGGCGAGGTCGATGTCGCCGAGGACGCGGGTCAGGACGGACACCGCGCGGCCGTACTCCGCCCGGAAGATCTCGTCGATCATCAGAAGACGATCGGCCTGACCTCGATCGACAGCGGACTCAGCACGGCGGCGAGCCGGCGTCCCCACTCCAGCGCCTCGTCGAGGTCCTCCGCCTGGATGACGGTGAAGCCACCGATGTGCTCCTTGCCCTCGGTGAACGGGCCGTCGGTCATCAGCACGTCGTCGTCCTTCGCCCTGAGCACGGTCGCGGTCGACGGCGGGTGCAGGCCGACCGCGAACACCCACGCGCCCTTGGCCTGCATCTCCTCGTTGAGCTTCTGGAGGTTGGCCATGATCGGGTCGAGGACCTCGGGCGGAGGGGTCTCACCGTCGGGCTGGTAGATGCTGAGCAGGTACTTCTGGGTCATGGTGGTCTCCTTTCGCCCTCTGTACGAACGCGCGCGGCGAGTTTCGACACCTGTGGCGAAATGATCCCGTTGATCGTGCCGCTCGACGACTCGGCAGACCCGTGAAAAGGATGTGTTGAACCCACCACCCGTCCGCCGCCGAGTGGTGGGTTCAGTTCACCGAGGTCAGTTGTGCATTGAGACGAGCTGCCGGCGCATGCGCTCACGCAGCAGGTCGATCACCTCGGTGACGGTGCTGGCTTCCGCGTACGCCTGCACCTCGACCCACTTGAGGTCGAAGCGGGCGTGCGCGTGGATCATTGCCTTGTCCGAAGTCAGGTTGACCCAGGCGAAGTCGACCCGGTCGGGCGCGTACCGGTCCAGCGAGCCGATGCGCGCAGACGCGTAGTCCCTGGCCTGCTCGGGAAGGGCCTCCGCGAGCGAGACCTGGATGTAGTCCATCGACACCTGCCTCCTCAAGGCAACGCGGCATCGCCACGTGGCCGGTTCGACGATACGAATTCGATCGCAACGCCGAACCAGGCGTTGGTCCCGACAGCCCAGGGTCTTTTTGTCTCTACTGGTGATAGTGGGGCTGTTCGGACTGGTAATGCCCCTGGATCAGGTCTTGGGTGTCAGAGCGGAGATGTGCTGGTCGAGCTGTTCCTCGGTGGGCGAGCCGGTGAGAAGCTCCACGCCGCCGTCGGTGCGGACGAACGCGAACGTGGGCTGGGCCGTCACCCCGAACCGCTTCCACACGGACCCGTCGAGGTCGGCCAGGTGCGGGAACCCGCTCATCTTGTGGTCGGACACGAACTTCTTCATCGCGTCGAGCTGGTCCTCGGCCGCGACGCCGACGAACTGGACCTTGTCGTGCCGCTTGGCGGTCTCCTCGACCATCTCCGCCTCGGCGTTGCAGGACGGGCACCACGGCGTCCAGAACCACAGCACGGCCGGCTGGCCGACGAGCTTGTCGCCGCGGAACTCGGCGCCCTCCAGCGTCTTCGCGGTGAACTGGAACTTCTCCGGGGCGGGTGCCTTTTCGGCACACCCCGCGAGCAGCAGCACTCCGAGCAGTAGTCCGAGGATGCGCATCGGGCTCCTCACCTCCTGTCTGGGCGTACGGCCTTGCGCCTCCTCCGGTTCAGCCACCACGCACCCGCGACGACCAGCACGATCACGAACGGCCACGGCCCCAGCGCGCCGACGATCAGGTTGAGCCGCGTCTGGAGCCAGCCGGCGACCTCCACGACGGGATCTTGCGGGCTGCCGTTGGCCAGGAAGAGGCGCAGCTCGTAGACGCCGTAGTACGTCACGTAGGCACCCATCACCACGAGCACCACACCGCCGATGCGTCCGACGTGTGGGAGGAGCTTCCGGATGCGCGGTGCGAGCAGTGAACCGGCCACGGCCAGTGCCGTGACCACGAGACCCATGCCGAGCGCGTAGGCGAGGAAGGCGGGCAGGCCCGATTCCAGCGAGGCGCCGACCAGCACGAGGAACGGGCCGATCGCGCACGAGAGAGAGGCGATGGCGAACGCGATGCCGTAGCCGTACATCGACCAGAGGCTCTTCGGGGCGGCCTGGAGTTTCGGCAGCCTCAGGTAGAGCTCCTTGCCGAGCAGCAGGAGCACGCCGATCACGAGCATGGCGAACCCGATCACGACCGTCACGAACGGCAGGTAGCGCTTGAGCGTCGTGGCCACCGGTGCGACGACAAGTCCGAAAAGTCCGAAAAAGGTGACAAATCCGGCAGTCATCACCAAACCGGACAGGAAGGCCCGGACCGGGCTGTCGCGCGCGACGAGTGCCAAATACGCAGGCAGCATGGCGAATCCGCACGGGTTGACCGTGGCGAGCATTCCCGCGAGGACTGCTAATGCGACGTCGTTCACAGCGGCGACGGTAGTGTTGCGACGTGCCGATCGAACAGTGGCTCGAAGCCATCCCACCTCTGCTCGTGTACGTGATCGTCGGCCTGGTGATCGGCATCGAGTCGCTCGGCATCCCGCTGCCCGGCGAGATCGTGCTGGTCACGGCCTCACTGCTGGCGTCACAGCACCACGACCTGAGTCCGTTGTGGATCGGCGTGTGGGCGAGCGCGGGCGCGATCATCGGTGACAACTTCGGCTACCTCATCGGCCGGCGCGGCGGACCTCGGTTGTTCGCGTGGATGGGCCGGAAATTTCCCAAGCACTTCGGCGAAACACAGCTGAACCACGCCAGGCTCGTGTTCCAGAAGCGCGGCGCGTGGGCCGTGTTCTTCGGCCGTTTCGTGGCACTGCTGCGCATTCTGGCCGGGCCGCTCGCGGGGTCGCTGCACATGAACTACGGCAAGTTCCTGGTGGCCAACGCTCTCGGCGGCGTCGTGTGGGCGGGCGGCACGACGGCGGCGGTCTACTACCTCGGCGTGGTGGCCGAGAAGTGGCTGAAGGGCTTCTCCTACGCGGGCCTGCTGATCGCCGTGGTGGTCGGCGTGGCCGGTGTTTTCGTGGTGAAGAGGCGTCTTGCCAAGGCTGCCGCGAAGGCCGAGGAAGAAGAGGTCACGCCCGCGTAGCCCAGGCGGCGATCTGCGCGCGTGACCGCACCCCGAGCGCGGTCTTGAGGTCGCGCACGTCCCCCTCGACCGTTCTCAGCGACACGTGCAGCCCGTCCGCGATCTGCTTGTTGGTCAACCCTTCCGCGACCATCGCCGCGACCCGCAGCAGCCGTTCTTCCCGCCACGACAACGGCCCGAGCGTGACCTCTTCCGCCTCGTCGCCCTCGTCGTTGCCGGTGACGAGACGGTCGTCGCCAGGCATGAGCCTTGCGGCGTAACGGATGTTGTCGGCCTCTTCGGTTCTGGACGGCTCCGGCAGGGTCGCCAGTACGTCCAGCAACCGGTCCCGCACAGCGATGGAGTCGTGCTGCAGCAACGCGTCGAACGCGAACAGCCGCACCGACTCCAGCATCGTGAGCCGCTCGCCGCTCTCCAGGAGTGACCGCGCGTTGAGGCTCTTCGCGATCTCCCACCCGTGCGGCATCACCGCGTCGGCGAGCTCCTCGCTGATCCCGCCGGGCAGCAACGAGAACGTCCGCAGCGCCGCCCGTTCGGTCTCGGTCAGCACCTGGTAGCTGCGGTCGATCGCGGCGTGCAGCGACCGGTGGTGCGCTTCGGCGTCCCGCGGTCCGGTGGTGAGCACCGTGAACCGGTTGCCGAGCCTGGCCGCGATCTCCTCCAGCGTCAGCACGCGCACGAGCCGGGCGGCGAGTTCGAGGGCGAGCGGCAACCGGTCGAGCCTCTCGCACACGGTGTCCAGGAGGTCCGCGCTCTCGTCGAACTCGCTGTCCACCGCCAGCGCCCGGTCGCAGAACAGCCTTGCCGCCTCGTGCGGTTCGAGCGGGGTGAGCCGGTACGCCTGCTCGCCCGGGACGTTCAGCGGCTCACGGCTCGTGGCCAGGACACGGAGTGCGGGATGGCGTTGGACGAGTTCGGCGCAGTCTTCGAGGACGTGCTCACAACCGTCGAGGACGAGGAGGCCCGGCGTGGCAGCACCCGAGACCAGGCCGGTGACGCGGGTGACGTCGATCAGCATCGTGTGCCGGCGGTGGGCGACGGCCTCCTGGACGAGCCGGGACTTTCCGACACCGGGCGGCCCGGTGACCGTGACGATCCGGTGGCGTGCCAGGAGTCTCGTGAGGCCGGCGAGCTCGGCTTGCCGGCCGACGAACGTGTCGAGCCGCGGCGAGCCCTGGACGCCGTCGCGGGCACGCCGCCGATAGGCGCGCTGACGGCAGGCACCGGAGCAGTACTTGGCGGCGCCCGTGAGCGGCCCGCCGCAGTCGTCACAGGTCATCGGACGCGCGCCGTCCGTGCCGCCAGCTGGGTCCGCGAGGTCAGCCCGAGCCTGGTCAGCATCTGCGTCACGTGCGACCGCACGGTGCCGGTCGAGATCCCCAGCCGCACCGCGATCTCCGGGTTGGTCAGCCCTTTCACCACGAGGTCGGCGATCTGCTGCTGCCGCACGGTCAGCGGCTCGTCCCTCTCGACCTCGCTCACGTACTCGATCAGCCCCGCGTGGTCCAGCCGTTCGCCCAGCCGCCGTGCCCGCGTGGCCCGCCGCTGTCCCGCCTCGGACACGACGCGACCCCACGTGCTGGCCACCAGCTCGGTCCAGGGCTGTTCGGACTGGGCTCCGCGGGAACGGCGGATCGCGGCCGCAGCGGACATCAGGACGACCGCGCGGTCGATCTGCTGCCGGCGCGCGGCCACCAGTGCGAGTCCCTCCAGCACCTCCGCCTGCGCGAGGCACGAAGGCGTGCCGAAGCGCAGTGCCGTGCCGAAGTGCTCCTCGGCCAGGTCCAGGTCGCCCCGCGCCAGTGCGATCGCGCCCGCCGTGTGCCTGGCGGCCATCCATCGGAAGCCGTCAGGAGCCTCCAGCCGCAGCGACTCGTCGATCATCGCGGAAGCGCCGGAGACGTCGCCCATCTGCAGGAGCAGCCAGGCGTGGTTGTTGAGGAACGACATCAGCAGAGGTTCGTCGCCCTGCTCCCGCGCCGCCGCCACCGAGCGCTCGTTCGCCTCGCGGGCGCCGTCGAGGTCTCCCGCTCGGGAACGGGCGTAGCCCAGGGTGTTCCACGCTCTCGCCTGCCACGTGGGCCGTTGCGTGGACGGGTGCGTCACCATCGCCTCAGCGAGCCGGACCGCCTCCGCGCCGTCACCGGTGAGACCCGCGAGCCAGGCCGCGCGGAACAGCAGCAGCTCCGAGTGGGACGAGAGCGAGCCGCTCGCCAGCGTCGCCGCGGCCAGTCGCGTGGCCTCGACGAACGAGCCGCGCAGGTACCAGACGTGCACGATGGCGGCGACCAGCCAGGTGTGGCGCGGATCGTCCGGTGGCACGCGGGAGACGGCGTGCAGCAGCTGGTGTTCCTGGCCGGCGATCCAGGAGTTGGCTTCCCCCGTGATGGTCTGCGCCGCCGCCACCATGCGGACCGTGCGGGTCAGCACGGTGGCGAGCCGGTCGAACGCCGCCTCGGCCTCGCCGTGCTCCTCCAGCCGTGCCAGGCCGAACAGGCGGATCGACTCCAGCATGCGGAAGCGCGCGCGTGACCGGACCAGCAACGACTTGGCGCGCAACGACGACATCAGCGGCACGATGTCACCGGAACAGGCGCAGACCGCCGAGGCCAGGTCGAGGTCGAAATCCCCGACGAGCACGGCAAGCCGCCGCAGCGCCGCCTGCTCGTCCGGGCACAGCAGGTCGTAGCTCCACCTGATCACCGCGTCGAGCGTGCGATGGCGGGCGGGCACGTCCGTCCTGGCCGCGGCCAGTTCGATCGCCAACGGCAGATGGTCGGCCACCGAGTCGGCCAGCTCCGCGGAACCACCGCAGTCCACGAACAGCTGCCGGGCGTCCGCGGGCGAGAGCGGGCCGATGTCGGCGCACATCTCGCCGGCCAGATCGAGCGGTTCGCGGCTGGTGACGAGCACGTGCAGCCGCGGGCACTGGGCGAGCAGCAGGGAGACGACCTCGGCGGCCTCGCGGATGAGGTGCTCGCAGTTGTCCAGCACCAGGAACCGGTGATCTGCCAGCGCGTGCGCGACCGTCTCGGGCAACGGTGTGCCGGGCTCCTCCCACACGTTCAGTGAGAACGCGACCACGTGCCACAGCAGGTCGGGCCGGTGCACGGGCTCCAGTTCGACGACCGCGGTGCCGGGTTCGGCGGGACAGAGCTCGGCCGCCAGCCTGGACTTGCCCGCGCCGCCGGGACCCACGAGCGTCACCAGGCGGTGCTTGCGCAGGAGGCGTCGCACGGCGGACAGCTCGCGTTCCCGTCCCACCAGACGAGTCCGCGAGTTCACCGACGACCACATGCGCGCGATTCTAGGAGTGAATGCAGCCCGAAGAAATGTCGTCCAATCGCGATTGACAGCAGACCGCCATAAATGCAGTACCGCTCACGAAACCGGTTTGAACAGCCCAAATGCCAGAAAAACATGCTCCGAACGCCCCGGAATCGGGGGCGAACTGAGACGATCAGCCCCCTATCGGAATTCCTCGAACGGCTTCGGCAGCAGTCAGCGGCCGCAAAGTCAGCGCACTCGTGTGCGTCTGGTCGGGTCGCACCTGGAACCTCGGCCGCACCGGGTTCGGAGTGTCGCCGACGCCGGTCACGGCGGCTGACGCGTGCAACGTCGTCCACCCGGCGTTGCGCTGCCGCTGGAACCCGTACTCGGCCCGGTCCAGCTCGTCGTGCCGGCTGACCGACACGTCCGGCGCGCCCTCGACCAACAGCCCGCTCAGGCCGTCGGTCAGCAACGCCCACCGCGTGTCGGTGTGGTTTCCATTGCTCTGCGGTCGGTCATAAGGCACATATTCCTTTTCCACCGTCGAACGCCACACCCCCATCGGCGTGCCGTCCTTGCGGTCGTTGTAACTCTCCCGAGGCCCGCGCCCGTACCAGGAGAACTTCCCCAACCGCTCCGGCACCGCCAGTGCCATTCCCATGCGCGGCAGATAAGGCAACGCCCGCATCCGCCCGGTCGGCACCACCTCGTGCCCGATGCGAATCGTCCCGGCCGCGTCGACGTCGTAGACAACGGTCTGTTCGAACGCCGCATCGCTCACGTCCTCTGCGGCGGCCACGGCCTTCACGGTGATCTTCGACCCGCTGACCGAGACCGAAGACGCCTTGGTGTGCAACCGATCCAGTCCCACCGCACGCCACTGCGCCGACTCGTCCGTTCCCCAGGACGCGGTCTCGTTGCTCAGCGGCGCACGCCACACGTCGAGCTTCGTCCCCTGCACCAACTCCACGCCACGCACCCGCATCGAGGTCAACGCGCCGGAAGACTTCTGCACGACGTACCGGAAGCCCCGCCCGCTGATGACCACCTCGCCGGCGGTCTCCGAGACCGAGGCCGAGCCACTCGTCTCGGCAACAGGAACCTTGCCGCCCAACGAGAACTGGTCGTGCGCATAGACCTTGCCGTCAACGACCAGCGACGCGTTGAGCCAGCGTTCGGCAGCAGCGCCCGACGGCGGCACGTCCACCCGTACCGACCCGCCAGGCTCTATCGACACCCGCGAGGAGCCGGCCAGCACGGTCCGCGAACCCTCGATCACGTCCCACCGCAGCTCACCGGCGATGGGTGCGAAGACGCGTTCGCTGGAAGCCGTCAGCACCCCGTCCGCGAAGGAGAACCTGATCGGCTGATGCACCCACGCGAGCTGCGCGGTCTCGGGCTGCAGGTTCCGGTCCGCGTCCACCACACCGTCCACACCCGCAACGCTCTCCCCGTGCGAGAGATAGGTACCACGCCGCTCCTCCCGGTCGAAGTCCAGCGCCAGCACCACCCGCGACCCGTCCGAGATCCGCACCGAGTCGATGATCCCGTGCGCCATCCGGCCCTCGTACTTCTCCCGCATGGTCTCGGCGTTGCGCCCGATGTTCACCGGATGCGCCGACCGCGGCACCGGCCCGGCCTGCGCGACCGACGCGACCTCGGCCCCGTCGATCAGCAGCACCAGCCGGCCGTCCGCGTACTTCCCGGTGACGCGGTGGAACCGGTCGTAGAAGTCGGCGGGCACCGGCGCCCGCACCTTCCCACCGGCGTAGAACTCCAGCGTCTGGGCGTCCGCCATCCGCAACCCGTACTGGTTCCCCTTGGCCACGATCGTGAAGTCCGTGAACGGCCTGGCGGGCTTCACCCACGCGTCCAGCGTCAACGGCCCGAGCAGGTCCAACCGAGGATCCCGGTACACCTCGACGAAGTCGTCCAGCCCGGAGAACTCGAGAGCCTTCCCGCGATGGCCGTCCACTGTGGACGGCCATCCGGTGATGTGCGCCAGGATCCCGTTGCCGGAGGAGTCCGGCGAGACCCGCAGCGGCTGGCGGATGTTCTGCTCGGCCCAGTCCCAGACGAACCCGCCCTGCGCCTGCGGGTTCGCGCGGATGATGTCCCAGAACTCGCGGAAGTTGCCGAGGCTGTTGCCCATCGCGTGCGCGTACTCGCCCATGATCAGCGGCTTGGTCGTCTGCGCGACCTGCGTGGCGAACTTCTCCGGTGACGGGTAGCGCGGCCCCCAGACGTGCGCGAACGGCGCGTCCCCGCTCGGCTTGTTCGGCTGATGGTACAGCGGCCGCGACGGCGCATTCGCCTTCGCCCACTCCGCCATCCGGAAGTGCGCCGCACCGAGCCCTGCCTCGTTCCCGGTGTCCCACAAGAATATGCTCGGATGGTTCTTGTCCCGTTCGACCATCGCCACGAACCGGTCGAGGAACGCGTCACTCCACTCAGGACGATCCGCCAGACAGTCGTCCGGGCAGTTCTCGTGCGCGTGCGTCTCGACGTCCATCTCGTCCGCGAGCCACAACCCGCGGGAGTCCGCGAGGTCGTAGAAGTACGGATCGCTCGGGTAGTGCGAGGTCCGGACCGCGTTGATGTGCAGGCTTTTCATCAGTTCGACGTCACGCCGCTGGTTCGCCCGCGGCACGTGCCGTCCGTGATCCGGATCCGTCTCGGACCGGTTCACGCCCTTGAACAGGACTCGTTTGCCGTCGATCTTGAGCTGCCGGTCCGCGATCGTGATGTCCCGGAACCCGGTCGTCTCACGCGTGACGAACCCGTTGTCGAGCTTCAGCACCAACGTGTAGAGATTCGGTGTCTCGTCGTTCCACCGCAACGGATCTCGCACCGCCAACTCGAGCCGCGACGACCCCACGCCCTCGGACACGAGCCGATGGTCCTTGTCGTAGAGCCCGCCCCAGACGGTGCCGCCCGCGGTCAGGTCGAGATCAGCGCTCAGCACCGATCCCTGCGTGGTGATCGAGACGTCCCGGATCCGCTTGGCGGGCGCGGCGTACATCCAGACCGACCGGAAGATGCCGCTGTAGCGCCACTGGTCGTAGTCCTCCAGGTAAGACCCGGCGCCCCACCGGTGGACCTGCACCGCGAGCCGGTTGCGCCCGGCCACCAGCAGGTCGGTGACGTCGAACTCGGCCGGCGTGTACCCGCCCTGGTCGAACCCGGCGTAGCGCCCGTTGACCCACACGAAATAGCCGGCGGTCACACCCTCGAACCTGAGGAACGTTCGCTGATCGCGCCAGTTCTCCGGAACGTAGAAGGACTTGACGTAGGCGGCCGTCGGGTTCACATCACGCGGGACGTGCGGCGGATCGTCCGGCCACATCTCCTCGACGGTGTTGCGGGACATGGGGTGGTCGAGCCCGTCGGTCTGCCAGGTGTGCGGCACCGTCACGGTCTTCCACCGCGACACGTCGTAACCAGGTTCGGCGAAAGCGGCAGGGACCTCGGTCGGCAGGTCGAACATCCTGATCTGCCACGAGCCGTCGAGCGTTCGGGTGTACGGCGTGCTCTCTTTGCCGCGCAACGCTTCCTCGACGCTCGAGTACGGCCGCAGCTCCGCGTGGTGCGGCTGCTGGCCCTCCCCTGTCATGCGCGGGTCCTCCAGATACCGGTACACATCCCGGTCTCCGGAGGGCGGGGCGGTGACGACAGAAGCCAGCAACAACACCACGATCGAACGCACTCCGCACCCCAAGACAGCTCGAAGTTGCGCAGAACATCCCAGAAACCAACGGCTTCGCTCAAGGCTGACCGAAATTTCGGCCTTGTACAAAGCTGAGCGGTAATCGCTTACCTGACTGATCTATGGACACGTCTTGTGGCTCCCCGATTACGCGCGGTATGGTCTAGACCTTCAACCGCCGCCGCGATGTAGAGGTACGCAAGCAACATCAAGGCAAAGGAAGTCACATGAAGAATCGACCCAGGCTTGCTGCCGCGCTGGCAGGTGTTCTGGCTGCTCCGTTGGTCCTCGTGGCTCTCCCCACCGGCACGGCCTTCGCGCACGGCTACGTGTCGTCGCCTGCCAGCCGTCAGGCGCAGTGCGCCAGGGGCACCGTCAAGGACTGCGGCGCCATCCAGTACGAACCGCAGTCGGTCGAGGGCCGCAAGGGCCTGACGAGCTGCAACGCCGGCCTGTCGCAGTTCGCCGTGCTCAACAACGACAACAAGGGCTGGCAGCGGGCCAGCACCGGCCGCTCGGTGACGTTCAACTGGACGTTCACCGCACGCCACCGCACGCGGGACTACGACTACTACGTCGACGGCCGCAAGGTCGCCACGTTCAGCGGCAACAACCAGTTGCCGCCGGCGACCGTGTCCCACACCGTCAACGTGGGGTCCGCGGGCAACCACAAGATCCTGGCCGTGTGGAACATCGGCGACACGGTGAACGCGTTCTACTCCTGCATCGACATCAAGTCGAGCTGATCACCGGCCGCGTGAGGTCCTCTTCCTCTCACGCAGCACCGTCTCGACGTCGAACGGCATGAGGTTCAAAGGCGGACCGGACAACGGTTTGCGCAACGCGTCGAGGATCTCCGCGTTCACCTGCTCGATGATCGCGCGCGCCTCGTCGTCGGTCTTGGCCGCCAGGGCACGGGCCTTGGCGGTCTCGGCCTGCTTGCGCAGCACCAGGGAAGGGGGCAACCCTGCCGTGCCCTCTTCCTCCCGCACCTTCTTCTTGATCCACCAGTCTTCGTCGAGTGCCTCACCCGCGCCGGGCAACGGTTTGCCGGCGCTGGGCAGGCCGTCGAACTCACCGCGTTCCTGGGCTTCGCGGATCTGCCTGTCGATCCACGACTCGAAGTCCATGCCCGGCGGTTTGCGTTGCGTCATGGGGAGAACCTCCTGATCGCGGCCTGAATCGCCTCGTTGAACGCGGGGCTGCCCTTGTGGCCACTGTCGTCCACGAGGGCCAGTTCGGCGTCCGGCCACGCCTGCGCCAAGGCGTACGCCGTGTCGGCGGGGCAGCTCATGTCGCGACGGCCGTGGATCAGCGCGGCCGGGATGCCCGCGAGCTTGCCGGCATCGCGCAGAAGTGAGCCGTCCTCCAGAAAACCGAGGTTCGCGTAGTAGTGCGCGCAGATCCGCACGAACGCGATGAGGTCGTCGGACGCCCTGTCGCTGAACAGGTTCGCTGTGCCGAAGTCCTCGAACGAGAGAACCGTGTCCTCCCACCGCGCCCACTCGATCGCGGCCTGCTCGCGTGCCGCGGGATCCTCCATGAGATCGGCGTAGGCGCGCACCACGTCCGGCACGTCGCCGACGTGCGCGCTGTACCGGGCCCACGCCTCCGGGAAGAACCGGGAAACGCCCTCGTACAGCCAGTTCAGCTCGCGCCGGGACGCCGTGGTGATCGCGATCAGGATCATCTCGGTGACGCGCTCGGGATGCCGTTGCGCGTAGGCGAGAGCGAGCGTGCTGCCCCAGGAACCGCCGTACACCAGCCACTTCTCGATGCCGAGGTGCTCGCGCAGCTTCTCGACGTCGGCGATCAGGTGGTCGGTGGTGTTCACGCTCATGTCCGCGGCCGGGTCGCTCGCGTGCGGCGTGCTCCGGCCACAGCCGCGCTGGTGGAAGACCACCACCTTGAACTTGTCGAGGTCGAACGACTTGCCCGCGTACTTCGCCGGAGCGCCAGGCCCGCCGTGCAGGTGCACGGCGGGCTTGCCGTCAGGATTGCCGACGACGTACCAGAAGATCCGGTTGCCGTCGCCGACGTCGAGCATCCCCTGAGCAAATGGCTCCATGGCCCCAGGGTATCTAGATCTTCAGGAGCTTCCAGTTGATCCCGGCGTCATCGGACCGGTACACCTCGGCGAACTCCTGACCGGGCCCGCCGCGCACGAGCGTGGCGTGCCGGGAGTCCGAGAACGCCAGGTCCTCGAACGGTGGCCCGCCCAGCGTGAGCAGCGTGTCCCACTTCTCGCCGGGACCCCGGTGCACGAACGACCAGTCGCGCCCGGTCGCCGCCACGAGCGCGGCTTCCGGTGAGATCGCGAAGCCCGTCGTGATGCCCTCGCGCGGCGGCACGCTGACGGTCTTGAACGGGCCGCCGTCGGACTTCCGCAGCTCCTTGGTCATGTTCCCGAAGCCGGGATCGAAGCTGCACAAGGCATACCGGTCGGTGCCGATCCTGCCCAGCCGGGTGGCCGAGAAGATGTCGCACGGCGCGAGCTCTTCCGTCCACCCCACCGGCGACTGCGTCCAGTACCGGTTCTCCACGCCGAAGGTCGCGAGCGAGACCTGGCCCTCGGCGATCTCGCCGAACGCCCGGCCCTTGACCTCGATGCCCGGCACCGGCTGCCACGAGCCGAACCACAGTTCGCGGTGGAACAACCGCGACGACGTGCCGTCGTAGATCACCGCGAGAAACCCGGAGTTGTCGAACCCCAGCGCCCCAACGGTTCCCTTCATCCCCAGCGGCTCCCAGCGGGTGCCGCCGTTGCTGGTGACGAACAGCTGCTCGCCGTCGGTCACCATGCCCGCAGCGTCGTTCGCGAAGACCACCCGCAGCCGGTCGGTCTCCGGGATCGACAGCGCCGGTGTCTTCACCCGCGTCCACGTCGCGCCGCCGTCCAGCGTGCGGACGAGCTGCGGGCATTTCGCGGTCTGACACAGGGTGTCGAGCCCCAGCACCCAGCCGCGGTCAGCGGACACGAACGACGCCGAGGCGGGCACGACCCCCGTGCTCGCGTGCGCGACCGACGCCGTCGTTGCAGCTAGTAACAGTGAAACAACAAGGACAGCAATGCGTTTCCCCCACATCGCCTTCTCCCCTCAAGAGGCTGATTCCCACTCAACACCTCTTTCCCGTGAAGCGGCAACCACCCAGCCCGACACGAGCACCCCCGCGCCACCGCTGATGATGAACGTCAGCTGCGGTCCGACCGCGTCCAGCAACAGACCACCGCCGATGTACGAAACCGCTGCGGCGACACCGACTCCGCCGTAGAAGTTGCCGAACACCCTGCCCGTCCGGTCACCGGGCACCAGCCGCTGGATCAACGTGGAGTGCGCGACGTCCATCGCCGCGATGCCCAGTCCGCGCACGGCTTGCAGCGCGAACGCCGACGCCACGCCCCACGCGAGACCGGTGAACAGATCGCCCGCGCTGCTGATCACGAACCCGGTGACGAGCAACGCGACCATGCTCATCCGCGCCGATCCCCTGGCCAGCAAGGCGAACCCGGTCAGCAGACCAATGCCCACCGCGCCGAGGACGACACCCGCCGCGCTCTGCGACTCGCCGAACACCACGACGGTCAGCTGCAGCACCGCCACGTCGTCGATGGCCGTGCACGTGACGACACCGCAGAAACCGAGGAAGAGGATCCGCAACGCCCGATTGCGCCAGATCTCCCCCAGGCCTTCCCTCGCGTCGGCGAAAACTGACGCTCCTGAGTCTGCCTGCACCATCAGCCTCGGCAGCCGCAGCAACAACAACGCGGACACACCGAACGAAGCAGCGTCCACGAGCAGCACGCCGCGGGTGTCCAGGAACGTCAGCAGTGCGGCGGCGAGGAACGGGCCGATCACGTCGGCGCTGTTGGTGCCGAAGCCCAGCGCGGTGTTCGCCTGCGCGAGATCCTTCTCCGCCACCAGACTCGGCACGGCGGCCCGTGACGCCGGAATGAAGATCTGGCCGATCACAGCCCGCAGACCCACCAGCGCGAGCAGGATCGGCAACGGCGGCAGGGTGAACGCGATGACCGCCAGCAACACGCCCTGCGCGACCTCGCAGACGATCATGACAGTGCGGCGGTCGAACCGGTCGCTGATCACCCCCGTGAGCGGGCTGATCAGCGACGGCACGAAGTGACCCGCGAGCAGCAGGGCGGCCACCGCGACGGCCTTGCCCAGCACGGACTGCACGTACAGCATCAGCGTGACGAGGCTGAGCGCGTCCCCCACGACAGAAACGACCCGTGCGGTGCTGAGCACGCGCAACGGGCCGTTCTCCTTCAGAAGCGTCAGCACACGGTCATCGTGCCAACACTTGTTCGAGCTGGTCAGCCAATTTATTCATGATCTTGGCGTAGGAGGCGTAGCTCAGCGGCGCGACCGCGTTCCACTCGACGAACCGGTTGGCCTGCACGGCGGGCAGCCCCTGGAAGACCGGGTGGCCCTCCTTCATCTTCTCCGGGTTCAGCACGTGCGCGCGGGTGTCCCACATGATCACGTGCTCTTTGTAGGTGCCGGAGTTCTCCCACGACAGCGACTGGAAGTAGCCGCCGCCCTCGGTGTCGGGCCGCTCCGGCGTGAGCAGCGGCAGCCCGAGTTCCTTGGCGTACCAGTCGAGATCCGGGTTGCGCGCGGGCACGGCGACGTAGAACAGCTTCGGGTCCGCGCCGACGACCTGGATCTTCTGGCCCGCGTCCGTCATCTTCTTGCCGACGGCCTTGAGCCGGTCCGCGGCCTTGGTGAAGTCGGCCTCGTCCGCCTTCACCTCCGCCGAGTCGACGTCGGCGCCGAGAGACTTCGCGAGCTCGCGGAACCGCTTGATCCCGTCCGGCAGCTGGATCTTCGACTGCCCGATGCCCACGGTCGGGGCGATCTTGAGCACCTTCTCCTCGAACTCCGCGGTGAGATGCCAGAGGCCGGTGACCTCCGGGTAGTGGCCGGCGACGACCAGGTCGGCGTTCAGCGCGGCGAACTTCTCGAAGTCGATCTCGCCGTAGCCGGGGCCGGTGATGTCCGTGACCTGGCTCGGGTCGACGCTGCCGGCCTCGGGGTCGGTGCTGCCGTCCGGACGTTTGAGCGGGCCGAACGTGCCCACGACGTTGATCCCGTAGTCCTTGAGCGCACCCGCGGCGGACACCTGCGCCACGACGCGCTCCGGCCGTTTCGGTGCGGTGACCTCCTTGCCGCGGTCGTCCTTGAACGACCACTGGCCACCCGACTGCTCCGCTGGAGCGTTCCCACCGCACCCGGCCACCAGGCCGAGCAGCAGAACCGCGGCGACTGTCCTGCGCACCTGTCCACCTCCTGAGATTAGGCTTACCTAACCTAACAGGACGCTTTACAAGATCCGCTACACCGGTAGGTTGGTGACCGTGCGGAATCACTTGACGACAGGGCGTGGGTTCGCCGTCGTCGTCGCACTGATGCTCATCGCGACGTTCGTGCTCTACCCGGCATGCCCGCCGGAGCCCGACCACCACGGTGCGTTCACGCCGGGCATCTCCGGGGAGTTCTGCCACCACGGCGACACCCACCACCTGTCCCCCGCCGCACCCGCCCCGGCCGCCGTTCAGGCCAGCGCTGCCTCCTTCGCACTGCCGGACGCCGACGACGTGCCCGTCACGCGTCCCGCCGCCACAGCGCAGTCCTGTCCGCGGCGCGCCGGGCACTCCCGCTCGGGGCGCACAGTGCTGCTCGACCTCGGCATCTCCCGGACGTAGGCCGCCGCCTTTCGCGCGAAACGACAGGACTTCTCGTGGTCCTGTCGCGTTGTCGCGCGCTCCCGAACCGGCCTGTCACTTATCTCGAGGGACTCCCATGTCTGTTCCCGTGCTGGACCGCAACACGCCCGCGGGCATCGTCGGCAACACGCCCGTGCTGTGGATCGACGAACTCTCCCGCACCTCCTCCTCCGGTTTCTGGGCGAAGCTGGAGAGCGCCAACCCCGGCGGTGGCATGAAGGACCGCGCCGCCCTGCACATGATCGGCCGCGCGCTGGAGCGCGGTGACCTGTCCGCGGACGGCCACGTCGTCGAGTCGACCAGCGGCACGCTCGGCCTCGGACTGGCGCTCGCCGGGGTCGTGCACGGCATCCCGGTGACCCTGGTGACCGACCCAGGTCTGGAACCGATCATCAGGCGAATGCTGCGCGCGTACGGGGCCACGGTGGATCTCGTCGAGAGCCCGCATCCGACCGGCGGCTGGCAGGAAGCGCGACGGCAGCGCGTGGCCGATCTGCTGTCCTCGCTACCAGGCGCCTACTGCCCTGACCAGTACAACAACCCGGACAACGTGGCCGGGTACGCGCCGCTGGCCCACGAACTGGCGGCACAGCTGGGACACGTCGACGTGCTGGTGTGCGCGGTGGGCACCGGCGGTCACTCGGCCGGGATCGCTTCGGTGCTGCGGCAGCACTTCCCGTCGTTGCGGCTGGCCGGGGTCGACGCCATCGGGTCGACGATCTTCGGGCAGCCGGCGCGGACCCGGCTGATGCGCGGGCTCGGCTCGAGCATCTTCCCGCGCAACGTCGACTACCCGGCGTTCGACCAGGTGCACTGGGTGAACCCCGGCGAGGCCGTGTGGGCGTGCCGGACGCTGGCGTCACGGCACTACGCGAGCGGGGGCTGGAGCGTCGGGGCCGTCGCGCTCGTGGCGTCCTGGCTGGCGCGCACTTCTCCCGCGGGCACGCGGATCGCGGCTGTCTTCCCGGACGGGCCGCAGCGGTACTTCGACACGGTGTTCAGCGACGAGTACTGCTCCGCGAACGGCTTGCTGGACGTCGTTCCGGCCGCGGATCCGCTGGAGATTTCTTCTTTGGCAGAGCGTGAAGTGCTGTCGTGGACCATGTGCCGGTCCGTTGTGGACCCTCTGGCGGTGACGGCGTGATCACGCAGTTCCGCTCGTTCGACCGCAGCGTGCAGTTGTTGCTGCTCAACCAGTTCAGCATCAACGTGGGCTTCTACATGTTGATGCCGTACCTGGCCTCGCACCTGTCGGTGACGCTGGCGTTGGCCGGCTGGGCCGTGGGGCTTGTCCTGGGAGTGCGGAACTTCGCGCAGCAGGGCATGTTCCTGATCGGAGGGACGCTCGCGGATCGGCTGGGGTACAAGCCGTTGATCGTGGCGGGCTGTGCGTTGCGGACCGGTGGTTTCGCCTTGCTGGGGCTCGTGGACGGGTTGCCGGCACTGGTGATCGCTTCGGCTTTGACCGGGTTCGCCGGGGCGTTGTTCAACCCGGCCGTGCGCGCTTACGTGGCTGCTGATGCCGGGCCACGGCGGGTGGAGGCGTTCGCTTTGTTCAACGTCTTCTACCAGACCGGGATTCTGGTGGGGCCGTTGATCGGGCTCGCTCTGACCGCTGTGGACTTCCGGGTGACGTGTCTGGTGGCGGCCGGGGTGTTCCTGGTGCTGACCGTGTTGCAGTGGCGGTCGTTGCCTGCGCGTGCCGGTGCGCCCTCGGGTGACTCGGTGCTGGCGGACTGGCGGCTTGTCATCGGCAACCGGCGGTTCGTCCTGTTCGCGGTGGCGATGACCGGGTCGTACGTGCTGTCGTTCCAGGTCTATCTGGCGCTGCCGCTGGCTTCCGGCTCGGCGGTGCTGACGGCAGTGCTGTTCGCCGTGTCGGGGGTGCTGGCGGTCGCGGGTCAGATGCGGGTCACGGCGTGGGCTCGGGCGCGGTTCGGGCCGGATCGGTCGCTGGCGTTCGGCATGCTGGTGCTCGGGCTGGCTTTCCTGCCCGCGATCTTCGGTGGCTGGCCGGGGCTGATCCTGTGCGCGGCCTTGCTCGCGCTGGGGACGATGGTGGTGTTCCCGTTCGAGATGGACAAGATCGTCTCACTGTCGGGCGACCGGCTCGTGGCGACGCACTACGGCCTCTACAACACGGTCGTGGGCGTGGGGATCCTGCTCGGGAACCTGCTCACCGGAATCGCGTTCGACACCGCTGCGCGCGCGGGTGTGCCCTGGGTTCCCTGGCTCGCTCTCACCTCGGTGGGGTTCGGTTGCGCGTGGGCGCTGAAGAAGCTGGCGTCGCGTGTCGATTCGGAGCTCGCTACTTCGACGTGACAGCAGAGGCAGGTATCGGATCGGGAGGACGCCATGATCGCCAATCTCATCGCCACGCTGGTCGAGGAAGACCACGCCGAGGACGACGGCGTGCTGGCGCCTGACGACCGTCTGACCTGCCACGTGCACGGCAGGTGGATCCACCAGTGCGTGGCGTCGCCCGTGCACGTCAACCCGGTCACGCGCCATCGCTGGTGCCGGGGCTGCGACGCCGAGCTGGGCGTGGTGGTCGACGAGCTCTCCGGCGATGTCGCGATGCGCTGCCCCCGCTGTGGGCGCGGGGGCAGCGCCGCCACCGCCCGGCTGATCGCCGCGTGCCGTGCCTCGATCTCGGCACGACGGGCCGCCTGATCGGGTGAGAACGCCCTGGTTCGACCAGCGACGGCGGCTAGGTTGCGGAACGTGTTCAAGGGGGCGCGCCGGTGTTCGCGGTGAGCCGGGTGAAGTGCGCGCCCGACGGGATGCTCGCGAGGTTGTCGCTGGTCTCCGCGTTGCCGGCGAGCTCTCTCCCGGCATCGCCGAAGGCGAGCCGAACCCGGCCGGGAACGGGAAATTCAGCGACGCTTCCGAGTGCTTGCGGGAGCTCGCCGTCGTGCCCGTGGGCGGGCAACGCGGTCAACCGCTGCGTCGACGGCACCGTGTCCGGCCGCTCCGGGAACTGAACCCCGGCGTCCGTTCGGCCGTACGCCTCCTCAGAAGTCCGTTTCCGACTCCTGAGGAGGCCGCGTGTCCGGCCGACGTGCTGCAAGGACAACCGCTCTGGCCGCTGTGGTCGCCGCGACGGTGGTGTCGATGCCCGCGGCGCACGCCCAGCCCGCCGACGACGCGCTCAAGTCCTACACCGACCTGACGCGGGAGGCCGAGAAGCTCACCCAGGACCACCTCAAGGCCCAGAGCGACCTGGCCAGGGCGAACGCGATCGTGGGCGCCGCCACGGAGGCGGAGAAGAAGGCGCTGGCCGAGTCCGAGCAGTACCGCGGCCAGGTCGACGTGCTGACGACGGCGTCGTTCGAGGGCGCGCGGCTCAACAACCTGTCGGCGTTCCTCACGTCGACGTCGCAGCAGGACTTCCTGGAGCGGATGCAGGCGATGAACATCATCGCCTCCGACCAGAACGCCGCCGTGTCGCGGATGAGCGCCAACCTGGACGCGGCGCAGAAGGCGCGCACCGACGCGAGCAAGGCCGCTGCCGCCGCGGAGAAGTTCGCCACGGACGTGTCGACCCGCAAGGTCGCCATGGACCAGCAGGTGACGGCCGCGCGGAGCAAGTACCAGTCGCTGTCCGTGCCGCAGCAGAAGGCGCTGGCCGCCCCCGGTCCCACAGTCAACGTGCAGGTACCGGCGGGCGCTGCAGGGGCGGCGCTGAGCTTCGCGCTGAGCCAGCAGGGCAAGCCGTACGTGTTCGGCTCGAACGGGCCCAACTCGTGGGACTGCTCGTCGCTGACTCAGGCCTCCTACCGGGCGGCCGGGGTGACCATCCCCCGCGTCACCTACGACCAGGCGAAGATCGGCCGCGCGGTGAGTCGTGGCGAGGTCGCGGCGGGCGACCTGATCATCTACTACTCAGGTCAGTCGCACGTGGCCATGGCCGTGAACAACACCACCGCGGTGCACGCGTCCACCGAGGGCGTGCCGGTGAAAACCGCCAGCATCGACTCCATCGGACCCATTTCGGTGATTCGCCGGGTCGTCGGGTGACGCTTCTCTCCCACCCCGCGATAAACCGACGTAGACGACTGTGAGAGCGTGCGGGCCGGTGAACAGTTGAGGACCCGGTGGTAGACGAACACAAGGCCGTTCCGTAACCTGTCCGAGACCTTCGGCCCAGCAGTTAACCCACTCGGGGCACACGCCAAGGTTGCCGCCTCACACGCAGTAGTTCTCGCGGGGCGGCTGCCAGGACAAAGGAGGACCCGCGACGTGGTGTCGCACCCCTCACGCCGTACCGTGCGTGGAGCACTCGTGGCGACCGCAGCGGTCGTCGCAGCAGCCCTCCCCACCGCACCGGCCACAGCACAGCCCTCTCCGACTGACGCGCTCAACAAGTACAACGAGCTGTCCGAGAAGGCTTCACAGCTCAACCAGGACCACCTGAAGGCCCAGGGCGACCTCGCGGCCAAGCAGGGTGAACTGGACAAGGCCAAGGGCGACCTCGCCGCCGCCCAGAAGGCCGAGGAGTCCCTCCGCGGCCACGTCGACCTCCTCACCGAGGCCACGTTCGACGGCGCGCGCTTCAACCAGATCTCCGCACTGCTGGTCAGCGACTCGCAGCAGGACTTCCTCAACCGCATGTCGGCCATCAACATCCTGGCGGCGGACAACGCGGAGTCCTTGAAGAAGCTGACCGACGCCGTCAACGCCGCGGACAACGCGACGAAGACGGCGAACGAGGCCACCGAGGCCTCGAAGAAGCTGCTCGGCGAGATCGAGCAGAAGAAGGCCGACCTCGACAAGCAGCTCGCCGAGGCCAAGGCGCAGTACCAGTCGCTGAGCTCCACCGTCCGCAACCAGCTGGCGAACAACGGCGACATGTCGAACATCTCGGTCCCGCCGGGCGCCGCGGGCCAGGCCGTGTCGTTCGCTCTGGCCCAGCGTGGAGACCCCTACGTCTACGGCGCCAACGGCCCCGACGCGTGGGACTGCTCCTCCCTGATCCAGAAGGCGTACGCCTCGGCCGGTGTGACCATCGGCCGCACCAGCTACGCCCAGGCGGCCGCCGGTCGCGCGGTCAGCCGCAACCAGGTCCAGGCCGGAGACATCCTGGTCTACTACTCGAGCCAGTCGCACGTGGCCTTGGCGATCGACGGCATCCGCGCCGTGCACGCGTCGACCGAGGGTGTGCCGGTGAAGATCGCCGACATCGACTCGATCGGCCCGATCTCGGTCATCCGCCGCATCGCCGGCTGAGTTCGTTCGTTCGTCGGGAGCGCCCCTTGCCTTCGGGCAGGGGGCGTTCTTGTCACTCCAGTGGGTGTCGGGCAACGCTCGGACCGGCGAGACTTCCAGGCCGGCACTGGTTTCCGCTTCGGGCACCCTGATTCCGGCGGCGGTTGACGTCGGCAACCTCGTCCTGTCGGAGAACACCGGCACGGTCTGGCTCAGCGGAACCGACGGCAAGGGTGCCGTGCGGGCCGCGCTGCAGGACGACGGCAACTTCGTCTTCTTGGCGGGCGACAACAACGCGGTCTGGGCGACCTCATCCACCCCGGTCAGGTTCTGGCGATCCCTGACCGCGGAGGCGTCGAAGCTGCTCATCGCGAAACGGGCCGGGCCACTCCGCGTTGAGTGGCCCGGCCCGGTTCGCTGGTCAGGCTGCTCAGGTCGGCAGGTCCTGGCGCGCGATCGCGAAAGCCGGGTTGCCCTCCGCGTCCTCACGCACGTCCAGCACCTTGTCCTCGAGGTACTGCGCCGCCGCCGGCTCCATGATGACCTTGGCGCCCGCGTCGGCCGTCACGACCTGGTCGCCTTCGGCGGCTTCGCTCAGCGACAGTTCGAGGGCCGCCTGGCTGTCGTCGTCGGCGGCCACGGAGAAGCGCAGACCGACGCTGTCGTTGGTGGCGGCTGACTGTGAGGTCAACTCGTTGATGACCTCAGCAGCCACCGGCGTCACTTCGAGCATGTCGGGCCCTTCAGGCAGGAAACAAGAAACTCATCCGGTGTTCCCGGCACCGGACAGCTTCAACCACCGTCCACCGAAGAGGCTGACAAGACGCAGGTGAACGGGCCTAGGCGACGCGGTGGGCCTGGCGTGTCACCTCGTTTCGGACGTGGCCGCACATCGAGCAGACGCGGGGCACCGGGATCAGTTCGGCGACCAGGCGCCACGAGTCGGCGAACGACGGGGCCTCCTGGCCCGGCACGAGCAGGCTGTCGAGCGCCTCCACGCGGCGGCGGCCCTTTTCGCGGCTGCGTTCCACCGGGTCGCGGCGGTGGGCCAGGGCGCGCGACTCCGCCCGTGCCCGCTCGCCCTCGGACCCCAGAGCGGTGCTGGCACGCTTCGAGTTCACCAGGGCGTTGCGGCGGTTCACGCGGAACCACTCGCCCAGCGACATACCGGCTAAAGGCGGGCGGGCGAGGCGGGCGCCGTCCGCGGTCCACACCATCATTCGCGCGCGCAGGAACTCGTGCGCCACCTGCGCGCGCGAGCGTGGCCGGCCCTGGCGGGTGCCGTCGGGCCTGGTGTCGACCGCCACCAGGACGGCGTCGACGCTCCAGCCCGCCTTGAACCACGGCTCGAGGGTGCGGCGCACCCAGCGGCGGTCGGCGTCCGGCCAGGAGGCGCGCTCGCACAGCGACTCGACGGCGATGTCCACGTCGGCATCGGTGGTAGGCACCACGCGGCCCGGCCAGCGACGGGGATCGATCTGCATCTTGACCTACCTCCTACACCCACAGACGAACACCTGTTCGACATGGTGCCACGGAGGTCTGACAAAAACTGAACACCTGGCACCTGACCAGGCACAACGTCATGCCACCAGCACTGCCGCACCGGTCACGCGACCCGCCCGGAGGTCCGACAGAGCCAGGTTCGCCGCGGAAAGCGCGTACGGCTGCACCGCGACCGACAGCCGATGCGAGGCGCAGAACGACAGGAACTCGGCGGCGTCGGCTCGCGTGTTCGCGGTGACCGACCGGACCTGCCGCTCCTGAAACAGGTGCCGCGAGTACGACAAACCCGGCACATCAGACAAGTGGATCCCGGCGATCGCCAACGTCCCACCCCGGTCCAACGCCTCGAGAGCAGGCGGCACCAACATCCCCACCGGCGCGAACAGCACCGAGGAGTCCAACAGCACCGGCGGCACGGCCTCCGAAGCCGAAGCCGCCCCCAGGGACACCGCCAGCTCCCGAGCCGAAGCAGACCGGGTCACCACGTGCACCTCGTACCCACGAGCCACCGCGACCTGCAGAGCCAGGTGCGCCGACCCACCGAACCCGTAGATCCCCAGCCGCCCGCCGTCAGGAACGCAGGCACGCTGCAAAGCCCGATACCCGATGATTCCCGCGCACAACAAAGGCGCCAAAGCCTCGGACGAATACCCGACGGGCAACCGAAGCGCATATGCAGCCGGAACAACCGCATATGACGCATAACCGCCGTCAGCGTCCCACCCCGTGTAAAGCGATGACGGGCAAAGGTTCTCGGAGCCGCGCAGACAGAAACGGCAGGACCCGCACGTGTGCCGCAACCACGCAATCCCGACGCGTTCCCCCACCACGAAGTCGCCCGCGGCGACAACAACCTCACCCACGACCTGATGCCCCGGCACGACCGACGCACGATGCACGGGCAGATCCCCGTCCACGACGTGCAGATCCGTCCGGCACACCCCGCAAGCGAGCACCCGCACCAGCAACTCCCCTGGTGCCGGTGAAGGCACCGGCAGGTCCGCGAGACGCAGCGGCGTGGTCTGCCACGAAAGCATGATCCCCAGGTTAGCCTCCGAAAATGACGCACCACGAGCCCCACGACGAGGTCACCGGCGACCGGATGAACTGGCTGCGCGCGGGTGTTCTCGGCGCGAACGACGGCATCGTCTCGACGGCCAGCCTCGTAGTAGGTGTCGCGGGTGCGACGACCGACAGAGCCCAGATCCTCATCGCGGGCCTCGCGGGCCTCTTCGCCGGCGCGATGTCCATGGCCAGCGGCGAGTACGTGTCGGTCAGCAGCCAGCGCGACGCCGAACGGGCCCTGCTCGCCCAGGAAAGCCGCGAGCTGCGGGACATGCCCGAGCAGGAACTCGAAGAGCTCACCGAGATCTACGCGAACAAGGGCCTCGACACCGAGACCGCCCAGGAGGTCGCCAAGCAGCTCACCAAGCACGACGCCCTGGCCGCCCACGCCGAGGCCGAGCTGCACATCGACCCGGACGGGCTCACGAACCCGTGGGGCGCCGCCATCGCGAGCTTCGTCAGCTTCACCATCGGCGCCCTGCTCCCCCTCGCCGCGATCGCCCTGACCCCGACCGGCCTCCGCGTCCCCGTCACGGTCGTGGCCGCGATCATCACCCTCGCCCTCACCGGCTTCGTCAGCGCGAGGCTCAGCGGCGCGAACAGGCAGCGCGCCATCATCCGCAACGTCGCGGGTGGACTGATCGCCATGGGCGTCACCTACGCGATCGGTTCCCTGGTCGGCCAAAGCATCGGATAGCGCCGAACGGGGTACAGCTCTGCCATGAGCGATGAACGCGGTGCGTACGTCTCCGAGGACACAGACGACTTCGAGGCCCTCGACGAGGACAACATCAAGCACGACCCGCTGGAGACCGAGCCGGAAGAGGGCTGGGCCGAGTCCGACAAGTACGGAATGACCGAGTACGAGCAGGCCCACCCGCGACCGCTCGACGAACGCCTCAAGGAAGAACGACCCGAACAAGAACTGCCAGGAGAACGCGGCGAGGACGAGACAGGTGCATGATCGAAGCATGAGCCTCGGCATCCCGGAGAAGATCACGGCGTTGCTGTTCGACCTCGACGGCGTGCTCACGAGCACCGCGGTCCTGCACCGCAAGGCGTGGAAGCAGACGTTCGAGAGCATGGGCCAGCCGTTCAGCGAGCAGGACTACCTCGCCTATGTGGACGGCAAGCCGCGCTACGACGGCGTCCGCAGCTTCCTCGCCTCCCGCGGCCTCACGCCGTCCGAGGACGAGGTCCGCCGCATCGGCGACCAGAAGAACGACCTGGTCAACCAGATCATCGACGAGGAGGGCATCACGCCCTACCCCGCGTCGGTCCGCTACCTGCAGGCAGCGCGACAAGCCGGCATCCCCATCGGCGTCGTCACGTCCTCGGCCAACGCCATGCGCGTGCTGCGCGCGGGCGACCTTCTGGACTACGTCGACGCATTGGTGGACGGCAACGTCATCACCGAGTTGAACCTCCAGGGCAAACCGGCACCCGACTCGTTCCTCGAAGGCGCGAGAAGGCTCAAGACGGCGCCGGAGAACGCCGCGGTGTTCGAAGACGCGCTCGCGGGCGTCAAAGCCGGGCGCGACGGCGGTTTCGGCTTCGTCGTGGGCGTCGACCGCGGCAACCAACGAGACGCCCTCAAGTCCAACGGCGCCGACCAGGTCGTCGACGAGCTCGACGAGCTGCTGTCATGAGCTACACGATCGAGCCGTGGGCGCTGCGCTGGCAGGGCCTCGCCGTCGACCAGCTGCACCGCACCGAGTCGACGTTCGCTCTGGCCAACGGCCACATCGGGCTCAGGGGCACCCTCGACGAGGGCGAACCGCGCGGCCTGCCCGGCTGCTACCTCAACGGCTTCTACGAGGAACACCAGCTGCCGTACGGGGAAGCGGGCTACGGCTATCCCGAGGCCGGCCAGACGGTCGTCAACGTCACCGACGGCAAGATCATCCGGTTGCTGGTCGAGGACGAGCCGCTGGACATGCGCTACGGCGACGCGATCGAGCACGAACGCGTCCTCGACTTCCGCTCCGGCACGCTCCGCCGCCGCACCGTGTGGGAGTCGCCGACAGGCCGTCGTGTGATCGTGCGCAGCGAACGGCTCGTGTCGTTCACGCAGCGCGCGGTCGCCGCCATCCGGTACGAGGTCGAGCCGATGGACGACGTGCAGCTCGTCGTCCAGTCCGACCTGCTCGCGAACGAGCCGGTCATCCACCGCACCAACGATCCCCGCGTCGCCGCCGCACTGGACGCCCCGCTGGTCAACGACTTCACGATGGCCGAGAAGTCGCGGGCCGTGCTGTGCCACCACACCAAGGTGTCCGGTCTGCGCATGGCCGCCGCGATGGACCACGAGATCGAGATCGCCGACGGCGTCGACCCCCGCACGGAGATCCACGCCGAAGCCGACCTGGCCCGCTACACCGCGGCCGTCGACGTCCCCGCGGGCAGCTGCCTGAAGCTCACCAAGTACCTGGCCTACGGCTGGTCCGGAAAGCGTTCCACCCCAGCGCTTCGGGCCCAGGTCGAGGCCGCGCTCGCCGGTGCCTGCCAGACCGGCTGGGACGGCCTGGTCAAGGAGCAACGCGCCTTCCTCGACGACTTCTGGCAGGTCGCCGACATCGAGATCGAGGGCGACGACGAACTGCAGCAGGCGATCAGGTTCGCGTTGTTCCACATCCTGCAGGCCGGTGCCCGTGGCGAGTCCCGTGCCATCCCCGGCAAGGGCCTCACCGGACCCGGCTACGACGGCCACGCCTTCTGGGACACCGAGATGTTCGTGCTCCCGGTCCTCACCTACACGCTCCCGGACGCGGCCCGCGACGCGCTGCGGTGGCGTCACTCCACTTTGGACAAGGCCCGCGACCGCGCGCAGGTGCTGGGGCTCAAGGGCGCCGCGTTCCCGTGGCGGTCGATCAACGGCGCCGAGTGCAGTGCGTACTGGCCCGCGGGCACGGCGGCGTTCCACGTCTCCGGCGACGTCGCCTACGCCACGCAGCAGTACCTCAACGCGACCGGCGACGAGGACTTCGAGCGCGACGAAGCCACCGAGATCCTCACGGAGACAGCACGTCTGTGGATGTCGCTCGGCCACCACGACCGGCACGACGGGTTCCGCATCGACGGTGTGACGGGCCCGGACGAGTACTCGGCGATCGTCGACAACAACGTCTACACCAATCTGATCGCCCAGCAGAACCTGCGTGCCGCCGCCGACGCCGCGCAACGCCACCCGGACAAGGCGAACGCGTCGGAGGAGGAGATCGCCGAGTGGCGCAGGGCCGCCGACGCGATGGCGATTCCGTACGACGAGATGCTGCAGGTGCACCCGCAGGCGGACAACTTCACCAGGCACGACGAGTGGGACTTCGAGAACACCCCGGAGGAGAAGTACCCGCTGCTGCTGCACTTCCCGTACTTCGACCTGTACCGGCGCCAGGTCGTGAAGCAGGCGGACCTCGTGCTCGCGATGCACGTGCGCGGTGACGTGTTCACCCCGGAGGAGAAGGCTCGCAACTTCGCCTACTACGAGGCACGGACGGTGCGCGACTCGTCGTTGTCAGCGGGCACCCAGGCTGTGCTGGCCGCGGAGGTCGGCCACCTCGGCCTGGCGTTCGACTACCTGGTCGAGGCCGCCTACACCGATCTCCACGACCTGCACAACAACGTCAACAACGGCCTGCACATGGCCTCGCTGGCGGGCGCGTGGATGGCTCTGGTGGCCGGATTCGGCGGGATGCGCGACCACGGCGGCGAACTGACCTTCGCGCCGCGGGTGCCCGAGGCGCTCACCCGGTTCTCGTTCCGGATGGCCTTCCGGGGCACCAGGATCTCGATCGACGTGTGCGAGACCGAGGCCACCTACCGGATCGTGGACGGCACCGAGTTCAGGACCAGGCACCACGGCGAGCCGATCACGATCACGGCGGACACCCCGGTGACCATGCCCATCCCGAAGGCTCCCGAGCTCGAACGACCGAAGTCGCCGTTCGGCCGGGAGCCGCGCAGGCACTAGCCGAGCCGGGAGACCTGGTAGTGCGCTATCAGGTCTCCCTTGATCAGCACGCTCAGCTTCACGTTGATCGTCGGCCGGTCAGCGAACGAGAAATCGACGTCCAGATAACCGAGCACCAGATCGTCGGCGAGCTGACGCGTTTCCAGCACTTCGTACTCGGCTTTCATCCCGATGGGCTGCGAATCGTAGTACTCGGCGACCGCCGCCCGGCCCACGCCATAAGGGTGCAAGCCCTGAAAAATCGCATCTGAGGTGAAGTTCGACGCCACGCGCTCGGGTTCGTGCGCGTCCACGGCGTCCTTCCACCGGTCCATCACGTCGGTGATGCTCATGGTCAGTGCCCCGCGCTCTGGCCGCCGTCGACGTGCAGGATCTCGCCCGTGACGAAGCCGGCCTGTTCCAGGAAGGTGATCGCGTCGACGACCTCGTCGATCTCACCGATGCGGCCGACGGGGTGGAGTCCGGCGAGGGCGTCGTGGGTCTCGGGGGCGTGCATCGGCGTGCGGATGATGCCGAGCGCGACCGTGTTGAACCGGATGTTCCGCGTCGCGTACTCGATGGCCAGCGACTTGGTGACGGCGTTCAGACCGCCCTTGGTCAGCGACGCGAGTGCGGCCGGGACCGCGGACAGCGCGTGGTCGACGAGCGTCGTGGACACGTTCACGACGTGGCCGCCGTTCTCGAGCATCGCCCCGACGGCGCCGCGGGTGATGTCGAAGAACCCGACCAGGTTCGTGTTGGTAACGTTCGCGAAGTCCTCGTCGGTGTACTCGGTGAACGGCTTGGCGACGAAGACACCCGCGTTGTTCACGAGGCTGTCGACCCGGCCGAACCGCGCAAGCGCTTCCCTCACGACCCGCGCGCCCTCTCCCGGCTTCGACAGATCGGCCCGGATCGCCAGCACCTCGGGATCATCAGAAGAACCGATGGACCGCGAGACCGCCACGACCGAATAGCCGAGCTTCCGATAAGCCGGGACGAGTGCCGCGCCGATTCCCTGGGACGCACCCGTGACGATGGCAACCTTGGTCATTTCCTGACTCGCTTTCGAAGGAGAAGTAGTGGAGCTGACAGCCACAACTCCCCGCGCTTCCGGTTGATTTCCCGGAATTGCGACCCGTTTTCTCCTTCGTGGGAGGCTCAGCCTCCCAGCGCACGCCAGGGGTCGTCCGCGGGCAGCCAGACGCCCTCGCGGTGCAGCCCGAGGTCACCCACCGGCCGGGTGATGGCCTCTGCGGCCGCCAGCACGCCCGTCCGCACCTCGTCGGCACGGCGGACCAGCGACCACGTCCACAGCACCTCGGGGTCGATCACCGGCCGCTGCACGAGATCGGGTGGCAGCGGCGAGGTCTGACCCTTCGGCGAGTTCAGCACCGGCGTGGTGCACGACCGGACGTGGTCGAAGAACGCGGGACCGGTGATCGCGCCGTTGTGGATGCGCACCACCCTCGCGCCGGTGTCCTGGGCGAACTCCTCGGCGTACTCGTTCCACGACTGCCACGACGTGACGTCGTCGTCCACGAGCACCGCGATGTCCTTGGCCCGCACGGGACTCGTGTCGGTGCCCACGGACACCGCGTAGAGCCGGTCGACGCCGATCAACTGCGCGTCGAGGCCGAGTTGCGCGATGTCGGCCCTGCGGATCCAGCACACGGCCAGGTCGAGGCTGCCATCCGCGACCCGGGCTGCCTGCGCGTGCGACGGCACGACCCACGCGTCGACGTAGAGCTGAGCGACGCCCGCGGTGCGTGTGGTCAGGTCCGGTGGCAGCCAGTTCACGTACCCGATCCGCACCGGCTGCGACCCGGACAGCTGCTGCGCGTGGCGTTGCAGCTCGTCGGCCCGCTCCAGCAGCGCCCGCACCTCGGGGACCAGCGCCGCTCCGGCCGAGGTCAGGGCGACCGTGCGGCGATCTCGCGCGAACAGCGGTACGCCGAGGTCGCGTTCGAGGGCCTTGATCTGCTGCGACAACGACGGTCCCGCGATCAGCAGGCGCGCCGCGGCCCGGCCGAAGTGAAGCTCCTCGGCCACCGCGAGGAAGTACCGGAGCTGACGCAGTTCCACGCTCAGCATCCTAGGAGGCTGAGGCTTCCACGCAGGAGAAAGCCGATCGTGGCGCTTCACACGCACCCGGTCGCACGATGGGTCCATGAGAGAGTTCATCGTCGAGATCACCACCACGATCCCCGACGGCACGAGCCAGTCCGAAGTAGACGAACGACGCGCGGCGGAAGCCGTCCGGGCCGAGGAACTCACGGCGAGCGGCAACCTCGCCCGGTTGTGGCGGCCGATCGGTGAGATGCGCAGCATCGGCCTGTGGCTGGCCGAGGACGAGGACGACCTCCACGCGAACGTGCTCGGCACGCTCCCGATGCGCCCGTGGATGACCGTCACCGTCACCGCCGTGCAGCCCCACCCCAGCGACCCCGGCCGTTCGTGAGCGCCCGCCAGACCGGAGCGGCACTCGCCGCGGCCATGGGCATCGGACGGTTCGTCTACACCCCGATCCTGCCCCTGATGACGACTCAGGCCGGTCTCTCCGCTGCCGCCGCCGCGGGCCTGGCCACCGCGAACTACCTGGGCTACTTCATCGGCGCCGTCGCCACGATCGTGCGCGCACCGACCAGGACCATGAACCGTGCCGCGCTCGTGCTGCTCGTGGCGACCCTCGCCGGGATGCCGCTCGCCCACGGCATGACCGCGTGGTTCGTGCTGCGGCTGCTGGCCGGGATCGCGAGCGCGGTGGTGTTCGTGGCCGCGGTGAACGCGGGACCGGGCTGGGGCCTGAGCGGAGTCGGGGCAGGCATCGCGCTGTCCGGGTTGATCGTGCTGGTCCGCGCCGAGTGGGCGTTCGCGTGGTGGGTGGCGGCGGGGTTCTCGGCCCTGCTGGCGGCGGTGGCGTGGCCGATGGAGCCGAAGACACCGCAGCCCCACGAAGGCGCGCGAACCTCCCGCGCCACCCGGCGCGAGTTCGCGGCTCTCACCACCAGCTACACCCTCGAAGGCATCGGCTACATCATCGCGGGAACGTTCCTCGTCGCCGCCATCAGCGGCCCGCTCGGCAGCAGCGCGTGGATCCTCGTCGGCGCCTCCGCGGCCCTCTCCCCCGCCCTGATGAAGCTGGGTGGCCGGCACCTGCTCGCAGCCGTCCTGGCCGTCCAGGCAGCAGGCATCGCGCTCCCCTCGCTCATCGGCGGACCCGTCGCCACCCTGATCGCCGTGGTGCTGTTCGGCGGCACGTTCCTCACCATCGCCGGGATCACGCTCAAGGCCGGCGCGAACCTCGGCTTCCCGCGAGCGGCGGCCGTGCTGACCACCGGCTACTCCGCCGGTCAGATCCTCGGCCCGCTCCTCGCCACCCCGTTGCTGCACAACGGTTACGACCAGGCCCTTCTGCTGGCCGCGGCAGTCGTCCTCACAGCTGCAGCACCACTTTTACGTCGTCGGGACGCTGCTCGAACGCCTCCGCATAAGACTCCAGCGGAACTCGTCGAGTGATCATCGCCGACAGCCAGGCGTCGTCCGCGCGGTCCAGCACGGCCGACGCCTCCCGGTAGTGCCGCACGTTCGAGTTGACCGTCCCGAACACGATCCCGTTGCGCAGCACCAGATCCCGGTTCGCCTGCCCGAGATCCACCGGAACGACCTCAGTGGACGGAACCCCGGTCAGGCACACGAGTTCCCGCCCGAGCAACTGCGCGACCAGTTTCGGCGCCCCGGTCGCCTCGATCACGACCTGGTGATCGGGAAGCTTGCGGTGATAGGTGGCGCCCAGCGACTCCACCAGCCCGGGCTTCGGGCCGTCGGTGGCCAGATCGAAGACGTGCACGTCCAGACCGCGCTGCACCCCGATCAACGCCGCCAGCAACCCGATCGGCCCCGCGCCGGTGACCAGCACGCTCTCGAACGGGAACAACGCGAGCTGATCCAGCCGCTCCCACGCCTTCACGACCACGGAGGCAGGCTCGACGAGCACACCTGTCGATGAGCTGACACCGACGGCGTAGACGGCCGGGACCGTCCACAACGTCGAGCCGTACCCGTCGAGGCCGGTGATCCCGCGCTCGGTGTACTGACCGTTCCGGCACATGTCGAACTCCCCGCGCGCACACGCCGCGCACGGCACCGGATCAGGCCGCCGCACCACCCCGGCGATCAGGGACCCCGGCTCGAATCCCGGCCCGCTGATCACCCGTCCCAGCGACTCGTGCCCGATCACGAGAGTTCCGCCCACCCCGAACTCGCCGCGCACGATCTCGCGGTCCGTCCCGCAGATCCCGATCGCCACGCCCTCCACCAGCAGGTCCTCTGGACCGGGCTCGGGATCGGGCAGTTCGGTCAACGACAAAGATCCAGCTCGTGCAAGATCCACCGTCAGTGCGCGCATGAAGACCATTCTTGACACATCAACACGTTCACGCTGAGTATGAGAGCGCTCTCACGCGAACCCTGTCTCAGTGAGGAGATAGTCGATGCGCAAGCTCCTGCTGCTCGCGGCATCGGCCCTACTTGGGCTGACAACGATGTCTGCACCAGTACAAGCAGCTCCACCGAACCTGCTTCCGCTCACCGTCACGAACAACTCCGGCCGTGGCGACGCCGTGTTCCTGTACATCACGGGCGAGATGGGCGGCCGGCTCGGCTACGTGAACGCGAACGGCCAGTTCACAGTCTGGTCCGGCGGCGCCATCCCACCGGTGCCCGCGCCGGACGTCTCGATCCCCGGCCCCGGCAACGGTGGCAGCCGGACCCTGCAGATCCCGATCAACCTGGCCGGTGGGCGGCTCTACATGTCCTTCCGGGACAAGCTGAAGTTCAGCCTCGTGCCCAACGGCCTCGTGCAACCCGCACCGTGGGCTGGCGGCGACCCGAACCGCGACATCCTGTTCGACTGGAGCGAGTTCACCTACAACGGCGGCGGGTTGTGGTTGAACAGCTCCCAGGTCGACATGTTCAGCGTCCCGCACGCGGTCGAGGCGACGTCGCAGGCCGGTGCCACCAAGAAGACCGGCCAGCTGGTCGCGAACGGACGCAACCGCGTGTTCGACCAGCATCAGCAACTGGGTGGCGACTGGTCCCGGCTGGTCTACACGCGAGGTGACGGCACGCGGCTGCGCGTCCTGAACCCGAGCAAGGGCCTCGACGCGGGCGTGTTCTCGAGCTCGTACTTCCAGAGCTACGTCAGCAGCGCGTGGTCGACGTACCAGAACACACCGCTGACCGTGGTGCCGTTCCAGAACGAGCCGAACCGCAAGTTCACCGGCCGCACCAGCGGCGGGGTCCTCAACTTCACCAACACGGCGGGCCAGCAGGTCGCGTCGTTCCAGCAGCCGTCGACGCGGGACGTCTTCAACTGCGACGGCAGGCTCGCGGCACCGAACAACGACGTCGGCGCGATCTCGCGGTCGCTGTGCGCGGCGCTCAACCGTTCGACGCTCGGGTTCATCCACACCGCGCCGACCTACGACGCGAGCCAGTTCTACACCCGCTCGATCACCAACCACTACTCGCGGATCGTGCACGCCAACATGGCCGACGGGAAGGCCTACGGGTTCGCGTTCGACGACGTCGGCGCCTTCGAGTCACTTGTCCACGAACCGAACCCGCGTTCGGCCAAAATCACCCTGACAGCATTCTGAACCGAAGCGTTCTTGCTTTTGATCGACTTTCACTCCACTGTGTGAGACGCCGTCGCCGCGGCTCTCACACAGTGGAGTCGTTGTGTGCGTAGGGGTCCTGCTGGTCGAAGACGACGAGCGAATCCGGCAGGCAGTGAGCCTTGCGTTGTCCGACGAGGGTTTCACCGTTGACGAGGCTTCTTCGGGTGAAGAGGCGTTACGACGTTTGGAGACCGAGTCGTTCGACGTGGTTCTGGTGGACCTCACCCTGCCCGGCGTGGACGGCCTGGAGGTCGTGCGCACGCTCAGGTCCCGCGGTGACCTGCCGATCATCGTCGTGACAGCGCGCACCGACGCCCGTGACGTGATCGCCGGGTTGGAGGCCGGAGCGGACGACTACGTCACGAAACCGTTGATGGCAAGCGTTCTCGCGGCACGAATACGCGCGTTGTTGCGTCGCCGCGGACCAGGTCGCGAAGCCGTCCGGATCGGCGATCTGGAAATCCGTCCGCAGGAAGGACTCGTGCACCGTGCGGGCGAACGCGTTCATCTCACCCGCACGGAATTCCGGCTGCTGCTCGAACTCGCTGGTGCGGGCGGCCGAATCGTCACCAGGGAACAGTTGCTGCAAAAGGTTTGGGGATACGACTACTTCGGTGACACTCGTCTGCTCGACGTGCACATAAGGAGACTGCGCCGCAAGATCGAGGCCAACCCGGACGACCCCGCCCTGGTGCTCACCGTGCGCGGCACCGGGTATCGGATCCGATCGTCAACGACCCGGCCTTGAAGGGCCGGGCTTGCGTTCCACGCGCCGCCACCGGTTGTGGCGTGCGGGCCGCATCTACCACGCCTGGCTGGACCACTTGCGGCTTGGGCGTGTTGACGAACACCCACGCTCGCCGGGCGCGATTTCTCACGTTGACGGCGGCGACGACGTCGGCGGGTCCAGCGAGACCACACCGGCGACAGCAGAAGTCGTCCCTGGAGGGACGGTTGCGACGAGATGTTTCGCCGCAGCGGGGACAGCGTTGGGAGGTGTAGTGCGCGTCGACTTCCAGGACCGGAACGCCGGCACGCCGGGCCTTGTAGGCGATGAACGTGCCGAGCTGGTGGAAGGGCCAGGTGGTGAGGGTGGCTCGCTGGTGCCGGTGGAGCCGTACCCGGTCGCGGATGCCGCGGAGTTCTTCCAACGCGATACCACGACCGGTGCGTTCGGCAACAGCCACAACCTCTTTGCTGACAACGTGGTTGATGTGAGCGGCGTGGCGGGCTTCCTTGCGTGCCCGGCGTTTCAGCCTGCGCTTGGCTGCCTTGGTGCGCTTGGCCTGGAGTTCCTGCCGTTTGTGCGCGTGCCAGCGCCGGTACCGGCTGAGCCCGCGGCCCTGGAAGTTGTCGCCGTCCGACGTCGTCGCCAGGTTCACGATGCCACGGTCGAGACCGATCCAGTCCACCGGTTCAACGTTGAGCGGCTTCTCCGGGATCTCACAAGTAGCGACCAGGTACCAGTTGTCGTTCTCGCGCACCAGATCCGACTCGCCCCGACGATGCGCGACCAGGGTCTTGAGCTGGTCGGGATGCCCCGTGAACGCGACCGCCTTCATGCGACCGCGCATCGTCCAGAGGCTCACGGTCCGCACGTCGTGCTGCCACGACAAGCACCTGTCATCGAACGGCTGCGCAGCATCCGAACGAAACATGATCGGCTTCGACTCGGCCTTCAGGCGGCGCTTCGAGGCCGGGCCACCAAGGTTTCCGGCACGGACAGTGGCATGGAGCGTGGTGTAGGCATCGACGACTTTCTTGACCACCCGCACCGCGGGCTGCGCCGACAAACCATGATCCGCTTTGATGTCGTGATAGGTGAGTTTCTGCAAGTCGTTGCGGGAATACACGCCCGCGACGAACGCGGCCCTGGACACCACACTCGCCGCAGCATTGCACGTATGCAGGGTCGCCGCCAACGCCTCCGCCTGTTCAGCGGTCGGCAGCAGCTTCACCCGCACAGCCAGCTTCACACAAACGATCATATCCGAACAAGCGTTCGATGCCTCACTGCCTCGGTTTCCCCGGCTGTGGACGACCGCGCTTACAGCGACAAGGAGTCAGGTGAAACTCTCGCTGCGCTGCCGTGTCACCCTCTCGTTCGGTTTCGGTCTGCTGGTCGTGACGAGCGTGCTGGCGTTCGCGACCTGGAACCTCGCCTCCGGCTACATGACGCGGCAACGGGAGGCGAGCGCGACCCGGCAGGCCGAGGTCAACGTGCGGCTGGTCGAGAAGTCGCTGTCCTCGCCGGGCCTCGACGAGCTGCTCACCGGCCTCACCACCGGCCCGGACTCGTCGATCCTGGTGCTCAGCCCCGAAGGCATGGTCACGGCGGGCCGCAAGGTCGAGCCGTCCCAGCTGCCGGCCGAACTGGTGGAGCACCCGCCCGGCCGGGCGCGGATCACCGTGGGCGGGCTGCCCGTCATCGCCGTGACGCGGCCCGTGGCGGGCAACGCGGTGTACGTGGAGCTGTTCCCGATGCAGCAGCTCGACCGGACGTTCGGGTTCCTCAGCGCGGTGCTGATCGCGGGCACGATCGGGTCCGCGCTGCTCGGGGCCGCGCTGGGCTCGTGGGCGTCGAAGCGGGCGCTGAAACCGCTGGCGGAACTGAACTCCGCCGCCGGACGGATCGCCGGGGGTGATCTCGGTGCCCGGCTGCCCGACCAGGACGACCCGGACCTCGCGGCTCTGGCGGCGAAGTTCAACTCGACGGCGAACGCGCTGGAGCAGCGGGCGTTGCGGGACGCGCGGTTCGCCTCGGACGTGTCGCACGAGCTGCGGTCGCCGTTGACGACGATGGTCAACGCGGGCGCGGTGCTGCGGCGGCGTCGCGAGCACCTGCCGGGCACCGCCGGGACCGCGCTGGAGCTGCTGACCTCGGAGGTCGACCGGTTCGCGCGGATGGTCGTGGACCTGCTGGAGATCTCGCGTGCCGACCAGACCGACGACTACGAGCCCGAGGAGCTCGAGCTGAGCGCGTTGGTGCGCAACGTGATCGCGACCAGGTGGCGGGCGGTGCCGGTGTCGGCGTCCCCGGTGAGGGTGCAGGGCGACCGGCGGCGGCTGGACCGCGTGCTGGCGAACCTGATGGAGAACGCCGAGCGGCACGCGGGCGGGGCGATCTTCGTGACGGTGCGCCGGTACGGCTCGGTGGCCCGCGTCGAGGTGGAGGACGACGGGCCCGGGGTGCCGGAGCCGTTGCGGGAGCAGATCTTCGAACGGTTCGCGCGCGGCAAGCCCGGCAGCCGCGGGGACGACTCCGGCAGCGGGCTGGGGCTGGCGCTGGTGCGCGAACACGTGCACCGCCACCACGGCCGGGTCTGGGTGGAGGACAGGTTCCCGCGGGGCGCGCGATTCGTGGTGGAGGTGCCGGCTATTACGAAGTCCTGACGTCATCGGCTCGTGAGGCGCCGGAGGTGGCCCGCGGTCCTACGGTCGGGACATGCGAGTACTGATCACCGGCGGAGCCGGGTTCATCGGGTCGCACGTCGCGGACGAACTGGCCGCTCAAGGCCACGACTGCGTTCTGCTCGACGCGCTCCTGCCCGAGGCGCACGGATCTGTTCCGTCTCTGGACCACGAGCTCGTCGTCGGCGACGTGACCTCGCCCGACGCGCTGCGGCCGCTGTTGTCCACTGTGGACGCGGTGTGCCACCAGGCGGCGATGGTCGGGCACGGCGTCGATCCGTTCGACGCGCCTTCGTACGCCCGGCACAACGACCTCGGCACGGCGGTGCTGCTGGCCGAGATGCACAGGGCCGGGGTGTCGCGGCTGGTGCTGGCGTCGTCGATGGTCGTGTACGGCGAGGGCCGGTACCGGTGCCTTTCGCACGGCATCGTGAAGGCCGAACGTTCTGCCGACGACCTGGCTCGCGGTGTCTACGAGCCGCGGTGTTTCTGCGGCGACTTCGTGGTGCCCGAACTGGTGCCCGAGGACGCACCCTTGGAGCCGCGCAGCACGTACGCGGCGACGAAGCTGGCGCAGGAGCACCTGGCGGGCGCGTGGGCGCGGCAGACGGGCGGCAGCGTGTGGGCGTTGCGGTACCACAACGTCTACGGTCCGCGGATGCCGCGCGACACCCCTTACGCCGGGGTGGCGTCGATCTTCCGGTCGGCTCTGCAGAGCGGTGTCGCGCCGCGCGTGATGGAGGACGGGCGGCAGCGCAGGGACTTCGTGCACGTCACCGACGTGGCGCGGGCGAACGTGCTGGCGTTGTCGTCACCGCGGCCTGGTTTCGACGCGGTGAACGTCTGCTCGGGCACCCCGCACACGATCGGCGATCTGGCGTTCGCGCTGGCCGACGCGTGCGACGGCCCGACCCCCGCGATCGTGGGCGGGGCGCGGCCGGGCGATGTGCGGCACGTCGTCGCGTCGCCCGCGAAGGCGTTGGATGTGCTGGGTTTCAAGGCTCAGGTCGGGTTCGCCGAGGGCGTGCGGGAGTTCGCCTTCGCGTCGCAGCGGGAGCCGGTCACCAGTTCGTGAGCACGAGGTGGTTCACCGCCAGGGCCGTGACGGCCTGGGCGGTGAGCCACCTCTTCCTGTTGTCCAGCTTCGCCGTTCCCGCGAGGAGCCAGATCGCGAACGGCAGCCAGATCCGTTCGGTCTCGGCCTTGCTCAGCCCGGACAGGTCCGCGGCCAGGATCGCGACGCCGGCCGCGATGATCCACTTGTCCCTGCGCAGGCCCCGGACGCCGGCCGGGCCGATGACCACCGCGAGTGCCGCCAGGTTCGCCCAGACCCAGTACCAGTACGGCCTGGTCGCGCCGATCCCCTGGTAGTAGCGGACTTTGACGAGCTCGTAGCCGTCGAGCCACCAGAACCCGGCCACGGCGAACGCTCCGACGACGGCCAGGGCGCCCGCGGCGGCCAAGGCGATACGACGGCCGGTCTCGCCCTGGCGCCAGACGGCGACGAGTGCGAGTGGGGCGAGCAGGATCAGGCCGTACGACAGGAACAGGCACCAGCCCAGCACGATGCCGCCCAGCAGCGTCCACCGGGTGAGCAGGTAGATCCCGACGGCCGCGATCCCCATGAACATGCCGTCCGCCGACGCGCCGACCCACACCGCGCCGGGGAACAGCACCAGGAACGGCAGCACGGCGTTGTCGCCGATGGTCTTCGCCACGGCGACCACGGCGAGCGACCCGGCCAGGACGCAGAAGATCGAGGCCGCCGCACCTCCCCCGAGGCCGACGCGGTCCAGCGCGACGAACGTGAGCACCGCGCCCGGCGGGTGGCCGGAGACGTGCGTGGTCCACGAGTCGGCCTGGAAATCGGGGATGCGGGCGGCGAACCCCTTCAGCATCGCGGGGACGTCGGTGATGCCCGGTACCACGTGCAGGTACTCGTCCTCGGTGGTGAGCCGGGTGACGAACCGGCCCCAGCCGTCGATCATCGCCAGCGAGAAGGTGAACGCCGTCGCGGTCGCATAGGCGATCGGCAGCGCGAACCGGTGCTGCGCGAGCTCGGGTCCCTTGGCGATGACGAGGAACGCGATGAGGATCGCCGCGGGCGTGCCAGGGCCGATGTGCGGGTGCCATTCGCCGAAAAACGGTGCCGCGGAGGCGAAGAGGACGCCGGGAGCGTTGGCGTTGACGATGAGCCCGACGATGATGGCGGCGGCGACGACCGTGCTGGCGATGACTAGACGCACCGCGCCCAACCTAGGGGCTTTCGCGGGAGCTCGCAGGGGCACGCAAGACAATCGTAAGAACTCTTTCGTGCGTCACAATTCCGTAAGCACCACAACACTTTCAGATGGTCCAGGGTGGACACATGGATGTCGTGTTGCCCTGCCTGGACGAGGCCGCCGCACTCCCCGCGGTCCTCGCCTCCCTGCCTCCTGGATACCACGCGATCGTCGTCGACAACGGCTCGTCCGACGGCTCGCCTTCCATCGCTGCCTCTCTTGGCGCGTCGGTCGTGCATGAGACCCGCCGCGGCTACGGCGCCGCCGTGCACACCGGCCTGCTCGCGGCCACGTCCGACCTCGTGGCGTTCGCCGATGCCGACGGCTCGCTGGACCTGGCCGAACTACCCGCGATGGCCGAACTGATGGCCGACGCCGACCTGGTGGTCGGCCGCCGGGTGCCGGTTGCATCCGGCGTGTGGCCGTGGCACGCGCGAGCCGGCAACGCCGTGATCTCCTCGTTGTTGCGCCGCCGGGGTCTGGACGTGCACGACATCGCACCCCTGCGGGTGTGCCGTCGCGAAGCGTTGCTGGCGCTGGACGTTCAGGACCGGGCGTTCGGCTATCCGCTGGAACTGCTGGTGCGTGCGGCGGCCGCGCAGTGGCGGGTGCGCGAGGTCGACGTGACTTACGGACCGCGAGCGGCGGGGACACGCTCCAAGGTGTCCGGCTCGGTGCGCGGGACGCTGCGGGCGGCGCGGGACATGGCGGGGGTGCTGCGGTGAGGTTCTGTCTGCTGATCATGGCCAAGTCACCGGTACCCGGCCAGGTGAAGACCCGTCTGTGCCCGCCTCTGACGCACGAGGAGGCCGCGGACGTCGCGGCGGCCTCGCTGCTGGACACGATCGATGCCGCGCTGTCCACGCCTGGTGCCGTGCCCGTGGTGGCGCTGGCCGGGGTGGTAGAGCGCGAGGACGTGCGGGACGCGCTTGCCGAATGCGTGGTGATTCCGCAGCGGGGCTGGACTTTCGCGGACCGGCTGGCTCACGCGCACGCCGACATCGCGCGGTTCAGGATGCCGGTGCTGCAGATCGGGATGGACACGCCGCAGGTGACACCGGCGTTGCTGGAGTCGTGCGCCGAGTTCGAGGAGGCGGCGCTCGGGTTCGCGCTGGACGGCGGATGGTGGGCGCTGGGGTTGCGAGATCCGCTGCGTGCCGAAGTGCTTCGGGACGTGCCGATGTCGCAGGCGGACACGGGCATGCGCACGCTGGAAGCGTTGCTGGGCATGAGCGTGCGGAACCTGCCGATCCTGTCCGATGTGGACACCATGGTCGACGCCCGCGCGGTGGCCGCCCAGGTGCCGCAGAGCCGCTTCGCCACGACGCTGGCCGACATCGCGGCGGTGGTCCGATGATGTTCGACCAGGCCCTCCGCGGCACGCCCAGCTGGCTCGACCTCTCCGGAACCGGCCCGCGCGAGCTGAGCGTCGACCGCTGGCAGGCCGACGCCGATGGCGGCGACGAGATCCTCCTCGACGCCTGCACCGGCCCCACCCTCGACATCGGCTGCGGCCCCGGCCGGCTCGTGGCGGCGCTGCTGGCCCGCGGCGTGCAGGCGCTCGGCGTCGACGTCTCCCCGGAGGCCATCCGCCGCACCACCGCCCGCGGCGGCATCGCGATCCGGCGCGACGTGTTCGACCTGCTGCCGGGGGAAGGCCGGTGGCACCACGTGCTGCTCGCCGACGGCAACATCGGCATCGGCGGCGATCCGGCCGCGCTGCTGCGCCGGGCCCGGCAGTTGCTCAAGCCGAGCGGAACCGTCGTCGTCGAGGTCGAGCAGCCGGGGTCCGGGCTGACGGTCGGCCAGGCGCGGGTGCGGACCGAGGGCACGCTCGGCCAGTGGTTCCCGTGGGCATGGAGCGACGCCGAGTCCGTGCCGGCCGACGGGTTCTTCCTGCTGTGGCAGACCGAACGCGCCGGCCGCTGGTTCGCGTGCTGGGAGAAGCTGTGAGAACCCCGTCCTTCAAGGCACCCGCGCACCACACCGGCGTGACCAGCCGAGTCGGCACGTGGCTCGGCATCACGTTCGGCCTGTGCTTCGTCACCGGGCTGCTCAGCCACGGCGTGCAGCACGACTGGCCGTGGCCGACGAGGCCCGTCGACCTCTACCGCGTCACCCAGGGCGTGCACGTGATCGCCGGGGTGGCGTCGATCCCGTTGCTGCTGGCCAAGTTGTGGAGCGTCTACCCGAAGCTGTTCGAGCGGCCGCTCGTCAAGAACGTGCCGCACGCGCTCGAACGCGGCTCGATCTTCGTGCTGATCGCGGCGTCGTTCTTCGAGCTGGTCACCGGGTTGTTCAACGCCGCGCAGAACTACCCGTGGTCGTTCTACTTCCCCACAGCCCACTACGCCGTGGCGTACATCGCGATCGGCGCGCTGCTTCTGCACATCGCGGTGAAGATCCCGGTCATCCGGCGCACGCTGGAACCGGAGTCCGACGAGAAGACCATCCTGTCCCGCAGGGCTTTCCTGCGCACCACCGCGTTGACGACGGGTGTGGCGGTGGTCGCGACGGCGGGCGTCACGGTGCCGTGGCTGCGCACCATCTCAGCACTGGCCTGGCGGTCGCCAGGAGCTCTCCCCGTGAACCGCACCGCGAAAGCCGCGAACATCGTTGTGCCGCAGGACTGGCGGTTGAAGGTCGGCGCGAAGAGCTACTCGCTGGCCGAACTGAAGGCGATGCCGCAGACCACGCACGAACTGCCCATCGCGTGCGTGGAAGGCTGGAGCCAGAACGCGACGTGGACCGGCGTCAGGGTCGCGGACCTGGTCGGGAAGGGCGACGTCCGGGTCGAGTCGCTGGAGAAGGACGGTCTCTACCGGGCGACCACGCTGCCCGAGGCGTTCGCGCAGGATCCCCTGACGCTCCTGGCACTCCAGCTCAACGGTGAGGAGCTCACACCGGACCACGGCTACCCGTGCCGGATCATCGCCCCCAACCGGCCAGGTGTGTTGCAGACCAAGTGGGTCACGTCGCTGGAGGTCCTGTGAGGTATCTGCTGGGCGCCATCGGCGTCGGACTCGCGGCGTGGGGAGCCTGGCTGCTCCTCCCCCAGATCACCGTCGAACTGCTGGCCTGGCTCGGCGGCGGCGTGGTCCTGCACGACTTCCTGATCGCGCCACTCGTCGGCGCGTCCGGGCTCGTCGTCAAGCGAGCGTCCATCGGCGTCGGGCTGGTCGTCTCCGGCGTGGTCACGATTCTCGCGATTCCGTTGCTGTGGCGGGAGTTCAGCGGTCCGGTCAACCCAGGACTGCACGACCGCGACTACCCCACCGGAGTCGCGGTCGTGCTGGGCCTGGTCTGGGCGGGAGTCGCCCTATACGAGGTCGCGGCGCACCTTCAGAAGCGTCGCCGCGCCAACGAAAACCACCACGTACCCGACCAGGAACAGGGCCGCGGTGGTGCCGCCCAGGTCGTTCAGCACGCCAGGAGCACCGGATCCGCCGACGGCTCCGGCCAGGTTGCCCGCGGAACCACCGGGCAGGACCTTGGTCAGCGACTCGACCGGCCCGAGCAGGGAACCGACGCCGCGCAACAGGTTCTCGGTGACGATCGCCCACATCAGCCCGAGCCCGACGGCCAGGGCGGGCCCTTGGTGACCACGCCGAGGAACACGCCGAACCCCGTCCACATGGCGGCGATCAGCAGTGACGCGCCGAGCTGCTCGAGCACGTCGGTGCCCGGCAGGCTCCAGTCCCAGCCTTCCAGCGACGCCACGGTGATCGACGCGCCGAGGTTCACGACGAACGTCAGCGCCACCAGGACGACCACGATGATCCCGAGCGCGCCCAGCGTGCCCGCCATCGCCGAGACCCGGCGCGGGCCGGCGGTCAGCGTGGTCTTCCAGGTGCCCCAGCCGTACCCGCTGCCGATCGCCAGCGCCGCCAGCACCAGGATGATCGCGCCGCCGAACATCGGCAGGCCGCGCACGACGGCCGCGCCGACGTTCTCCGGCTGCATCGCGCTGATCAGCGCCTGCTGGGACTGGCCGCGGGTGTTGGTGCCACCGTTGAGGGCCAGGTAGTTGAACACGTAGCCGAACGTCAGCGTCATCACGAGCCAGACGCCGATCAGCACCCACGTCGCCGGCCACTTCCACAGCCGCAGCAGCTCCGCCTTCACGCTGCCCATCACGCCGCTCCCGTCATCTCGAAGAAGACCTCTTCCAGCGTCCGGCGCAGGGGCCGGACCTCCTGCACGTCCACGTCGGCGTGGACCAGGGTCCTGATCAGCGCGCCGGGATCTGTTTCCCGGACGTGCAGCACGTCGCCGCGCAGTTCGCTGCCCTCGATCAGCACGTGCGCCTTCTCGATCGGGTCGGCCTTGATCAGCAGCACGGTGTCGCCGCGCAACTGCTCGACCGTGCTCTCCGCGACGAGCTTGCCCTGCGAGATCACGCCGACCCGGTCGCAGATCTCCTCGACCTCGCCGAGCAGGTGGCTCGACAGCAGCACCGTCTGTCCCTGAGCCGCGAGGGCTCGCACCAGGTCGCGCATGTCGGCCATGCCCGCCGGGTCGAGGCCGTTGGTCGGCTCGTCGAGGATCAGCAGCTCGGGCTGGCCGAGCAGGGCCGCGGCGACGCCGAGCCGTTGCTTCATGCCGAGCGAGTACCGGCGGAACTTCTCGCCGGCCGCACCAACCAGGTCCACCTGCTCGAGAGCGGCCTCGACGTGCGTCCTGTCCACGCCGCGGCGGTGTGCGTGGACGCGCAGGTTGTCGCGGCCGGACAGGTACGGGTAGAGGCCGGGCCCCTCGATCAGCGACCCGACCTTGAGCAACGCCCTGGGGGTGCCCGGCGCCTCGCCGAGCACACTGGCGGTCCCGCTGGTGGGCCTCACGAGCCCCAGCAGCATGCGGATCGTGGTCGTCTTGCCCGCGCCGTTGGGACCGAGGAATCCGTAGACCTCGCCCCGCCGCACGGACAGACTGACCTCGTCCACCACGGCGCGGTCGCCGTAGCGCTTCGTCAGCTTCTCCGTCGTCACGATCATGGCTCTAATCGTGTTCTCCGGTGAGCTCGGGGTCGTCAGCTCCGGAGCGTCATGAAGATACGCACATCTGCGTACGCGCCCGGCCGTATCGTCGGCACCATGCGGTACAGGATCAAATGGCAGGACATCGCGCTGACCGTGGCGCTGCTGTTCTTCGGCCTCGTGGGAACGCGGTTCGCCGCACGCCTGCAGGGCGCGGCGGAGTCCCTGGACGTTCTCGCCTACCTGCTCATCGCGATAGCAGCCGCGGGCCTGGTGTTCCGCTCGGTCCGTCCGCTGTGGACGTTCGGGCTGACCGTCCTCGCCATCGCGGTGTACCTGGCGCAGGGCTACCCGTTCGGGCCGATCCTGATGACCGGCGTGGCGGCGATGTACGCGGTGGCCCTGTACGCCTCGTTCGAAATGGCCGCCGTGTGCGCCGTGGTGTACGCGCTGGCGATCCTGCCGTGGTGGAACGACTCCGTGACCTCGTGGATCACCTGGTCGGCGGGCTGGATCCTGCTGCCCGTCGCGGCCGGCGTGCTGATGAAGCTGCGCCGCCGGTCCGCTGTGGACGCTCGCGAGCACGCCGTGGTCTCCGAACGCCTGCGGCTGGCTCAGGAAGTCCACGACGTCGTCGGCCACGGCCTCTCCGTGATCGCGATGCAGGCGGGCGTCGCCCTGTACGTGCTGGACAAGGATCCCGCGAAGGCCCGCGCCTCACTGGAGGCGATCCGCGACACGTCGAGAGAGGCGTTGGACGGCCTGCGGTCCGAACTGGACACTCTGCGCGGCTCGGCTCCTCTGCGCCCCACGATTTCTCTGGACGACATCCCCGCTCTGGCGTCCCGGATGCGCGAGGCAGGCCTCGAAGTCTCGGTGGAAGTGGATGCTGTTGAGCTGCCCGACAACTACCAGATGGCCGTCTACCGGATCGTGCAGGAGTCGCTGACCAACGTGCTGCGCCACTCCTCCCCCGGCGTCACAGCGTCGGTCCGCGTGTACAGCGTGCGGGACCAGGTGATCGTCGAGGTCGCCGACACCGGCACACCCGCTGCCTTCGTGGAAGGCCACGGCATCACCGGCATGCGCTCACGGGCCGAAGCGCTGAACGGCACGCTCGAAGTCGGCGTATCGCACGGTTTCAAGGTCACCGCCCGGATACCGTTGCCCTCATGATTCGCGTGGTGGTGGCCGACGATCAGCCGTTGGTCCGGATGGGACTGCGGACCCTGATCGAGACCGAGGACGGCGTCCAGTTCGCCGGCGAGGCCTCCGACGGCCGCGAGGCGCTGTCGCTGATCCAGTCGACCAAACCGGACGTGGTGTTCCTCGACATCCGCATGCCGTTGATGGACGGCCTCGAAGTCCTCCGCCGCGTCTCGGCCGATCCCGCGTGCGCCGAGGTGAAGATCGTCATGCTCACGACGTTCGATCTGGACGAGTACGTGTTCGAGGCTTTGAGGACCGGCGCGTCTGGCTTCCTCGTGAAGGACTCCGACCCGACCGACCTGCTGCGTGCCGTCCACGTGGTCGCCGACGGCGGGTCCTTGTTGTCGCCGTCCGTGACGCGCCGCGTGATCGACCGGTTCGCGTCCGGCGCGTCCGCCCGGCCCGTGCCGCACCTGGACAAGCTGACCGAGCGCGAGCGGGAGATCATGCGGCACGTGGCGTCCGGGGCGTCCAACGACGAGATCGCCGCGGTGCTGGTGATCTCGCCCGCGACGGTCCGCACGCACGTGTCGAGGGCGATGGTGAAGCTGGGCGCACGCGACCGCGCCCAGCTCGTCGTCTTCGCCGTCCAGTCAGGCCTGACGTGACTCGAACGCGGCCTTGAGCCCGGCAGCGATCTCCGGCGGGATCTCGGAGTAGGCCCGCGGCGGCTGCGGGTCGTACTCGATCCCGACCTGCACCGCCTGCGCGACCATCTCCCCGAACTCGGCCTCGACCAGCCGCAACGCCATGTCGATGCCCGCCGACACGCCCGCCCCGGTCACGACCTTGCCGTCGAACACGACCCGATCCGTCGAGACCTCGACGCCACGCGCGGAAAGATCCTCCCGCGCAGCCCAGTGCGTGGTCGCCTTCGAGACCAGCCCGGCCTCCGCCAGCAACGTCGACCCCGTGCACACCGACGTCGTCCACTTCGTCGTCGAGTGCACCTCCCGCAGCCACTCGACGACACCGCCGGAGTCCTTCAAGACCTCCCGCCAGTGCCCCGACCCCGGCACCACGACGATGTCGGTCGACTTCAACGACGCGAACGTGTCGGTCGGCACGACGGTCAGCCCGTTGTCCGACTTCACCGGATCCAAGGACGCGGCCACGAACCGCGTGGTGACGACCGGCACGGAGCCGAGCACCTCGAACGGGCCGACGAAATCGAGCGCGGTCATGTTCGGGTAGAGCACGAACGTGGCTTCCATCAGGCAACCCCAGTGGTCCGGAACCGGGCGCGGTAGCTGCCCGGCGACACGCCGAGCACGCGCAGGAAGGCCCGCCGCAGGGTCTCGGCCGAGCCGAAACCGCTCGAGCGGGCGATGAGGTCCAACGAGTCCCCGCTCGAAGCCAGCCGGTCGGCGGCTGCCTCGACGCGGGCCCGTTCGACGTACACGGCGGGCGAGACGCCCACGTTGCGGGAGAAGACGCGGGCGAAGTGCCGCACGCTCATCATCGCCTTGCGCGCCATCACCGGCACCGTCCACTCCCGCGTCGGGTCGGCGTGGATGTCGTCCAGCAACGCCCGCAGCGAGTCGTCCGACACCGGCCGCGAGCGGGTGTGCACGCTGAACTGCGACTGGCCGCCCGACCGTTGCAGGAAGACGACCAGGTACTGCGCGATGCGGCGGGCGAGCCCTGGGCCGTGATCCTGCTCGACCATCGCCAACGCGAGGTCGATGCCCGCCGTGACACCCGCCGACGTGGACACCCGGCCGTCGCACACGAAGATCGCGTCCGGTTCGACCTCGACACCGCGGTTCTCGAGCTCGCCGGTGAACGCCCAGTGCGTGGTCGCCCGCCGGCCTTCGAGCAGGCCCGCGCCGGCCAGCACCACGGCGCCCGTGCAGACGCCCGCGACGCGCCGCGACTTCAACGCGAGACGCCGCAGGTTCGTGGTGAGCGCCGCGTCCGCCGCGGCCTCGTCGTAACCCCAGCCGCCGACGACCAGCAGCGTGTCGATCTCGCGGTCGAGCGTGCGCAGGTCCGCGCCTGCCTCGATCCGCACCCCCGCCGTCGCGGTGAACGGGCCGCCCCCGAGCGTGGCCACCGTGACCCGGTACCGGTCGGTGCCGTAGTTCGCTGCCTGGAACACCTCGATGGGCCCCGCCAGGTCCAGCAACGCCGTGCGGTCGTAACCGACCACGACAATTTCCCTCAGATTCCCCACACCTCCACTTTCCTCATCACGGCAGGTGGCGGCAACGCCATATCCCCCTCGGATCCGGCCACTCGGTAAGCTGGCCCGCGATGCGGAAAGTCCTGCCCCTCGCGGTGATCGGCCTGCTCGCGATCCTGCTGATCGTGAGCGACCACCCCTTCCCGCCCCCCTCGGAACCGGATCGCGAGTCCCGGACCGCGGTCGTGGCGCTCGGTGACAGCACGATGTCCGGCGAGGGTGCCGGTGGCTACGAGCCCGGCACGAACGGCGAGGACGGCGGCAACTGGTGCCACCGGTCGTCCCAGGCGTCGATCATGAAGGCCCAGATCCAGGCCGACCAGAAGATCAACCTGGCCTGTTCCGGCGCGAACTCCGACCGGCTGCGCAACGACCAGCTGCCGCAGCTGCGCAAGATCGCCGGGGCGAACCGGGTCGTCGCCGTCGTGGTGGCCGTCGGGGCGAACGACGACCCGCACTTCGCCGAGGTGCTCAACAAGTGCTTCGAGGCGTGGGGCAAGCGCAGCGACTGCACGTCGTCGGTGGCGCACGAGTGGTCCAAGCGCGTGCGGCGGATGATCCCCAAGGTCGAGAACACGCTCAACGCCATCCGCCAGACCATGCGCGACTCGAGCTACCTCGACTCCGACTACCAGCTGGTCGTCCAGTCGTACGCGGCGCCGGTGACGCCGAAGATGCCCAAGTCCCTGCAGAACCTGTCCGGCTGCCCGCTGCGCAGCACCGACCTGGAGTGGGTCGTCGAGGAGGCGGTGCCGGAGCTGTCGAACGGCCTGCGCACCGCCGCGAACAAGGTCAACGCCCGGTTCCTCGACCTGTCGCGGGCCGGTGAGGGGCACGAGGCGTGCGCGGGAAAGCCGGAGACCGAGTGGTTCACGCGGCTGACCGTGGACTGGGACGGCCTGAAGAACGAGAAGCGCTCCGCGCACGCGTTGCAGGAGTCGTTCCACCCCAACGCCCGCGGTCACGAGCAGATCGGCCGGTGCCTCACCGAGTTCCTGGCGACCGACAAGCGCGACGGCGCGTGCGTGCCGCGGCTGGACGGGGCGCTCGGACTCACGACGGAGAGCTGACCCAGCGCTTCAGCTCGTCTCGCGGCCAGCCGGGATCACCGTCGCGGGCAAAGGACGCCCACGCCGTGGCGATGTCGCCGCAGAACATGTCGGGGACGTCCGCGCCGTGATGTGCCGGAGTCCGTGCGTAGATCGACCGGAACGCCCGCCCGTGCTCGTCCGCGAGTCGCATTGTCGGCCGTTGGAACAGTTCCGCGTCCTCGTCGGCGGTGTGGCACACCAGCAGATCCACGTCGTACGGGCCTTCCAGCGCCGACCGCGGCAGCGTGTCGCCGTCCACGATCGGCTGGTACAGCACGACGTCCGGCTCCGCTGCGCGCTGCACCGCGACAGCTTCGGCGGGTGTGAAGAACCGCCCGGCCAGGCTGTGCGCGATCGCCCGGTGGAACAGGCCTCTCGCCACAGGCATCACCATCAGCGACGCGACGGTCTGCGCCCCTGACGACTGCCCGGCGACCGTGACGTTGGACGGATCTCCGCCGTAGCGCGCGATGTTGCGCTGGACCCACCTCAACGCGGACACGACGTCGAGCAGGCCGCGGTTGCGCGGAAACCCTTCCACCGCACCGTATCCGTCGACCGCGAGCCGGTAGTTGCAGCTCACGAACACCACACCGTGAGAAGCCAGAACATCACCCGCGTACTCGGGTTGTGCTGACGAGCCAACGGTGTTCGCTCCGCCGTGCACCCACAGCAGGACAGGCGCACCGGAGTCCACTGTGGACCAGACGTTCAGCGTGTGGGAGTCGCCGAACCCACCGGCCGGCTCGCCGTCGCAGTCCACCGGTGGGTGGAGGCGCAGCGAGCCGGCCGCGGGTTCGGCGTAACGAATGCCCAGGTGAGGGCTCAAGCCTCCACCGGGACGGGGTACGACGGCAGCACCCGCAGGTTCGCCGCCGCCCGTTCGAGCTGCGAGAGGACGCTCGGCCGCAACCCGGCGATCTCCTGGTCCGCCGCGGCGCCGGCCATCTCCTGCATCAGCACCTGCTGCGGGTGATCACCCTCGGCGTCGGCGACCGCCAGCACGCGGAAAGCCGTGCCGGGCGGGAAGACCACGCGTTCCTCGGTGGCCACGGCGACGCGGTCCGCCACCTCGACCCGGCGGCCGGTGACCGACCACAGCAGATACTCGGTGGCGCCCTCGACCCGTTGCGTCGGGTTCGCGATGGCGTCGAGCAGGCCGTGCTCCACCAGCACGTCGCCGCTGCGGTAGCGACGCGGGCCGGTCGGGCCGCTCTGACCCCACACCGCCGCGACACCGCTGTGCAGCGGCAGGCGGTTCAGGCCCGACACGATGCACGCGACGTACGGGCGAAGGCGGCCGAGGCGACCCATGCGCAGCGTCTCGACGACCACTTCCTCGTCCTGCGACACGCACGCCAGCAGCGCCGTCAGGTCGGTGACCATGGCCTCGAACGCCGCCGGGTCCTCCTCGGCGTCCGGGCGCTGCGCGAGCAGGCGGCAGACGGTCGCCGCGTGCACGCCGTAGCGCTCGCCCAGGGCGCGGCGCACGGCGTCGCGTTCCAGGTCCGAGCTGCTGTGGTCCGGCAGAACCGTCTCGCGTTCACCGTTGCTCTGGGCAGGAAGCTCCCAGGACGCCAGCGGTTGCGTCGGCAGCGGGCCGTCCACGCGGAACCGGACGGCGGCCGCGTCCGGGTCCGACGACGGGAACGCCGCCTCCTCGGCCTCGGCCAGGACGTGCGAGGACACCGTGACGGTGGCGGTCTCGGACGGCGGAATGGCGGCGTAGGCGGGCTCGGAGTCGGCCGGGGTCACCGGGGTGAAGAACCCGGTGCCGTTGTCGGACGTGTCGCGGTTCGACAGCACCTGTGCCGCCGCACCCAGTGCCGCCGCGATCGCCGCGGGACTGCCGGTGTTCTGGATGCCGGTGCTCTGGGTGCCGAACGTCGGCTGTGCACCCGCAGGCGGGCCGTCCGGTGCGGCGTGCGCCGGCGCGGCGTGCTGCGGCACCGGAGGAGGCGGGGGCGGTGCGGACACCTTGGAGTCGCAGAACACCACCCGCAGCAGCTTCCGGACCTCGGGCTCAAGACGTTCCACGAGAGCAGCGCCGTGCACCGCGACAGCACCGGGCGTGGTGCGCCCCGGCGTGCCCACGGTCAGACGTGCCCACTCCGGGTCAACGGGCTGAGAGCGCACCTCAGCCGCGTTGTACGGCTCGTCGTGCTCACGCACCCACAGGCCGGAGGGCACGACCTCGAGCACGACGCCGTCGCCGATGGAGAACACGCCAGGCGAGACCTCGGAGAGTCCCTGCACGGGCGCGCGGTAGCCGGACACGACGGGCACGGTCTCGTGCGGCGCGCACTGGACCTCGGTCACGAACGGCCGCCACGTCTGCTGCCCGCGCGGGTCGACCGCGATCACCGCGGGCCCTCCGGTGCGCAGGTTGCCCACCGGCAGGCCGGTGAACATCGCGATGGGCTCGCCCAGCTGGTCCGCGACGAGCTGCCCGAGCGCGGTGTCGATGCCGTACGGGACGAGCCGCACGCGTGACCGGGCCGCCTGGGGCAGCGCGGTCAGCAGGCGGCACACCTCGTCGGTCGGGATCGACGACTGGCCGGGCCCGCCGACGACAACGGTCAGCACGTTGTCACGGCACGGCAGCGCCACGATCGGGCGCGCGTCCTGGGCGCTTGGGTCGAACGGCGGCTGCTGGGCGCGCAGCCACAGACCGGCCGGAATGGGCTCGGAGACGCCGATCTCGCCCGTCGGCCACGGCGAGTTCGGGTCCATCGCCTCCCACTGCGGCACCGGGAAACGGCGGCCGAACGGCATCGGTGACGCGTTCGGCTGGAACCGCACCCAGCTGCCGTAGCCCTGGGTGCCCACGACGAACGCGGCACCGGGCACGAGGGTCAGCACGCCGTCCGGCGCCACGACCTCGGCCTGGAGCTGTTCGGCCAGCCACTGCGCGGGCGCGGTGGGACGCATGGTCCCCGCGTGCGACACGGCGAGCCGGATCGGCCCGCGGCCGCTGAGCGCGGTCACGACGTGCGGCCAGAAAGTGCTCTGGTCACCGCTCGGGAAGTCGACCACGACCACGGTGCGGCCTCGGTCGACCGGAAGGGTGCGGGCGAGGCCGGACGCGGCCTGGCTCGGTCCGTCCGGAGCGGAAACGACGAGCGTCGCGCCGACGAAGTTCGCCGCGAACGGCGTCCTCTGCGGCAATGGCTCCGGCGGCGGCGCTGCTGCCGGGGGCTGCTCGACGGGGTACAGATCCGTGTTCGCAGCAGGGCTCGAACTCTGGGTCTGTGTGGTTTGGTCGCCATGGGCGGCGGCACGTCGGCCCATCAAGCGCCTGATCACCTCCGTGCCATCCCGTTCACTCGCCCTTTCGGCTTAATCGGGCAACGGTCGTGCACGCTACCAAGACGCAGCGCACTCCTGTCACCCAGTCGGGTTATTTGATGTCATCCGATCGAGACCCACACGGCGCGTGCTCGTCCGCACACTCCGTGAGGGCCAATAATCGCTGACGCCGAGTAAGCCTTGCGTCCGTCCCGGCCAAGTTCCCACGCGAGGAGCACGTGGTCCACGCCCAGTTCCACCGGCTGCTCCGCTTGGGCGACAAAAGTGCCCAGCACGAACGCCGGACCGCCGTCGGGGGCCACGGGCTGTGCCGACGGGCAGTCCAGGGCGGCCCAGACGATCTCGGGCAGCACGCGCACGCCGTCGTTGGGCAGCAGGCCGGTCGGCCGCCAGACTCCGGCCCACTCCTCGCGGCCGTCCAGCGGGCCGAGCAGCGCGGCGATGCCGTCCTCACGGCCTGGTCCGCAGCCGAAACAGGTAGGGAACGGGTGCTTCTCGCGCCACGGCACCTTCGCGGCGGCCTTGCGCGCCTCGTCCAGCGTCGGGGTGGCGGGTACGTCGAGGTCAAGGGTGGCGGGCTCGGCCGAGGCGATCACGGTGGTGCCGTCGAGCAGGTCACCGCCGCGGACCTCCATCTCGCGGTCGAGCGGCACGGGCTTGCGCAAACGGACACTGACCGTCTTCGCGTCGACGTGCGCGGCGAGCAGGCCCGCCGAGTACCCGCCGTTGCCCATCCCGGGCGGACCGTTGAACCGGCTCGCGACCATCACCCTGCTCACAGCGCCTCCGCGTAGACCCATTGGCCGTTCTCCCGGACGAACCTGCTCCGCTCGTGCACGACGCCCCCGACGTAGTGCGCCCGGAACTCGACGACGCCCTCGCTCTGCAGCAGCCCGCCGTTTTCAGTTGCCAGTATTTCGAGCTTCAACCAGCGGTCGCCGGCGTCGATTCCGGCGCTCGCGGGACGGCTTTTCGCGGCCCACGTGCGCAGCAGGTAGTCCTCATCGGACACGGCGAAAGCGCTGTAGCGCGAGCGCATCAGCTGCTCGGCGGTGGCCGCGGTGCGGGCTCCGGAGTGCAGCGCACCGCAACAGTCCACATAGGACTGGCCGGTACCACAGGGGCACAGTTTGTTGTTCACGCACACATTGTGCCTGGTGAACCCGTTAGAACCGATGCCGCACCACGTACGTACACCCAGTCAAGACTGACTCGCGGGAGGCAGAGGAGACGGCAAGTGAGTGTCGAGAGCAGGACAGAGCTCGTACCGCTGCGCACGTGGTTCGGGCTGAGGTGGCGCGGCTACGACCGCGACGAGGTGGACGACTACGTCTCCGAGCTGGAGGCCGAGCTTCGCCTGGTCACCGCCGACCGGGACGCGTCGGAAGCCAGGGCCGACGCCCTGGCCAGCAGGTTGATGTCCGTGCAGGAGGAGAACGCGGGGCTGCAGGACGGCCTGCACCGCATCTGCCTCACCCCGATCGACCCGAAGGGCCTGCCCGAACGGCTCGCCCGCATGGTCGCGCTGGCCGAGGAAGAACGCCGTGACGTGATCAGGGACGCGCAGCTCAAGGCGTTGATGATCGTCGGCGAGGCCGAGCAGCGCGCCCGCATGCTCGACGAGGAGGCGGCGAACAAGCGCGAGGAGATTCGCGAGGACTTCCGGCTCGCCATGTCGGCACGCCGGGCGGAGGCCATGCGAGCCCTGGCGGAATTGCGAAATGTCGCCATCGACGAGGCGGAGCGCATTATCGCAGAAGCCAAGGTGCACGGCGCAAGAATCGACTAGGGAATTCACCAGACTTCTACCTGGATCGTGTGAGTCAGCCCCCGCCGCCCTGTAGCACGAGGGAACCCATGCGATTCACTGCAGTCCTGTCGGCACTTGTCGTCTTCGTCTTCCTGGGCTTCGGCACGGCGTCAGCCGCGCAGAACGGGAACATGACCTGGTACGACGACAGCGGTTACGGCGCCTGCGGCACGCAGATCAACGCGAAGACGCAGATGCTCGTGGCCGTGTCCAAGTCCTGGTTCACGAACTCCAACCCGAACAAGGACCCGATCTGCAAGAAGTCGGTCCGGGTCACCTACAAGGGAAAGACGATCACCGTGCCGGTCCGGGACATGTGCCCGTCGTGCGCGCGCACCCACCTCGACCTCAGCAAGCCGGCGTTCGGCGCCCTGGCCGACCACGACCTGGGCAACGTCTCCGGCGTGACGTGGGACTTCGTCGGCTGACCAAGTGCCTGTGGCAGGTCGTCTGAGTTCGGTTTGCGCGAAATCCGGGCTGGGATGTCGGAAGAATCCCAGCCCGGTTTTCTCGCGCGCTACCTGAGGTGGACCAGCACCATTCCGTCATTGCCGGGAGCGATCTCCACCCGCCGGTACAGCTTCTTGACGTGCGGCTGCTTCAGCATCGCCAGCACGCGGCTCTTGAGCTTGCCGGAACCCTTGCCCGTGATGATCTCGAGCAGCGGCACCTTCTGCGCCGCGGCGCGGAAGAGCGCGTTGCGCACCGCCAGAGCGATGTCCTGGTCGCTGCGGAAGACCGGGTGCAGGTCCACGGTCAGCTTGTCCGGCACCGCGGCATTCTATGCGGGCGTCCTCAGCGTCGTCCCGTGGCCAGGCCGCGGCCGACGAGGTAGTCGTAGCAGTTGCGCAGCAGCCAGAAGATCTCGTAGTGCGAGCGGTCCATCTCGACGATGTTCCACCGCACCGCAGGGTTGGCGCGGGCCACACCGTCGACGTCGATCACGCCCTGGCCATACGGCACCATGAAGTCGTCCATGCCTTTCGCGGGCCCGTCCTTGATGTGGATGAGCTCCACCCGCCTGCCGAGCGAGGCGAGCACCGCGGCGGGGTCGGCCCCACCCACCTTCGCCCAGTACGTGTCGACCTCGATCACGACGGCCGGGTCCAGCTCGCGCAGCAGGACGTCGTAGGCCCTGCGCCCGCGGAAGACCTTGCGGAACTCCGCGAAGTGGTTGTGATAGCCGATCCGCATGCCGTAGCGCCGGGCGTTCACCACCGCCTGGTTGATCCGCTCCGCACCGCGCTTGATCGCGTCCACGGAGTCGAACTCCTCCGGCTCCAAGCTCCACACGAGGGTGCGCGCGCCAAGTTCGGCCTGCTGGTCGAGGATCTCCGTCGCGTCAGGACCCGATGGGAACGGCGCGTGCGAGCTGCACAGGCCGAGCCCGAGCGCGTTGAGGCGAGCCCTCACCACCTTGGGCGCGTGGCCGTACAGCTCATAGCTCTCGATGGCGACGTACCCGATCGCGGCGACCTTCTCCAGCACGCCCAGCAGATCCCGTTCGGCCTGCTCGTGCAGCGACCACATCTGCAACGCGATCGGAGCGGGAGTTCCGCGGGCCGCGGCCTGGGAGACCGGGAGCACTCCGCCTGCCACGGCGAGCGCCGACGCCAGCACGGAACGACGGCTGACCGCCATGCGAAACCCCTTGAGCCGCTCGGATTCGTACCGTCCCGAACGTAGCAATCCGGTTCGGTCTCACCCAGCGCGGCGACGACCGGGTTCGCACCCGGTCGCTCACACGGGAAGGGCGTCTCCGGGGAAGCCGAGACACGGGCGAACCTCGACGCGGATCATCCCGGCCCGCACGCACGGGTCCCCGGCCATGATCTCCGCCGCTTCCTCCGCCGGCACGGTCATGATCGCGACACCGGCCACGTCGTCGGAGAGGACCGGGCACAGGATCGCGATCACGCCGTCGGCGCGCAGCGACACCATCCGTCGCTGGTGTTCGAGCTCGATCGCGTCCGCACCGTCCATCGTCCGCTCGGGCCCCCAGTGCAGGAGCGCCAGGCTGAACGGCTTCGCGGTCGCGGCGAGAGCCTGAATCTGTTCGTCGGTCACGGTCATGAAGTCCCCCTACTTCTCGATGCGCTCCGCCAGCGAGACGATGATTCCCTCGGGCCCGCGCACGTACGCCATCCGCCACGAGCCCTCGTACTCGCCGATGCCGCCCGCCAGGCCGTAGCCCTCAGCCGCGGCGTGGTCGACCGCGGCCCGCAGGTCGTGCACCTCGAAGGCGACGTTGCGCAGCCCCAAGCTCGTTCGCCGGCGCGGCAGGCGACCCAGGCAAGTGATCCGGGCGCGTGAAGCTCGACAGTTCCAGCGTCGTGCCACCAGCCGGTACGTGCAGCATGACGATCTCGACACGGGCACCGGTCATCCCGATGACCGTGTCCAGGAACTCGCCCTCGACGGCCATCTTCTGGCCGGCCTCCAACCCGAGGCCGACGAAGAAGGCCGTCACGATGTCGAGATCGGCCACGGTGATGCCGACGTGGTCGAAACGACGGGCGAACCCCCTAGTCCCTCTCGATCAGGTGCCCGATCACGTCCGGCCCGGGATGCGCGTGCCCGGAGCCGTCGCGCCGGGTGTCGATGTCCGGCAGCTCGACCGGCACGCCCTTCTCGTCCGCACCCGCCGGGCGCGACCCGATCCACGCCACCACCAGGTGCGACTCGCCCTTGAGGAACCGCTGCGACCGCACACCACCCGTGGCGCGCCCCTTGGCCGGGTACTCGCTGAACGGCGTGACCTTGACGCTCTGCCCGGACGACGTGACGACCATCGGCTCGCCGTGCTCGTCGTCGTCCGTGCGAATCGCCCCGAAGAACACCACGTACGCGTCGCCGCTCAGGTTGATACCGGCCATGCCGCCGCCCTTGAGACCCTGCGGCCGCACCAGCTTCGCGTCGTAGCGCAGCAACGACGAGTCCGAGCTGACGAACGCGAGCGTCTCGCTGCCGTCCTTGAGCCAGGTGGCGCCGACGACCTCGTCGCCGTCCTTGAGCGTGATGACCTCGAACTCGTCCGACCGCACCGGCCACTCCGGCGAACACACCTTGACCGTGCCGAGCTTCGTGCCGAGCGCGAGGCCGGGCGAGTCACCGGCGTCGAGCGGGACGATGCCGATCACCTTCTCGCCCTTGTCCAGCGGCACCAGCTCACTCGCCGCCATGCCACCGCTCAGCGACACCGTGCCGTTCTGCTCGGGCAGCACCGGCAATGGCAGCACGTCCGTCTTGAACGCGCGCCCGAGGTTCGTGATCAGGATGACCTGCCCACGCGCCGTGGAGTGCACCACGGCGGACACGGCATCGTGCTTCACGCGGCCCGCGCGGCGCTTGCCCTCCGACGCCTCCTCCGACTCGGCCGCGGTGCGCGCGACGAGCCCGGTGGCGCTGAGGATGACCTGGCACGGGTCGTCGGCGACCTCCAGCGGCCCGGCGGGCTTGGACGCCGCCAGCACCTCCTTGAGGTCACCGTCGATGAGGCTGGTGCGCCGGTCGCCGCCGAGGTCCTTGGCGACCGCGGCCAGCTCGGTCGACACGAGCTTCTTGAGCACGGTCTCGTCGTCCAGGATCGCGGTCAGCTCGGCGATCTCCTGGTTGAGCTTGTCCTGCTCGTTCTCGAGCTCGAGCTTGTCGTACTTGGTGAGGCGGCGCAGCGGCGTGTCGAGGATGTAGGCGGCCTGGATCTCCGACAGCCGGAACTGCTTCATCAGGCCTTCCTTGGCGGCCGCCGCGTTCTCGCTGGCCCGGATCAGCTTGATGACCTTGTCGATGTCGAGCAGAGCGATCAGCAGCGCCTCGACCAGGTGCAACCGCTCCTCGCGCTTGCGCCTGCGGAACTTCGTGCGCCGCGTGACGACCTCGTAGCGGTGCTTGAGGAAGACCTCCAGCAGCTCCTTGAGACCGAGCGTCTGCGGCTGCCCGTCGACCAGCACCAGGTTGTTGATGCCGAACGACTGCTCCATCGGCGTCAACCGGTAGAGGTCCGCGAGCAGCGCCTGCGGGTTCACGCCCACCTTGCACTCGATGACGAGCCGGATGCCGTTCTCGCGGTCGGTGAGGTCCTTGACGTCCGCGATGCCGGTCAGCCGCTTCGACTTGTTGACCTCGTCGGTGATCTTCTCGACGATCCGCTCGGACCCGACCCCGTACGGCAGCTGCGTGACCGTGATGGCCTGCCGCCCCCTGCTGCCCTCGAGCAGCCCGATCTCGACCTTCGCGCGCATCCGGACCACGCCGCGGCCCGTCTCGTAGGCCTTGCGGACCTCGTCGAGGCCCAGCAGGATGCCGCCGGTCGGCAGGTCGGGCCCCGGCACGAACTCCATGAGCTTGTCGAGGCTCGCGTCGGGGTGCGTGATCAGCCACCGCGCCGCCCCGATCACCTCGCGGAGGTTGTGCGGGATCATGTTCGTGGCCATGCCGACCGCGATGCCGGACGTGCCGTTGACCAGCAGGTTCGGGAACGCCGCCGGCAGCACGCTCGGCTCTTCCAGCGACCCGTCGTAGTTCGGCCGGAAGTCGACCGTGTCCTCGTTGAGCTCGCCGACGAGCTGCATGGCGACCGGGGACATGCGGCACTCGGTGTACCGCGCCGCAGCGGGACCGTCGTCCGGGGAACCGAAGTTGCCGTGGCCGTCGATGAGCGGCTCGTTGAGGCTGAAGTCCTGCGCGAGGCGGACCAACGCGTCGTAGATCGCCGTGTCACCGTGCGGGTGGTACTTGCCCATGCAGTTGTGCACGACCTGGCCGTCGACGACGAACGCGTGTTCCTCGGTGGCGACCTGGATGTCGTAGGTGGTGTCCGGACTGACCGGCTCGACCGAGGTCACTTCGAGGAAGCTGAAGCCGCACAACGCCTCCAGCCGCTCGGCGAGCGGCGAACCGATCCGGCGCAGCTTCTCGGCCCAGCCGTCCTCCAGAGCGCGTGCCAGTGGGAAGGACCGCTCGGCGAGCGCCTTGCCGTGCCGGTCCCTGCCGTACCGCACGTCCTCCCCCAGCGACGCGCGGAACGCCACACCCTCGGTGTCGCGGAACCAGCCGCCGCCCTGGTGCGCGGCGGAGAACTCTGCCATCACCGGCGCGCAGGGAAGCCGATCGCCGCCCTGCTTGCTGCCGGAGCGGTAGCCGATGGCCAGAACCCGCCGCAGTCCGTCCTGCTTGTACCCGATCTTCGTCCACGGCAGCAGCGCCATCGCCAGCGTCGCGGCGTCGCGCCCGGAGATCGACAGCCCCAGCAGCGTCTTGTTCCCGATCGTGCTGACCCGGGACCAGTGGTGCCCGTGGATGCCGCAGTCGGCGAGCATGCCGTGCAGCTGATCGATCAGCTGCGGGCTCGTGCTCACGAGCACGATCTCGCGGTTCTGCTTGCGCACGTACCCGTCGCCGTCGAAGAAGCCGGCGATGAACGGCGCCCACGCCGACCGGTCCGCCAGCACACTCGGCGGCACGACCTTCTGGTCGCTGCGCGGCGTGGCGGTCTCCAGCAACGCCTCGTGGCGCGCGAACGTCAGGATGTGCTGGTCCTTGTGCTTCGGGTTCTTCGCGACGCGCTTGCCACGCGAAACGTTGACACCGTTGAGGATCGCCCACCCGTGTGCGACGTCCAGCGGTTCGACGTCGCACATGTGGATCCGCACTCGGCCATCGGAAGCCTGGTTGCGGCCGACGGCGAAGCCTTCCGCAACGATGAGCCCGCGCACGTAGGCGCCGATGTCCCCGCCGTCCGACACGAGCCCGGCCTGCCGGTCCGCGCCGTAGGCGATCGTCCGCCTCCCGGCCAGGTCCTGCGCCGCGGTCCAGCCGATCGACAGGTCGGACTCGACGGTCCGGAAGCGCTGCCCTGGAGTAACGAGCATCGTGCGCCCGTTCGACCACGTGACCCGCACGAGATCGGAGACCGGGTTCTCGTACACCTCGCTCACCCGCACCGGCGTGCCGTGACCGTCGAGCACGAGATCACCGATCTCGATCTCCTCGATCGGCCGCAGCCCACCGGGAGTGGACACGAGCGCACCCTTGACGAAGCAGTCGCCCGTCACGCGGGCCGACTTCACGTAGGCGTGGGTGGGCCGGTACCCCTGCTCGTGCATCGAGAACAGGATGCGGCGGTGCACCGGCTTGAGGCCGTCCCGCGCGTCCGGCAGAGCCCGCGAGTGGATGACCGAGTACGCGTACTCCAGGTACGAGTCCTCGATCTCCGTCTTCAGCGAGTTGTCGAGGACCTGGGCGCCGGCTCGGTCGAACGCGGCGGGGTCGACCTTGGTCGTGGTTCCCTTGCGGCGTGCCATGACTTGTCTTCCAGCTCTTTCCGTGTGGCTCAGAGGTCGATGGCCGACTGGTCGACCCGGGCGGAGGACTCGATGAGCCAGTTGCGGCGCGGCTCGACCTTCTCGCCCATCAGCAGTTCCAGCGCGGTCTCGGCGGCGTCGACGTCGTCCATGGTGATGCGCCGGACGCTTCGCGTGGAGGGGTTCATCGTGGTCTCCCACAACTCGTCCGCGTCCATCTCGCCCAGACCCTTGAACCGCGGCACCGGCGTGACCACCGACTTGCCCGCCTTCTCCAGCTGCGCGACCTTCTGCTCCATCTGGCGCTGGGTGAAGGTGAAGTGCGTTTCGGCGTTGCGGCCGCGCGTCATCACCTTGTGCAACGGAGGCATGGCGGCGTACAGGCGGCCGTCTTCGATGACGGGCCTCATGTACTTGGCGAACAACGTGATCAGCAGCGTGCGGATGTGGCTGCCGTCGACGTCCGCGTCGGCCATCAGGATCACGCGGCCGTACCGCATCTGGGAGATCTCGAACGTGCGGCCGGTGCCGGCGCCGAGGACCTGGACGATGGAAGCGATCTCAGCGTTGCGCAGGGTGTCGGCGAGCGACGCCTTCTGGACGTTGAGAATCTTGCCGCGCAAGGGAAGCAGCGCCTGGTACTCGGAGACGCGAGCCATTCTTGCCGAGCCGAGGGCGGAGTCGCCTTCCACCAGGAAAAGTTCGCTACGCGAAACACCTGTCGTGCGGCAGTCGACGAGCTTGGCGGGCATCGCGGCGCCCTCGAGCGCCGTCTTGCGCCGAGCCGCGTCCTTCTGCTGCTTCTGCGTCAGCCGCACGCGCGAGGCGTCGACGACCTTCTGCAGCACGGTCTTGGCCTCGACCTTGGTCTTGCGGTCCTCGGTCCACGCCCGCACCTGAGCGTCGACGATCCCCTGCAGCACCTTGGTGATGCCGGCGGTGGACAGCTCGTCCTTGGTCTGGGAGGTGAACTGCGGCTCGGGGATGCGGACGTGGATGACGGCGGTCACGCCCTCCAGCACGTCGTCCAGCGTCGGCGGGTCCTCCTTGGGCTTCAGCAGCCCGCGGGTCTTGGAGATCGCGTCCTGCACGGACTTCAGCACCGCGCGGTCGAAGCCGCGGCGGTGGGTGCCGCCGTGCACGTTGCGGATGGTGTTGGTGAAGCACTCGACGGTGCGCTCGTAGCCGGTGCCCCAGCGCAGGGCCACCTCGACCTCGGCCTGACGCTCCACTTTGGACCGCATCACGCCGTTCTCGTCGGCGGCGTTCTCGAAGTAGGTGCCGGAGCCGGTGATCACCAGGGTTCCGGAGACGGCGCGGTCGCCCGAGGGTGCGAGGAAGTCGACCATGTCGGTCAGGCCGTGCGGGTAGTGGAAGACCTCTTCGGAGATCGAGTCCTCGAGGGCGGTCCGGAGCACGTAGGTCACGCCGGGCACGAGGAACGCCGTGTTGCGCATCTTCAGGCGGACGGCTTCCACGTCCAGCGCGGCGCCGTTCTCGAAGTAGCGGGAGTCGTACCAGTAGCGGGTCGAAGTGCCGGTCGACTCGTTGCGCTTCATCTTGCCGGTGACCTGCAGGCCCGCCTGGCGGGTGAACTTCGCCTTCGGGCCAGGGCCGTCGAACACGCCGGGAACGCCGTGGGCGAACGACATCTCGTGCACCTTGCCGCCGCGCCGCACCGTGACGTCGTAACGGAGCGAGAGGGCGTTGACGGCGGAGGCGCCGACGCCGTGCAGGCCGCCGGAGGTCTTGTAGCCGGAGCCGCCGAACTTGCCGCCGGCGTGCAGCTTGGTGAGAACGAGCTCCACACCGGACAGACCGGACTTCGCGTGCACGTCGGTCGGGATGCCCCGGCCGTCGTCGTCGACCTGGACGCTGCCGTCGGCGTGCAGCGTGACCACGATCTTCGTCGCATGCCCCGCGACGCCCTCGTCGGTGGAGTTGTCGACGATCTCGCTGAAGAGGTGGTTGATGCCCCGGCTGTCGGTCGACCCGATGTACATGCCGGGCCGCTTGCGGACGGCCTCGAGTCCTTCGAGGTGCGTCAGGTCGTCGGCCCCGTACAGGGTCTCAGCGGTCACGGGTATTGCTCCCTGATTGTGTGCGGACTGCCAGCAGGGTATCCGCCTGGACCGACAATTTTTCGCAGGACGCCCGTCACGGAGGTGGAATCCGCCCTGAACGGTGCGTCAGACCACCCGCGGGACCGTCACCGAAGGCCCTTCTGACCTGCGAAAGCGGCCGGAACAGCCCCAAACGACACGGCACAAAGCGCCGGTTGTCGAACCTCACGTGCCCGAGTGCGCCTCAAGGCCGGGTACCCGAGCACGCAAGCGGCCAACCGGGCGTCCGGATCAGGGCCGTTTGTCTGTCCCAAGTGGACTCAACGGCACCCGGAGGGCTGGTCGGCGGCGAGCACGGCCGAGGTTGCGCGCGTGACCTGGTCGAGACCTTCCTGACATTGACCCGTGAACCGGGATGAACATCGGCACGTATGCCCCGGTGTCGGAAGCGGACCGAGGGACGGAGTGATCGCGTGCGGCATGGTGTGGACTCGGGTCTCTTCCAGCAGACCGCGCACAGCCCGTCTTATTTCGAGCTGTCGCGGACCGGTGCGGGCGAGCTCGTGGACTTCTGCATCCCGTGCAACCCGTACTTCCCGACGCCCGAGATGTTCGAGGAACTCTCGAAGAACCTCGAATCGGTCCTGAAATTCTACCCCAGCGACTCGTCCAAGATCGCGCAGCAGCTCTCCACGGTACTCGGGCTCAACCCGGCCACGATCGCGATGTCGAACGGCAGCACCGAGCTGATCACGTGGATGGACCACATGTGGATCCACGACAGCATCGCCATCCCGATCCCCACCTTCGGCCGCTGGACCGACCAGCCGATGGAGAGCAACAAGCGCGTCGACATGTTCCTGCTCCAGGAGAGCAACAACTTCGAGCTGGACGTCGACGAGTACATCAAGTTCATCCGCACCCGCGGATCGCGCACCGCCGTCATCTGCAACCCGAACAACCCCGACGGCGGGTACCTGTCGCGCCGGGAGATCGTCCGATTCATGGACGAACTGGCCGACCTGGACCTGGTCGTCATCGACGAGTCGTTCATCGACTTCGTCGAGGTCGAGCGCAACCCGTCGGTCGCCGCCGAGGCGTCCATCCGGCCCAACGTGGTCGTGCTGAAGAGCCTCGGCAAGAACTTCGGCCTGCACGGCATCCGGTTCGGCTACCTGGTCGCGAACCCCGGTCTCGCCGGAAAGATGCGCCAGACGCTGCCGAAGTGGAACCTCAACTCTCTCGCGGAAACCGTCGTGTTCATGCTCGCCGAGCACGAGGCCGAGTACGCCGAGAGCCTGCGACTGCTGAGCCGCGACCGCTACCGCATGGGCATGGAGCTGTCGCGCATTCCCGATCTGACCGTGTACTCGTCGCAAGCCAACTTCCTGCTGGTCAAGCTCGGCGGCGGCATGGACGGCCGCGAGCTTCGCGACCACCTGCTGTCCCGTCACCAGGTCTTCATCCGCGAGTGCGGCAACAAGCTCGGCATGAGCAGCCGTTTCGCGCGCCTGGTGGTGCGGCCGGACCAGGACGTCGACCGGCTGGTCGAAGGCATCCGCGACTTCACCCAAGCGAGGTGGACAGACCACTCCTCCAGCCACTCCTCCAGCCATTCCAGCGAACCGTCGCTGCTCATGCACAGCGCCTGAAATGCTTACCGAAAGGTCTCCTGAAATGTCATCACCGCACGTCCTCAGCGGTCGGCGCGGCCAGGTGGCTGCGGCCGCGCTGGTGGCCGCCACACTGCTCAACGCGGCCATGTTCGGCGGTATGAACGCCACCGCCTCGTCACACCGCGAGGCCCCGCTCATCGCGGGCGATCCGGCCGTGGACAACACGGACCTCTACGCGTTCGTCAGTCCTGACCACAAGGACACCGTGACGCTGGTCGGCAACTGGTCGGGTTTCCAGGAGCCCAACGGCGGCCCGAACTTCTTCCCGTGGGCCGAGGACGCCCAGTACGACTTCAACGTCGACAACGACGGCGACGCGAAGCCGGACGTCACCCTGCGGTTCATGTTCCACACCGACGACAAGCGCAAGAACAACACCTTCTTGTACGCCAACGGTGTCGTGGACTCGCTCGACGACGAGAACCTGTTGTTCCGCCAGTACTACGACCTCGAGGCGATCTATCAGAACGGCCAGAAGGTCAAGCTGGTCAACAACGCCCAGGTCGCGCCGTCGCCCAACGGTCCGGCGTCGATGCCGGACTTCAAGAAGCTGCGCGACCACGCGATCAAGGAGATCCCCGGCGGCGGCAAGGTCTACGTCGGACCGTCCGACGACGCGTTCTTCGCCGACCTGCGGGTGTTCGACCTGCTCTACGGCGGCAACCTGAGCGAGGTCGGTCAGGACACGCTGCGCGGCTACAACGTCAACACCATCGCGATCCAGCTGCCCAAGCACGCGCTGGCGCTGAAGAACGACGTGCACCGCAACCCGAACATCGGCGTCTGGAGCGCCACGTCGCGCCGCAGCCTGAAGCTCTCGCCGGGCAAGGCGGAGCCGCAGGGCGACTTCGTGCAGGTCTCCCGCCTGGGCAACCCGCTGGTCAACGAGGTCGTGGCCCCCGCGGGCCTGAAGGACGCGTTCAACGGCCTGCGCCCCGACCAGGACGCCGGCGTGAAGGACCTCGTCGACCGGGTGGTCAACCCGGAGCTGCCCAAGCTGATCGAGGCCATCTACAAGATCCCGGCACCGCAGGGCCAGCGCGACGACCTGGCCGAGATCTTCCTGACCGGCATCACGAAGAAGCTGGGCGCGCAGATCAACGCGGACCTGAACTCGCAGGTCAACAACGCCGACGTCGACCAGAAGCGGTTCCGTCCCAGCGAGATGCTGCGACTGAACCTGATGATCGACCCGAACCCGAACCCCAACCGTCTCGGCCTGCTCGCCGGTGACACGCAGGGCTTCCCGAACGGCCGTCGCCTCACCGACGACGTGGTCGACATCGCCGTGCAGGCGATGGAGGGCGCCGCGGCGTCCGGCAAGATCGTCGACGCGCTCGCCACGGGTGACAAGGTCGACGCGAACGACCAGCCCTTCGAGGCTTCGTTCCCGTACGTGGGGCTGCCCCGCAACGGCACCGCCGTCAACGCCTCCGGCAACACGGCGGAGGTCGCGGTGAACCCGGTCGGCAAGATCGCCAACCTGGACCCGATGGCCATGACCACCGCGGTGGGTTCGGCGGCCGTGTTCGGCGCCGGCTTCTTCCTGTGGCGCAAGCGTCAGCAGCACATCCGCAAGTACGGGTCGCACTCGAAGTGATGAAGTACCAAATGCGGCAAGCGGTCGCGGTGGGTCTCCTGGCCACCGCGGCGCTTGCCTACCTCGCCGCCTCCGGTCCTGCCGACAGCAGGGCCGGAGGCGCGCAACCCGAGCCCGTTCCCGTTGTCGCGCAGCAGAACGAGATGCACCGCGTGGTGCACCAGCTGCAGCAGCGACTGCACAGCCTGCCCCAGGACAAGGACTCCTGGGCCAAGCTCGGTGCGTCCTATGTGGAACTGGCGCGCGTCACGGCCGACCCCACGTACTACTCGAAGGCCGAGGGCGCGTTGAGGAACGCGGGCGACACGGGCCTCGCCGCCATCGGCATGGGCACGCTGGCCAACGCCCGCCACGATTTTCCCGCGGCCCGTGACTGGGCCCAGAAGGCGATCACCGCGCTGCCTTCCTCCGCGCAGGCCTACGGAGTGCTGGCGGACGCGTTGACGCAACTCGGCGACGACGCCGGCGCCCAGGGCGCGGTGCAGAAGATGCTGGACCTCAAGCCCAACACCGCGTCGTTCGCCCGCGCTTCCTTCCACTTCGAGCTCCACGGCGACGTCACCGGCGCCCGCGACGCGATGACACGCGCGCTGACGGCGGCCGCGACGCCCGAGGAGATCGCGTTCTGCCAGTACCGGCTGGGCGAACTCGCGTTCGACCACAACCGGCTCGACGAGGCCGCCCAGCACTACGAGCAGGGACTGGCGGCGAGAGGAGACGACATGGCTCTCACTCAAGGCAAGGCCAAGGTCGCGGTGGCGCGGGGTGAAGCCCCGGTGGCCATCGAGATCTACCGCAAGCTCGTGGCCCGCGCTCCCCTCCCGCAGTACCTGCAGGAGTACGCGGAGCTGCTGGAGGCCAGCGGCAAGACCGATGAGGCCGCGCGGCAGTACGAGGTGCTGTCCGAGCAGCAGCGGCTGATGGAGTCGCAGGGCGCGTCCGACGACCTCGCCGCGGCTCTCGTCGCTGCGGACCGCGGCGACGGCATGCAGGCGCTGCGGCGGGCCGAGGCCGAGTGGAGCCGCCGCCAGAGTGTGTTCGTGGCCGACGCGATGGCCTGGGCGCTGCACATGAACGGCCGCGACGCCGAGGCTCTGTCCTACTCCGACCGCGCCAACGCGCTGGGCTGGCAGAACGCCACGTTCTCCTACCACCGCGGCATGATCCTGGCCGCGCTCGGCCGGGTCGCCGAGGCCCAGGAGGCGCTGGTGCAGGCGTTGCGGCTGAACGCGAACTTCTCCCCGCTGCAGGCGCTGAAGGCGGGTCGCAAGCTCGCCGAGCTGCGAGGCGGCCGGTGAGTCTGTCCGGCTGGGTCGTGCGGCCCGTCCTGGTCGTCGCCCTCCTGCTGGCGGGCATCTTCTTCATCCACGGCGAGGCGTCCGCGCACCCGCTGGGCAACTTCAGCGTCAACCACTACCACGGCCTGCACCTGCGTCCGGACCGCATCGACCTGAGATCCGTGGTCGACGTCGCGGAGATCCCGACACTGCAGGAGAACCTGAAGGCCCGGGACGCGAAGCAGTGGTGCGACGAGGTCGCGAAGACCGACGAGGCCACGGTGGACGGCCGTCGCATCACCTGGACGCTCTCCAGCTCCACCAAGGATCACCCCCAGGGCCAGGCGGATCTCTCCACGACCCGCCTGGTCTGCGAGTTCACCGCCAAGGTCGACCTCGACCGGCCCGCCCAGCTGCAGTTCCGCGACGTGTCGAACATCGACCGCGTGGGCTGGCGCGAGATCACCGCGGCTGGCACCGGGATCAGGCTGACGGACTCCTCCGTGCCCACCGAGAGCATCAGCAACGAGCTCCGGACGTATCCCGAGGACCTGCTCAGCAACCCGATGGACGTCCGGTCCGTCACCTTCAACGCCTCTCCCGGCAGCGGATCCGAACCGAAGAAGGCCTCGGGCTCCCCCATCCAGTCGTTGAGCGTCACCGCGTCCGCCCTGAACAACATCCTGGGCAGCAGTGAGCTCACGCCGTGGCTGGGGTTTCTTGCTGTTCTGCTCTCGTTGCTGCTGGGCGCGTCGCACGCCGCGTTGCCCGGTCACGGCAAGACGCTCATCGCCGCCTACCTCGCGGGCCGTCAGGGCACGCCGAAGGACGCCTTCATCGTCGGCGCCTCGGTCACCGCCACCCACACGGGTGGCGTGCTGGTGCTCGGCCTGGTCATCAGCGCGTCGAGCGCGCTGGCCGGCGAGCAGGTGCTGCGCTGGCTCGGGCTCGTCAGCGGCCTTCTCATCACGGTGATCGGCGTGTTCCTGCTGCGCTCGGCCCTGACGCGCGAACCCGCCCTCGCCGGCGTCGGTGCAGGCACCGGGCACGGTCATGGGCACGGCCACGGACATGGGCACGGTCATGGCCACGGACACGGGCACGGAACCGGGCACGGCCACGGGTACAGCCGGGCAAGCCTGATCGGCATGGGCGCGGCCAACGGACTCGTTCCGTCACCCTCCGCGCTCGTCGTGCTCCTCGGCGCCATGGCCCTGGGCCGGACGTGGTTCGGCGTCCTGCTGGTCGTCGGTTACGGAATCGGCATGGCCGGCACGCTCACCGCCGTCGGATTGCTGCTGGTGAAAGCCCGCGACCGCGTCGAGAAATTCCTGGACGGCCGTGCCACCCGCGCCCTGTCGCATTACGCACCCGTCGGCACAGCCGCCATGGTGATCGTCGTCGGAGCGTGGCTCACATTGCAGGCGGTCTGAATTACATCAATGTAAGCTCCAACCGAGAAGGGCCCGGATTCCACTGGAATCCGGGCCCTTGTCCGTTTCTGTCCTTACTGTCTGGCCTTACTGCCAGTCCTACTGTCCCTGCAGGTTCGCCACCACGAACGCCTTGCCGTCGGCGTTCTCGACCGAGATCGACTTCACCTGGTCGGGCGGGACGCTGACCATGCCCCGCACCTTGGAGCCTTCGACCCTGCCCTTCTCGGTCGAGGTCCACGCGAAGGCCTCGGTCTTGCTCCCGTCCGCCTTCACCACCACCAGCTTGCACTTCTGCGCGGCGGGCAGACCGTTGATGTCGGCCGTGACCAGGTAGCGGTCCTGCGATGACGGCGAGATCTCCGCCACCATCTTGATCCCGCCCGTCGTCGCCTCGCCCGTGCGGGTCGTTGCGATGTTCGTTCCCGGCGTCTGGTTCTGCATGAGCACGGCAGCGCCCCCGAACGCGACCACCGCGGCGACTGCCGCGGCGGCGAGGTAGCCCGGCCAGCGGCGGGGCTTGGCGTGCTGCGGTTCGGGGAACTCCTCCTCCACCGGCCGCGGACTGGCTCTGGGACGAGGATCGGACTCCCGCTGCTGCGGGATGACCGACTCGTTCCTGATCTGCCGCAGCGTGCGCTGCAGCACCAGGTCCGACGGCTTGGGCAGGTCGGCTTCGAGCTCGTGCAGAAATGCTTCTCGAGGTATCTCGTCGAGCACCATGCGGATCCGGTGGAAGTCGGCGACCTGCGCACGGCAGGACGGACAGCCCAACAGGTGCTGCTCCACGCCATGACTCTCGTGCGCGTCCAGAACGCCGAGCGCGTAGCAGCCAAGGGTGACCGCGTCGTGCGCGCCAGCTGTCATACGACCTCCTCGTCGTCCCGATTCGACCCCCGCGGCGAAACGGTGTCACAAGGAAAACGGGCAGATAGGAGTGGTTGGTTCAGCTCGCGAACGAGTTCATTCTGATTGCCGATAACAATGGCATTACGTAACCGGGCAACTACGGTTCAGGGGCTGTCTGAGCTGCGCATTTCACTCGATCGGACGACTCAAGGTGTCTCGAATGGCTACAGGCACGTTGCTGGACGAACTGGCGGTCGTTCGCCTGCTTCGACGAACACCGCGAGGCCGTCCAGGAGCCGCGCCAGACCGAACTCGAACTCGTCCAGCGGCCGTTCGAAGCCGCCGGAGTTCCAGATGTGCGTCATCATCGGCAGCCGTTCGGGCGTGAAGTGCTCCCAGAGCTCGTCCCGGTCGTTCCACCAGTCCTCCTCGCTCACCCCGGTCTCCCGTTCGGCGAGGACCCTGTCGGCCATCGTCCTGCCCACGCCGGCGACGAACTGGCCGACGCTCGTCACGACCGCGACCATCTCCTCCGTCTTCAGCCCCAGCTCGGAGACCACGGCGAACGCCGCGTCGGTGCGGGTCATCGCGTTCGGGCCGGGCATCCGCCGCGCGTTGGTGAGCTGCAGCAGCCACGGGTGTGCGCGGTACATCGACCACAGCTGCCGCGCGTAGAAGTCCAGGCCGTCGCGCCACGGGCCCTTCGGCGTGCGCTCGGTCTCGCCCCACACGGCGTCGACCATGAGGTCCAGCAGCTCGGACTTGCCGGGGACGTGCCGGTACAGCGACATGGTGGTGAAACCCAGGGTCTCGGCGACCCGGCGCATCGTCAGCGCCTCGATGCCCTCCGCGTCGGCGACCTTGATGGCCGCCTCGACCACCCTCGCCTGGCTGAGCGCGGCCTTGGGCCCCCTGCTCGGCTCGGCGGGCGTCTCCCACAACAGGCGCACGCTGCGGTTCCGGTCGTCCTTCACCCCAGCCCCCTCTTTCACAACCTGGTTGCTGTGAATCTTAGAACCGTGTACAACGTACACCTAGCTTACTTAGTACACAGTTAAGTCATGGGGGTGAAGTCGTGGGACACGCGGTGCTCGCGGAAGGCCTGCGCAAGAGGTTCGACAAGAAGGCGGCGCTCGACGGGTTCGACCTGGCCGTACCGGCGGGAACGGTGTGCGGGCTGCTCGGCCCCAACGGCGCGGGCAAGACGACGGCCGTGCGCATCCTGGCCACGCTGCTGCGCCTGGACGGCGGCCACGCGGAGGTGGCGGGCTTCGACGTGGCTCGGGAGGCGTCCCAGGTTCGCCGGCAGGTGGCGCTGAACGGCCAGCAGTCGACGGTGGACGACGTGCTGACCGGCAAGGAGAACCTGGTGATGTGGGGGCGGCTCTACCACCTCTCGAAGCGCCAGGCGTCAGTCAGGGCCGATGAGCTGCTGGAGCAGTTCGGGCTCACCGACGCGGCGGACAAGCGCGCCAAGCAGTACTCGGGCGGCATGCGGCGGCGCCTGGACCTGGCGTCGAGCTTCATCCAGCGGCCGTCGGTGCTGTTCCTGGACGAACCGACGACCGGCCTCGACCCGCGCAACCGCGGCGAGGTGTGGCGGGAGGTGAAGAGGGTCGTCGCCGAGGGGACGACGGTCCTGCTCACCACGCAGTACCTCGACGAGGCCGACCAGCTGGCGGACCAGATCGTCGTGCTGGACACCGGCCGGGTGGCCGCGCAGGGCACGCCGGATCAGCTCAAGTCCAAGCTCGGCGGCGACCGGATCGAGGTCGTGGTCCGCACCGCCGACGAGCTGCCGGTCGTCCGCGACGTGCTCGGGCGCGACGCCGAGGTCGACCCGGACGGGTTCCGGGTGAGCGCGGCGGTGACCGACCGGGTGGCCGCGTTGACCAGGGTGACGTCGGCACTGGCGGCGAAGGGTGTCGAAGCGGAGGACATCGCGTTGCGCAGGCCCACGCTCGACGAGGTCTTCCTCGCGATCACCGGGCACAAGGCCGTCGACACTTCGGGGGTGCGGGCATGAGGTACGCGGTGATCGACTCGTGGGTGGTCGCCAAGCGCGACCTGATCCACTGGCTGCGCGAGCCGGTCAGGGTGTTCGCGAACCTGGCCTACCCGGTCATCTCGGTGCTGATCTTCGGGCTGGTGTTCGGCAGCGCGATGAACGTCTTCGGCGGCGGTGAGTACATCGAGTTCCTGCTGCCGGGCATGTTCGGCCAGACCATCGCGTTCGGCGTCGGCACCACGCTCATGATGGTGTCGATGGACGCCGACCGCGGCGTGACGGACCGGTTCCGCGCCTCGCCGATGTCGCAAACCGGCGTGGTGGCCGGGCGCAGCATCGCCGACCTGGTCAACTCGTCGCTGGAGCTGCTGGTGCTGGCGTTGTGCGGGCTGGTGATCGGCTGGTCGTTCCACGACGGGCTGCTCAACGCGCTGCTGGCGTTCGCGCTGTTCCTGTGGCTGCGGTTCGCGCTCGTGTGGGTCGGCATCTACCTGGGGCTGCTGGTGAAGCCGGAGGCCGCGCAGGCGTCGTGGATGTTCCTGTTCCCGCTGACGATGTTCGCGAACACGTTCGTCTCGCCGGAGCTGATGCCGGGCTGGCTGCGCGCGGTGTCGGAGTGGAACCCGCTGTCGTCCACGGTGGCGGCGGCGCGGGAGCTGTTCGGCAACCCCGGTGTCGGCGGCGACTCGTGGGCCGCGCAGCACTCGTTGCTACTGGCTGTGCTGTGGCCTGCGGTGTTCGTGGCGGTCTTCTGGCCGCTGTCGGTGCTGAAGTACCGCAACCTCAGTCGTTAGCCCGTCAGTTTCGAGCACAGCGGTCCGGAGCTGGTCGGCGAGCCACCGAGCGAGCAGCCGTCGCCAGTTCCGGACCCGCTCCCGCAGCTCGGGCCGCAGCGTCCTGTCGTTCTCCCACTGCCGCCAGTCCCCGCTCGCGAGCCAGCCGATGCAGCCCGCGATCCGGTGTGTCCGGAGCAGGTTCAGGTCCGGTGTGGAGCCGTAGCCCGTCCAGAACGCCTGGGGCAGCGCGGTTCCGTGCAGGTAGAGGTGCTCCTCGAACGCCGCGAGCTCGTCGAGCGGGTTGCCCTGGCCGGGGTTGTCCCAGTCGATCAGCGTGGCTTTGCCGTCGCCGACGATGATGTTGTAAAGGTTGACGTCGTTGTGCAGCAGGCCGACCCGGTGGATCTTGCGGAACGCGTCGCCGAGGCTGCGCCAGACGTCTTCGGACACCGGCAGGGCATCCGCCAGCGTCCGCCCCTCGACGTACTCGACCAGCACGTCACCGCGTCCGTTGTGGGCGAGGACCTCCGGTGCGCCGGGCACCACGAACTTCGGCAGGTCGCGCGCCACCTTCGGTTGCCGCAGCACGGCTTTGCGCCCGTCGGCCAGCGTCACGAGGTGCAGGACGTTGGTGAGACCGTCGCCCTCCAGCGGCTCGACGCGGACGGCGGTCCGCAGCAACGGGAACAAACACCCACCTCCAGCAGAAAAGGTGTAACACAGGACACATCAGACAACGACTGACCACAGGGGATGCATTCGGCGGCGATGTACGCATGGAGGCATACCGATGACCCAACGCTCTCGGCGCAGACGTCTCGCGCTCCTCTCGACGATGGCGCTCGTACTGCCACTCGCCGTGACCGGCCAGGCACTCGCTGATCCCAACAACAACTCCCCTGCCAAACTCACCAAAGCCGTGACGCTCAACGGCGTCCTGCGGCACCTCGACGCGCTCCAGGCGATCTCGAACGCGAACGGCGACCGCGCGGCCGGACGTCCTGGATATCAGGCCTCGGTGAACTACGTGGTCTCGCGGCTGAACGCGGCAGGGTACTCACCCACCGTGCAGGCGTTCGACTTCACCTATCTCGAGGACAACTCCCGGCTCGACGTGATCGCCCCGATCGCGCTCTCGTACCGCAAGGACCTCGACTTCACCTACACCGACTTCGCGCCCAGGGCCCAGGGCGACGTCACCGGTTCGCTCCAGGCGGTCGACGTCGTGCTCTCGCCCGGCTCCCCCGCGAACACGAGCTCGAGCGGCTGCGAGGCGGCCGACTTCGCCGGGTTCGCGCCCGGCAACATCGCGCTGATCCAGCGCGGCACCTGCAACTTCACCGTGAAAGCGTTCAACGCCCAGGCGGCGGGGGCGTCAGCGGTGATCTTCTTCAACGAGGGTCAGCCCGGCCGCACCGGGATCGTGATCCCGATCGGTGACGCCACAGGGCTCACCATTCCCGTCGTGTCCGCGACCTTCGCCACCGGCGCACAACTCCTCACCCTCTCGCCCGCCACGGTCAGGGTGAAGGTGGACGTCCTCACCGACACCCGAACCGCGTGGAACGTGCTCGCCGAATCGCAGTACGGCAACGCGAACAACGTCGTGATGGCGGGCGCGCACCTCGACAGCGTCCAGAACGGACCGGGCATCAACGACAACGGCAGCGGCTCGGCGGCGTTGCTGGAGACCGCGATCCAGATGTCGAAGGTGAAGACCAACGCCAAGGTCCGCTTCGCCTGGTGGGGCGCAGAGGAGTCGGGCCTGCTCGGTTCCGACCACTACGTCACCACGCTGCCGCAGGCCGACCGGGACCGCATCGCGCTGTACCTGAACTTCGACATGGTCGGCTCGCCGAACTACTTCTTCGGCATCTACGACGGTGACGACTCGAGCGGCACCGCCCCGGTCCCGATCCCACCGGGGTCGGCGCAGATCGAGGACGTCTTCGAGAAGTTCTACGCCGGCCGGGGTCTGCCGTCCGAGGACACCGAGTTCTCCGGGCGTTCGGACTACGGCCCGTTCATCGCCGTCAACATCCCGGCGGGCGGCCTGTTCACCGGCGCGGAGGACGTGAAGACGGCCGAGCAGGCCGCACGGTACGGCGGAACCGCCGGCGTCGCGTTCGACGCGTGCTACCACCAGCCGTGCGACACCAGGGCGAACCTGAACCTGACCGCGCTGGACGTCAACGCCGACGCGATCGCCACCGCGGTGATCACGTTCGCCTTCGACACCTCGACGGTCAACGGCGTGCGCGCGCCCGGCAAGTCGCACGGACGCGCGCCGCAGCGAGGCGTGGTGTTCTAGCTCGACCAGAGGTCGCAGCGGGGGTTCACCGGTTCGACCTCCCGCGTCGCGAAGACCCGGACGTCCTGGCGCTCCCAGCCAGGGCGTCCGGTCCGCGCGAACCTCGTCCACACGTCGACCATCTCCCGTGACAGCTTCTGCTGCTTCGCGTCGAACTCGGCGTTGCCGTACCGCAGCAGGAACGGCAGCTCCGAGCCGTGGTAGGCGCCGTACTCGAACTCCGGCATGCCCGGGAAGATCATCGGCGGCTTCGGCTCAGCGAACTCGTAGCCGTAAGCGCTCGTTTGGGCTCGGAGCTCGTCGGTCGTGCAGGTCGAGGTCATCGCCGTGAGGACGGCCGAGAGCTGCTTTCGCTCGTCGCCACCCTTCGGCGGGTAGGCGTCCAGGACCTGCTTCGCCTTGGCCGCACCGAAGGTTTGTGCGAGGGCCTGGTCGTACCCGGTGGCGTCGAGCGGCGGGTAGTACATCGCCACGAACACCGTCAGCTCGTCACGCGTGGTGCCCGCGAGGATCGGGATCTGGTGGAAGCGACCCTCCCGCAGCGCCGTGATCGGGTTGTGCGGCAAGGCTTCCGTGTCGTACGCGGGCTTGGAGAACAGCGGCGTGAGCTTCTTGACCTCCTGGACGGACAGGCCGCGAAGGCAGCTCAGGTCGGTGCAGCCGTGCGGTGCCGTAGCACCGGCCTGCTCGACGTCCTCGCGCTTGGCCCACGGGTGGAGGACCTGGTTCTCGCCCGCCGGAATGCCGAGCTGGCACGGTCCACTCTGGATGATCGCCCGCTGGAAGAGGCCCTGCGTCTTCGGCGACGTCAGCTGCGCGCACGTCGACAGCCCGCCCGCCGAAGCCCCGAACAACGTGACGTTGCCGGGGTCTCCGCCGAACTGCCTGATGTTGCGCCGCACCCACTCGAGTGCTTTCTGCTGGTCCTTCAGCCCGAACGCACCCGAGCCCTCGAGCCCCGGGAACCCGAAGTACCCGAACGCGCCGAGCCGGTAGTTGATTGTCACGACGACGGAACCGTTGCGCACCAACTGGTCCACGCCGTAGTCCGACCCGGCGCCACTGGTGAAGCCACCGCCGTGAATCCAGACCATGACCGGCCGGTTCACCGCCTTGGCCGGCGTGGTGACGTTGAGGTACAGGCAGTCCTCGCTGTCGCTGGCGGGGCTGCCGAGCCCCTCGTCCTGCGCGCACCGCGGGCCGGGTTTGGTGGCCTCGAGGACTCCGTGCCAGGGCTGGACCGGCTGCGGGTCGCGCCAGCGGTTCGCTCCGGTCGGTGGCGCGGCGAAGGGGATGCCCTGGAAGGAGCGCTGGGCGTTGGTGATGCTTCCCGACACGAATCCCGTGTCTGTGCTGATGGTGGTTCCCGCGGCGTGGGCGGGAACTGCTGTTGCGGCAACGATGACGGCCGCGATGAAGGGTGAACGCATGTCACCGATCAACCTAGCCGCGTGCGCAACCTCTTTTGGTTGTGGGAAAGCAGCCGTGCCGCGACCGCCGCCGGCACGTACATCAGCACCCCGTACACCGCGGGCGCGATCGCCATCGTCTCGTCGTTCAGCACCGTCAACGCCAGCGTGATCGCGATGGTGGCGTTGTGGATCCCGATCTCCATGGCGCTGGCGACCGCCTGCCCCCGCTCCACACCGAACGCCTTCGGCACGTAGTACCCGACCAGCAGGCTCAGGATGCTGAGCAGGAGCGCGACCGGCCCGAGCGTCCCGATGTTGTCCAGCAGCTGCCGGTACGCCTGCGCGATCGCCGCGATGATCACCAGCACCAGCACGACCACCGACGCGATCCGCACCGGGTCGTTCATCCGCAGCGCCCAGGCCTGGTACCTGTTCCGCACCACCATGCCGATCGCCACCGGCACCAGCACGATCGCGAACACCTGCACGAACTTGGCAGGCTGCAACCCGACCGCCGCGTCGTCCGCCAGGAAGTGCGCCATGCTCAGCCCGACCACCACCGGCAACGTGAACACCGCGAGCACCGAGTTGATCGCCGTGAGCGTGATGTTGAGCGCCACGTCCCCGCCCGCGAGGTGGCTGAAGAGGTTCGCCGACGTCCCGCCGGGAGACGCCACGAGCAACATCATGCCGACCGCCAGCACCCCCTCGAGCCCGAACGCGAGCACCAGCCCGAGGCAGATCGCCGGCAGGACGACCACCTGGCAGACCAGGGCGATGACCGCGGCTTTGGGATATTTCGCGACCCTGGCGAAGTCCGCGACGGTGAGCGTGAGGCCGAGGCCGAACATGACCAGCGCGAGCGCCAGTGGCAGGAAGATCTGGACGACGAGCACGGGCGGCCTCCGCGTTTGTCCGGCTTGTGCAGTTTGATCTGATCGCCAGATCCTGGCGTTACGCCGCCTCCGATGGAATCGCCCAGGTGGAGGCACGCAGGAATTTTGGCGGGGACCTTTTCGGGTTCGGCCAGAAAGTGCTCAGTTGATGAACACTTTCAGTTCCCCGGTCTGAGGTGCGCAACGGCGTCTCCTGGCGCACCCTGTTGCGATGGCGCGCCTGCTGACCTCGCGCTTCGCCCTCCTCACCGCCGCTGACCTGGGCTACTTCACCGCGATGGGCATCGCGGTCTACACGCTGCCGCTTTACGTGACTGGCCCACTGCACAGCTCCAAAGCCGCCGCGGGCCTCGCGTTCGGCGCGTTCGCCATCTCCGCGCTCCTGCTCCGCCCGGCAGCAGGCCGCCTCACCGACCGCATCGGCCGCCGACCGCTCCTGCTCGGCGGCGCCTTGCTCGCCGCCGCCAGCCTCGCCCTGACCGCGCTCGCCACCGATCTGCCCGCGATCGTCGCCCTCAGGCTCCTGCTGGGCGTGGGCGAGGCCGCGTTCTTCGTGGCCGGGTTCGCCGCCCTGGTGGACATCGCCCCGCCGGACCGCCTCGGCGAAGCGCTCAGCCTCAACTCGCTCGGCCTCTACCTGGGCCTCGCCGCGGGCCCGCCGCTGGGCGAAGTCCTGACCCAGCAGTCGTTTCCCGCGGCCTGGCTCACCGCCGCCGGACTCTGCGCGACCGCCACCGCGGCGGCGGCGTTCCTCGGCGAGACCGGCACGCCCGCCAAGTCCACTGACACCAAGCTGATCCACCGCCCGGCCATCCCGCCGAGCATCGGCCTGTGCGCGGCGCTCGCGGCCACCGGTGGGTTCCTGGCGTTCTCCGCGTTGCGGGCCCAGCAGACCGGCTTCGAGAACACCAGTCTCCCGCTGTTCTTGTACGGCGCCACGGTCGTCGCGTGCCGGGCGGTGTTCGCGAAGGTCCCGGACCGCCTGCCGCCGTTGAAGCTCGGCGCCATCGCCCTCGCGGTCATCGCGACAGGACTGGTCCTCACCGCGACCCCGAACACCCTCATCGTGGGCAGCGTCGTGCTCGGCGCGGGCGTCACGTTCAGCACGCCGGCCTTCTTCGCGGCCATCTTCGCCACCGCCGAACCCCACCAGCGAGGCGCCGCGTCCGGTACCGCCAGCGCGTTCATCGACATCGGGCTCGGTGGCGGCCCGATCCTGCTCGGCCTCATCGCGAGCGCCGAGGACATCTCCATGGCACTGGCGACCGGCGGCGCGCTGGCCGCGGCGGGCTGCCTGTGGACGCTGTGGCTCGACCGAGCGGACGAAAGCCGAGCAGACTGAGAACGTGCAGATCGGCGTCTACACCGCGGGCGACCTCGAACCCCACGAGATCGTCGGCCTGGCGATAGCGGCCGACGAGGCCGGCTTCGACGTCTTCGCGGTGGGCGAGCACCACAACCCGCCCTACAACTCGTCCTGCCCTGCCACGCTCCTGGCCCACATCGCGGCCAGGACGACGCTGCGGCTCTCCACCGCCACCACGCTGATCACCACGAACGACCCGGCCAGGATCGCCGCCGAGTACGCCACCCTGCAGCTGCTGGCCCCGAACCGGCTCGACGTCGTGTTCGGCCGGGGGAACACGGCCAAGGTGTTCGGCTGGTTCGGCAAGGAGATCCAGTACGGCCTGCCGCTGACGATCGAACACTACGAGACACTGATCTCGTTGTGGCACAACAGACCCTACTTCTGGCACGCCTGCGCCCGCTCACCCGAGATCGCCGACCTCGCCGCGCGGCACGACGACGGCCTGTTCGTGTACGCCGGCCAGACCGAGCACGTCGGCAGGTACCGCGACCAGGCCGAGAACCCGAGGCTCGGCGTGCTCGCGGACGACCTCGACCAGGGGCTCGGCCTCGGTCCCGATCGGCTGCTCGTGAAAGTCAGCAGCCCGCGAGAGGTGGAAAAGCTACTGTCGGACACGTGTTCAGCCTTGCCCAGCCGCCGTTGTTCGCCAGACTCCACAGTGCACGGAACGTCCTGATCGCCGGAGCGGGCGGCGGGTTCGACGTGTTCGCCGGCCTCCCCCTCGGCGTCGCGCTGCGCGACCTGGGCAAGCGCGTCCACTACGCGAGCCTCAGCTTCAGCGACCTCGAACGCCTCGACCTCGACGCGTGGCTGGAACCCGGCCTCGCCGCGATCGAGCCGGAGACCAGCGGGGAGGACGCCTACTTCCCCGAACGCGAGCTCGCCCGGTTCCTCGGCGACACGGTCTACGCGTTCCCCAGAACAGGCGTCAAGCCCCTGAAAAGCGCCTACCGCTGGCTCATCGAGAAACACGACCTCGACGCCATCGTGCTCGTCGACGGCGGCACGGACATCCTGCTGCGCGGCGACGAACAGCACCTCGGCACGCCGACCGAGGACATGACGAGCCTGGCCGCGGTCGCCGCGCTCGACGTTCCCGTCAAAGTCGTCGTGAGCCTCGGGTTCGGCGTCGACGCGCACCACGGGGTGTGCCACGCGCACGTGCTGGAGAACCTGGCCGCTCTCGACAAGCAGGGCGCGTACCTCGGCGCGCTGTCGATCCCGTCGGACAGCCACGAGGCCCGCGCCTACACCACGGCGGTCCAGCAGGCGCAGGACGCGACGCCGTTGTCGCCGAGCATCGTCAACGGCCAGATCGCGGCCGCGTTGAAGGGCGAGTTCGGCGACGTCCAGTTCACCACCCGCACCGAAGGCAGCGAGCTGTTCGTGAACCCGTTGATGGGCGTGTACTTCAGCGTCGACCTGGACGCGCTGGCCCGCAGCGTCCACTACCTGCCGGCGCTCGGCGGCACGCGGACGGCGTTCGACGTGGCGCTCGCGATCGAGGACTACCGCGAGACCAACGACGAACGCCGCCCCAGGCGCGCTCTCCCTCACTGACGCCGGATCACCAGCGCCACCACCAGAATCAGCACTCCCACCGCGAAAGCCGCACCGAACACCCACAGGCCGTAGAGCGCGAACGCCACGAACTCCGACCCGATCGCCGCGACGGACGTCACCGTGGCACGAGCGTCGGACTCGATCCGGTGCTGCAGCTCGGTTTCCACCTGCACCAGCACGAACCGGTACAGCCCGTAGCACAGTGCCAACAGGACGATCGCCATCGGCACCGCCCACGCCGCGGCCACGATCAGCACCGCGCCTGACGCGAACAGAACCCAGCCGCGGAACGGCAACCGTCCGCCGAGCGACGCACCGGCCGCTCCCAGCAACGGCACACCGATCGTCGCGAGCGGCACCCACACCGTCGGCACGTGCCAGTCCTGGACCAGCAGCGTGAAGTACTCCTCGAAGGCGTCGATCGCGTACACCAGCGCCACCGCGAGCACAGCACGTTTGATCGGCACGGATGCCAGCAGACCGGCGCGCAAGGTCGCGAAGTAGCTCTCGTGTTCTTCCGACTCACGAGGAGGTTCCGGGAACCGCGACGCGATCACCGAAGACGCCAGGCACATCGCGACGGAGACCCAGCCGGCCAGTTCGTAGCCACCGAACGAGAACAACACCGTGGCCATGACGGCGACCGGAACCTGGGCGATCAGCTCGATGGTGTCGACCCGCGCGTTGAGCCGCCCGTACTGCTCCTCGTCGCCGTTGGCCGCCAGCCCGTCGTAGAGCAGGGCCTCGAACGCGCCGGACGTCAGCGTCCCACCGAGACCCCACAGCACGAAACCGGCCGCAAAGCCCCAGAACGAAGGGAACAACACCCACGACGTGTAACCGGCGGCCTGCAGCACACCGGCGGCGACCAGAGAACTTCGGCGCGAGAACCGGTCGGCTATCGCCCCGGACGGCACCTCGAACACGACCGCGGTCGCGGACCAGATCGCGAGCAGCACGGAGATGGAGGCGTCCGACAGCCCGCTGTCGGCGAAGAACAACGCGTACAGCGCGTAGATCGGCACGAGGTGCGAGCACCACGCGAACGCTGTCGCGGTCTTCGCTACATCAGTTGAAGATCAGAATCGTCGTCGTCGTCGCATGCGCCAAGAGTAAGCCGTCAGCGCCACCGATTAAATGGCGCTGACGGCTGGTGATCAAATGAGTTCAGAGCGTGTCAGAAACCAGCGGTGATGCGGGTGAACGCCAGCTCGGCCTGCCCGATGCCGGAGCAGTTCGACGCCACCTGACCGTCGCAGCCGCCGCGGTCGCGGTTCACCGACCAGAACGCGAGGCGCCCCAGCCCGTTCGACTTCGACCAGTCGCGGATGGCCGTCCAGTCGTCGACGCTCGTGAGCTCGCGCTGGTCCGACAGGCCGTTCATGCCGGAGATGCCGACGTGCTTGAACGCCTCGGCGTCGCTCCAGCCGAAGGTCGACCTGAGCTTGTTCTTCAGCCCCGTTGCCGCGCCGATGGTGTCGGTGCGGATGTTGGAGCTGCCGAAGTCGAACGGCATGATCGTGAAGATGTCGATGTTCGCGCCCAGCGCCTTGGACTGGTCGATCAGCCGCGCGCCGTAGAAGTTCGGGCCGGTGGTGCCGGTGCCGAACGTGACGATCGTCTGGATGCCGGGGTTGTTCTGCTTGACGATCTTCAGCGCGGTGATGATCCGGTCCTGGACCGTCGTGTTCTCGAACTCGTCGGAGTTCTCGATGTCGATGTCGATCGCCTTCAGCCCGTAAGCGTTGATCACCTGCTGGTACGCACCGGCCAGCGCCTCGGGCGTCGAGCAGTTCGGGCCCAGCTTGTTGCCGCTCCAGCCGCCGAACGACGGCACGATGTTGCCGCCGGCGCCGCGGATCGCGTTGATCGTCTGCTGGTCGGCGCCACCGGTGAGCGCGCGCTGGCCGTCCCACGCCGGCGAGCAGCCGCCGCTGGACAGGACGAACGCGAGCGTGAACCACTTGACGCCGGTCGAGCTCATGACCTGCGTCGCGCTCTGCGGGTTGCCCCAGCCCAGGTACAGGTAGGGCGCGCCGCGGCCGGTGCCGGGCAACGGCGGGGTGGACGTGGTGGTCGTCGTCGTGGTGGTCGTGGTCGTCGGCGGGGTGCCGCCGCCGTCGCACGAGCCGCCGTTGACCTTGCAGTTGGACGGGTTCGCGCCCGAGCCGCGCACGGTGAAGCCGAAGCTGGCCGTGCCGCCGACCCCGATGGTGCCGTTCCAGGTGTTCTTCACGGTGATGTTCTGACCGCTGGCCGTGTACGAGCCGTCCCAGAGGGACGCGATCGCCTGCCCGCTCGGCAGCGTGAACTCGACGGTCCACGACGTGAGCGCGGACGAGCCGCCGTTGGAGATCGTGTACTTGGCCTCGTACCCGGTGCCCCAGTCCGACGTCTTCGTGAACGCCGCCGTCACGCCCGTCGCGCCGCTCGCGGGAGCGGCTACGACGCCTCCGACCACGGTGGCCATCGCCAACCCGAGGGTCAGGATTTGCCAGCGAAACCTCTTCATGGTGCTCCTTCACGTGCAGGGGGGAACGTGATGACGAGCACGTTAACTGGTCTGGACCAATGGTTCAAGGGTGTGAACACCCCTAATCGGCGTGCGGCCGTGGGACCGCTCTCTTAGGGTCTGGCTTTGATGAACGCTCACGAAATCGCGCAGCTCATGGCCGCCTGGGTCCCGGATCCGGACATCCAGGTAGCGCAGACGACATACCGCTGCGCCTTGGGTCGCGAGTGGCGGATTCCTGACGGGGCCTCGGTTTTGGAGGTCGGCTGCGGGCAGGGCGACATGACCGCGGTGCTGGCGTCTCTCGTGGGTCCAAACGGGAGGGTCGTCGGTGTTGACGTGGCTTCGCCTTCCTACGGTTCGCCGGTCACCGTCGGCCAGTCCGCTGAGCATCTTCTCGCCGGACCGCTCGGCTCGCGCATCTCCATGCGGTACGAGACCGATGTGCTGAGCGACGACGTCGGTACCGGTTACGAACTCGTTGTGCTGGCACACTGCTCGTGGTACTTCGCGTCGGTGGATCTCCTCGCCCGCACGCTGTCGAAGCTCCGCTCGCTCGGTTCACGACTGTGCTTCGCCGAGTGGGACCCGGAACCCGCGCACCCGGACCAGATCCCGCACCTGCTGGCCGTGCTCGCGCAGGACCGCATGGGCGAGACCGACGGCAACGTCCGCGCTCCGCTCACCCGCGCGACCTTGCTCGCCGCGCTGGACCGGGCCGGATGGCAGGTCGAGCAGGTCGTCGACGTGGACACCAGCGGGCTGCAGGACGCGGACTGGGAGATCGCGTCCGCGGTGAAGGAGGCGCCGGACGGGCTGGCCAAGGACCTGCTGCGGCAGACCGCGCGCAAGAGCGGCAACGTACCGCTGCCGGCCTACGCCCTCACCGCGCGCTAAACGCGCTCCGCGTCGCGGTCCTCCAGCAGCTGCAGCAACGCGTACGTGGTCTGCCGCTGCTCCTCCAGCAGCTTGACCAGCCACGACCCGAAGTACAGGAAGCCGCCGACCCCGATCAGCCCCACGCCGAGCATCCCGCCCGACACCACGTAGGGGATCTGCTCCCACACGTACCCGGTGTGCGCGACGCCCCACCAGGCGAAGAGGATCGCCGCGATCCCCGCCGTCATCAGCATCGTGCCGATCAAGCCGAGTCCGCTCTGCATTCGCGCGCGGCGGCGGTCCTGGATGGTCATGAGTTCACCCGCAGGTCGGGGACACCGGTGGGGTGTCCTGAGGGACAGGGAGCGCCGCCCAGCAGGAACGTGCCGAACGACTTCATGCCGAACGCGCCCGCCGCGGCCACCCCGAGGCCGGCGAGGACCAGCAGTGCGGGCACGCCGGGGAAGTCGAGCAACGACCGGGATTTGGCGCGGGCCGAGGCCACGGGTGCGACGACGCGCGGAGGCGTGACGCCGGCTGCCGGCGGCGTACCGGGCAGAGGGGCCTGGCCACCGGCGGCGGGCGGCGGCGGTACGAGAGGTGCTTGCGGCACAGGAACATCGGGCGGGGTCAGGGGCGCGGTGGCGGAAGCGTTTGCGACGGCTTCGGTGTCGCCGACGATCACCACCATCTTGCGCAGCGGGTTCAGCAGCGGCACGAGCTCCTTGGGCAGCAACGGTGCCACGACGCCGTCCAGGATCCCGCCGAGGCCCAGCTTGGTGCGCAACGCGAGCACGTCGACGGTCAAGGTCAGGCCGCGGGAGCTGGAGGTCGCGCCCGTCCCCTCGGTCTTGGTGGCGGACGTCGGCCACGTCAGCGTGATCCCCAGTGGCTCCAACGCCTTCAGCAGGCCGTCCGGCGGCGCGGCGGGTGCCTTGACCGGGAACTTCTGGCCCAGCACGGTGAACTCGGCGACCGAGAACGTGCTCGTGCCGCTCCCCTTGCCGCCATCGCTGACGGCGACGGACTCGAAGCGCACGCCGGACATCACGACCAGTCCGGCGAGCAGCGTGATCGTTTGCGCGGACGTCACCGCCGTGGACCGCGCCTCGGTCGCCGACACCACGCTGGTGCTCGTCGACGCGAGACCGTCGGTCGTCAGCAGGAACGGCACCTCCTGCTTGGCACCCGCGTACGACTCGGCTTTCGAGGCCCCCGCGGTGGCGTGCATGCCCGGCTTCGACTCGTCCGCCGGGCCACCGGGATGCGCCGCGTTGGCCTGCACCGGATACGCGAACCCGAGCAGCTGCGGCAGCCCGGTGCCGACGGCCGCGCCCGGCCACACCGAGCTCGCCACGGAACGGCCGATCGGGCCGGAACCCAGCTCGGTCTGGGTGTAGGAGAGGTGCACCTCGCCCTGCGGTTCCGCGGGCACCGGGATCAGGTCGGTGTGCAGCAGCACGGAGACGGGCGCGGCGTGCGCGGACAGCGTGAACCCGCCGATCTCGGACGCCGCCCTGGCCGGCGCCGGGGACAGCAGGAGAAGCAGCAGGACGAGTGCGTACCTCATGACGTCCCTCCGAAGTAGACGGAAGCCAGGTCGTCCCCGGCGGCGATCTCGCCGTGCGCCATCACGACCACCTGATCGGCCACGGACGAGGCGGTCTCGGCGAACTGCTCGACGATCAGCATCGTGACGCCGCTCTCCGCCAGCTCGCGGACGACCTCGTACAGCTCAGCCACGATCACCGGCGCGAGGCCCATCGACAGCTCGTCGACCACCAGCACGGCCGGGTCGGTCAGCAACGCGCGGGAGAACGCGAGCATCTGCTGCTCACCGCCGGACATCGAGCCCGCGAGCTGCTTGTGCCGCACGCGAAGCTTCGGGAACCTCGAGTAGACGACCTCGGGATCGCCGCGCATCAGGCGCAGGTTCTCGGCGACGGTGAGGTTCGGGAAGATCGCGCGGCCTTCCGGGATCGTGCACAGGCCCGCCCGCGCCAGCTCGTCGGGAGCGGCGTCGTTGACGTGCACCCCACCCAGGTGAACATGTCCACTGGTCGCCCTCAACTGTCCACTCAGGACCTTCACCAGCGTCGACTTGCCCGCGCCGTTCGGGCCGAGCAACGCCGTGACCGTCCCGCGCGGGACCGAAAGCGACACCCCGCGCAACACTTCGATCCGCCCGTACCCGGCGTGGACGTCCGTCAGGTCGATCATCCGAGATACGCCTCCCGGACACCTTCGTGCGAACGGATCTCGGACGGTGTACCGGAGGTCAGCAGCTGTCCCAGGTTCAGCACGTGCACGACGTCGCAGTACCCCATCACGAGGTCCATGTCGTGCTCGACGAGAACGACAGCGCGCCCCTCCCCCACCAGTTCCTGCAGCAGCGCGCCGAACGCGTCGGTCTCGGCGCGGTCCAGCCCCGACGACGGCTCGTCCAGCAACAGCAACGAGGGCTCGGTGGCCAAGGCCCGCGCCAGTTCCAGCAGCCGGGCGGCACCGGTCGGCACGGTGTCGGCCTGGTTCGAGGCGAACTCCGCGATCCCGACCCGTTCCAGCAGCCCGGTGGCCAGCCGAGCAGGCCGGCGGCGGCTTTCCAGCGCCACCACGACGTTCTCCCACACGGTCAGCGACCCGAACACCTCGAGTCGCTGAAAGGTCCGCGCCACGCCCGCCCTGGACCGCTGGTGCGGGCTCCAGGCGGTGATGTCCCGGTCGTCCAGCAGCACCCGGCCGCCGGACGGCTTGCGCAGCCCGCTGATCACGTCGAACAACGTGGTCTTGCCCGCGCCGTTGGGCCCGATCAGCCCGGTGACGCCGACCTCCACCGACAGCGTCACGTCGTTGACCGCGGTCACCTCGCCGAAGCGGACCGTCACGCCCTGCACCCGCAACGTGCTCATGCGCGCCGCCAGGACCAGGCCCGGAAGAACCAGCTCACCAGGCCGTTGGGATCACGCGCCAGCCCGGCCGCCGCGACCCCGAGCAGCACGACCGCCGCCCCCGCGAACGCCGGGAACCCGCTCTGCAGCACCGGAAGCAGCATCAGCAGCAGCCCGCCCAGCGCGGCCCCGGACACCGACGTGACGCCCGCGATCACCGCGAACAGCAGCAGCGGCAGGTTGTTGAACAGCTGGAAGTCGCTCGCCGCGACGGTTTCCCGCAACTGCGCGAACAACCCTCCCGCCAGGCCCGCGATCGCCGCCGACAGCGAGAACACCCAGACCCGGACCCACCGCACGTTCATGCCGAGCGTCGCGCATGCCGCCGAACTGTCCTTGACCGCGATCATCCGGCGCCCGAGCCGTCCGCGCCGCACAGCCAGCACGCCCACTCCGACCAGCACGAACACCACTGCTGCCAGCAAGAGCTGCGCGAAAGCCGACTCGAACAGGCGCGGCACCTGCAAGCTCCCCCGCACCCCGAACGCGACCGGCGACTGCAGCACGAGCTTGTCCATCAGCTGCGCGAACCCGAGCGTCGCCAGCGCGAGGTACAGCCCGCTCACCCGCAACGCCGTCAACGCGATCACCGCGCCGATCGCGGCCGCGACCACCGCGCCGACGACCAGCGTCCACGGGGATCCGCCGAGCCGCGCCACCGTCACCGCGCCCACACCGACGAACGTGAACTGCCCGAGCGACACCACCCCGCCGTACCCGGTGAGCAGCACCATCGACAGCAGTACGATCCCGAACACCAGCCCCAGCGCGAGCTGCCCGGCGACCACCGAGTCCACCAGCAACGCCAGCACCACGACCACACCTAAGAACAGCGCCGCGCCCACACCGGTCGTCAGCGCGTTCGGCACCGTCACCCCGCGCGACCCCCGCACCCCACCGATCCGCAACGGCGACTGCGGCATCGCGAGCAGCACGACGAACAGCAGCAGAGCCGGAATCGCGGCCCTGAAGGCGATCCAGAACGGCGAGGACGGCAGGTAGGCCACCGCGTAGGACTGCACCAGGCCGAGCCCCAGCGCGCCCGCGAACGTCAGCGGCAGACTGCGCAACCGCCCGACCAGAGCCGCGGTGTAGGCCGTGATCACGAGCAACGTCATCGTCACGTAGTCGAGCTGCACCACCGGAGTCAGCAGAATGCCGCCCAGCGCGGCCAGCGAGGACCCGATCGCCCAGCTCAACGCCGACAACCGGTTCGGCCGCGTGCCGTACAGCGCGGCCAGCTCGGAGGCGTCCACGCAGGCCCGCATCGCAAGGCCCGTCCGAGTCCGGTTCAGCAGGACGTACAGCCCGCCCGCGACCAGCACCGCGCACGCCAGCGTCACCAGGTCGTGCCCGCTGACGAACGACTGTCCGATGTGGAGGCCGAGCTGGTCGAGGAACGGCCGCACCGGACGAGCCTGCGGCGGCCAGATCACCTGGGCCGCGCCGATCAACCCGACCAGCACGCCGACACCGGCCACCAGGGTGATCCCGACCGGTGCGCCGGCGAGCCGGCGCATCACGAACCGTTCGATCAGCAGCCCGAACAGCGGCGCGCCGACACCGACCACGAGCAGCAAGGCCAGCCACTGGGGCAGGCCGCGGTTCTCCGCCAGCTCCCAGTAGAGGAACGCCATCACCATGCCGATCGCGCCGTGACCGACGTTGAACACCTTGGAGGTGCTGTAGGTCAGCACGAGGCCGCCCGCGACGACGGCATATGCGCCGCCGGTGACCAGGCCGAAGATCGTGTACGCGAGGAGCGCCGTCATCCGCCCACCCCCGTGTCGATCAACGTCCCGCACGAGTACCCCGATGCCGGCGCCAGCCGCGACCAAGCCCCGCCCTTCAACTTCACCAGCGACATGCAGGCCGAAGTCCGCTTTCCCCCGACGTCCTGCGGCGCGACCATCCCCTCGGCCGTGAAGTCGTGCACCCCGCGAACCGCGTCGAGCATCGCCTTGCGGGTCAACTGCGGGCCCACCTTCGCCGCCGTGGTCACGAACAACCGCGCCGCCGCCCACGCGAACATCCCGAAGTACGAAGGTGCCGCGCCGGGAGCCACCCGCCCGAGCCACTGCTTGTACAGCGCGACCTGAGCGTTGTTCTCCTCGAACAGCGCGCCGTTCGTGTAGACCACGGTGCCGTCGACGGCCGCGCCGCCCTGCCGGATGTACTGCGGGTCGTACGCGGTCGGGTCCGTGATGAACGCGTCCGGCGTGTACCCCTGCTGCCGCATCGCCTGCTGCAGCCGGACCGCGTACTGCGCCGACCCGATCCAGTAGACGATCTTGGTGCCCGTCTCCTTGAGCTTCGCCACGTAAGGCGCGTAGTTGACGTCCGTGATGTCGATGGCCTGCGAGTAGACGAACTTGATCCCGCGCGCCTCGGCCGCCTTCTGCATGCTCTTGGCGTTCTGCGCGCTCGCGTCGGCGTTGAGGTAGAGGTACGCCGCGGCGCCGATGCCGCCGGGGAAGCTCGACTTCACCAGGTCCGGCCCGGCCGACGACACCAGGTTCACCTGGTTCGACGCGACGCCGAAGCTCACCGGCGTGCGCTGCCGTTGCGCGGTGACCGTCGAGGCGCGCAGGTCCGGGATCCCGCACGCGGTGGCGGCCGGCCCACCGCCCTGGTCGAACGCCGACATCGAGCCGACCATCGCGAACGCCTGCTCGCACGCCTGCGAGGTGGCCTGCTGGTCACCGCCGCTGTCGGTGCGCGAGTCGAAGGAGACGAGCTTCAGCTTGCGCCCGCACACCGAGCCCTGGGTGGCGTTGAAGTACTCGACGAACGCCTTGGTCCCCTGCTGCGCCGCCTGGAAGATGCCCGGCACCGGCCCGCTGATGTCCGAGATGTTGGCGATGGTGATCTCGCCTGCGGTGACGCCCTTGTCGGTCGCGCCACCGGTGCCCTGGCAGCCGCCCGCGATGCTGCCGGGCGGGTTCGGCTGCTGGTTCGGTTGCTGGGGGTTGGCGGCGCCGGTCTGACCCGCGGTGCCGTCGCTGCCGGCCACCGCGCCGTCCTCGACCGGCGCCGTGCCGTCCTGAGTCCCCGACCCGCCGCCCTGGGGCACGACGAGTCCCGCACGTTGCTCGGCGGTGAGCCTGCTTCCGCACCCCGCGATCAACGCGCAGACCACCAACGCGATCAGCGCAGCCCTGCGATGCATGCGGACAGACGCTAGGGCTCTGCATCAATCCAGTCCGGGCCCGCGACCTGCGATTTCACCCAGGTGGCCGACACGATTTCTAGAACGCGTTCTATCTGCAAAGAACCTACGAAGAAACCGTCACCGAAGCGCAGTTACGTCGTTAGACCACCTCGGGCCAAGGAACACGTTCTACTTCGCGCGGAACGGGACGAGCTCCACACCCCGGCGATTTCCTCGCGCGCGTGGAGCGTTCAGCGTTCACTCACGACGGCGGCAGCGGCTCAGGACGACGAGCCCGGATCACATCCCCGGACGACTCGCCGCGCAGCCGGCGCATCACCCACGGCACGACGTGCTCGCGCGCCCACTGCCAGTCCTCCGCCCGCCGCACCTTCCGGTCGACCAGCGGAGCCACCCCGAGCACGGTCCGCTCCAGCGCATGCGACACCCCGAGACCGTCGAGCACCGAGATGGCGACCTCGGTGTGCCCGAGCGAGTTCAGGTGCAGCCGATCCGGCGACCACATGCGGCGGTCACGCAGCTGCCGCATTCCCCACATGTCGACGAGCACGCACGAGAACTCGGCGGCGATCGCGCGCACGTGCTCGTTGTAGATGGCCACGCGACCACGCATCTTGCGGAACACCGGGTCGTCCGCCCCGTCGACGCCCGTGAAGAGGATGACTCGCGCGCCGGACTTCGCCACGCGCTCCACGGCATCCCGGTAGCGGCGCATCAACGCGTCGATGTTCACCTTCGGCCGCATGAGATCGTTCCCACCCGCGTAGAGCGAGACGAGGTCCGGGTTCATCGCGAGAGCGCGCTCAAGCTGCTCGTCGAGCACCTGCGGCAGCAACCGGCCGCGCACGGCCAGGTTGGCGTAGGTGAACTCCGGATCAACGGATCCCAGGACGTCGGCCACGCGGTCCGCCCATCCCCGCACACCATTGGGACGACCTGCGTCTTCGTCACCGACTCCCTCGGTGAACGAGTCCCCCAACGCCACAAAACGCTTGCTCATGCTCACGACTTTAGGTCGCACTGTCGAACCGGGGTTGCGCGGGGTTCGATAACGTTTCGATAACGCCGGGGTCTCGAACTGAGGCGGGCTCCCTTTCCTGGCCGTAGTCCCGATCGTGCGACTCCCCATGGACTTGGCAACACCAGTGCGACTCATCGTCGCGTTGGTGGGCTGTGCGTTGGCCGTGCTGCTCAACACTGGGAGCGCGATCGGCCAGCCTGCCAACCCCTCGACCCCCATCTCGACCCCGCCGCCCGGTAGTGGCGGGACGGGCGACGAGGTCGTGCAGACCCAGTGGGGTCCGCTCGGACCTGCCGACCGGGACTTCATGAACCGGGTCAAGCAGGCAGGGCTGTGGGAGAAGCCCGCGGGCGAGAAGGGTCAGGCCAAGCGGGCCGACCAGCCCAAGATCCAGGAAGCCAGCAAGCACCTCATCGAGGGCCACACGCTGCTGGACAACGTGGTGAACCGGGCAGGCGTACTGCTCGGCGTCACGTTGCCCACGGAGGCCACCGACGAGCAGAAGGGCTGGCTCGCCGAGATGGACGCGGCGAACGGCGACGAGTTCGACGCCGTCTTCGCCAACCGGCTCCGCGCGGCGCACGGCAAGGTCTACGCCTATGCCGCGCAGATCCGGGCGGGCACCAAGAACGAGCTCATCCGCATTCTCTCCACGCAGGCGATGATCACCGTCTTCGACCACATCAAGGTGATCGAGGAGACGGGCAAGGTCGACTTCGCCGGTCTGGAGTCTCCGCAGCCGCTCGCACCCCCGACGGCGTCCTCCGGGGCACCGGAACCGACCGGGGACAACGCGTCTGCGAACCCGACCGACGGCGTGATCCCGACCGTGCCGGAGGGCACCAAGTTCACCCGCACCGCCGAGCAAGGCGTGTTCGGAGAAAACAACGGTGTCTTCTTCGCTGCCATAGCGGTGCTCGCGCTCGCGCTGGTGGGAATGCGATGGATATCCCGATCCAAAAAGAAAACAACGCGACACAAATCTCGTTCGTTCTAACAGCACCGACGCCAAACCCGAAGAACACGGCTAACCGCCGTCAGCTTCACCATGCCGTTTTATCGGACTACACGAGGTGGCAAATGGCTTTTCACCGTAGGAAATCCACGATCTGGCTGACCGCCGCCGCAGCGGCGATGGCACTGGTCGCTGGCGGTGCCGCGGTGGTGGCCATCAGTTCTTCTGATGGCGCCGCGCTCGCCGACGGGGCGGACAAGAACTCCTTCGTCGACATCACCAAGGTGAAGCCGAACGTCAAGAAACCAAAAGCGCAGCAGGGCGCTACCACGGGCACCTTCACGGTCGACTGCGGCCGCAACGAGAACGCGCACTTCAACCCGGACAACTTCATCGCGCAGCCCGGTGTCCGCAACGGTGCCCAGCACCTGCACGACTACGTCGGCAACCTCTCCACGAACGCGGACTCGAACAACAAGTCGCTGCAGAAGGCAGGCACGACCTGCAAGAACGGTGACAAGTCCGCCTACTTCTGGCCCGTCGTCCGCATCGACACCGAGGACGAGGCAGAGCCGGCCAAGCAGCCGCCGAAGAAGGACGACAAGGCGCAGCAGGACAAGGACAAGGCCGACAAGGCCGCGGCCCGCCTCGAGTGCCCCGACGTCGCCTCCAAGCTCCCCGAGGACGTGCCGGACAAGGCCCAGGCGGAGATCGACAAGGAACTCGCGAACATCGAGAAGGTGACCGACGAGGCCGAGAAGCGGCTGGAGACGGTCAAGGCCCAGGACGTCGACAACATCATCGTCGGCCCGACGCGTGAGAAGCGCGCCGCCATCCTCGACCGGATGATGCTGGCGTTCAGCCGCCAGGGCAAGCAGGCTCCCGACCTGAACCCGCTCGCCGCCTGCAAGGTCAAGGCCGCGAACGAGAAGCAGGCCAAGCTCGACGACGGCGCCGAGAACAACGACGACGCGCAGGCCGAAGGCACCGAGAACAAGAAGAACCAGGCCAACAAGGAAGAGAACAACAAGCTCGAGCTCGAGGGCAACGACGGCGAGATCCAGCGTCCCGAGGTCGCCGAGCTGCAGTTCCGCGGTTCGCCCGTGGGCAAGGTCGTCGCGATGCCGAAGTTCCTGCGGATCCTGTACGGCGATGCCAAGGTGACCGCCAACGGCAAGAAGAACGCCAAGGACTCGTGGACCTGCACCGGTTTCGAGGACAAGGTGCAGATCAACAAGTACCCGATCTGCCCGCAGGGCTCGAAGGTCAAGCGCATCCACGACTTCCCGAGCTGCTGGGACGGCAAGAACATCGACTCCGCGAAGCACCGCGAGCACATCGTCTTCCCGGACGCGAACGGCAAGTGCCAGAAGGGCTTCAAGGCCGTGCCGCAGCTGCGGATCTCCCTGACCTACAACATCCCCAGGGACATCCAGCAGAAGGGCCAGTACAAGGTCGACTCGTTCCCGGAAGAAGCGCACAACCCCTTCTCGGACCACGACGACTTCGCCAACGTGATGTCGCAGCAGATCATGAACCGTCTGGTCAACTGCGTGAACACGGGCAAGAAGTGCAAGGAGTGACCCACTCCTGCTAGCTGAGAATCCCCCGGTGCACCTCCCGCGCACCGGGGGATTCTCGTTGTGCCGCTTGAGGATTACCCTGTCGCGCATGGCAAGATCACGGCGGACCTGGCGCGATGTGGACGGTGAGCGGATCCTCGGGACGTGGCGGCACGCCTTCATCCGCAACGGGGACAGGTACTTCCTCACCGACCTCGTCATCTACGCCGACGGGATGGTCGACTGCTGGGGACTCGTCACGCTGGAGGAGTTCGCCGGCATGCTCGCCTCGGGAAAGGTCGCGACCGAGATTCCCGAAGGCGCCGTGGGATCCGCGCTTCACCTGGGCGCCTGGAAGTTCGCCGAACCGCGGTCCTGGATCACCGCCGGCGCGCTGCTCGCCGAGGTCCGCGACGAGATCGACCAGCTGGCCGGCAGGCCGGACTCCACGGCCCGATGCCTCGCGGCGGTGGACGTCTTCCTCGCCGAGCAGACCGAGGAGAACCGGGCGAAGGTGCGGGACGCGTACGCGGCCATCCCCGAGCACATGCGGGTCTACGCGCTCGGCGACATGGACCGCAGGGACTGGCCGTTGCGAGTGCTCGCGGCCGGGCCGGGCAACCGGTACTCCTGGCAGGACGAGGACAGGACCGTCGGCCGCAAGGCGCACGCCGCGGCCCTGAAGTACCTCACCGATCTGCGCGGAACCGGCTGTTCAGAGGCGTGAACCGTTCACCAGCTTGAACATCGCCGAGAAGCATTGACCGCAAAGGTATAGACCACTAACACTGTGCCGCATGGTCACCCGTTCCTGCGCGGTGCTGATCGCACTGCTGGCATCGTTGCTAGTACCGGTCACCGGAGCTTCTTCGGCTCCGGCGACGTTCGTTCACCCCGGAGTCGTCGTCTCCCGGCCACAGCTGGACTTCATGCGCGCGAAGGTCCAGGCCGGCGCCCAGCCGTGGAAGCTCGCGTACGACCGCATGATGGCGTCGAAATACGCCGACCTGAACCGCACGCCGAAGCCCCGCGCCGTCGTGGAGTGCGGTCCGTACTCCGACCCGAACCTCGGCTGCAGCGAGGAGCGCGAGGACGCCATCGCCGCCTACACCCTGTCGCTGGCCTGGTACGTCACGCGCGACAGCCGGTACGCGACCAAGGCCGTCCAGATCATGGACGCCTGGTCCGCCACCATCCGCGACCACACCAACTCCAACGCCCCGCTGCAGACCGCGTGGGCGGGGTCGAGCTGGCCCAAGGCCGCCGAGATCATCAAGCACGTCTACCGGACCTGGCCGAACAGCGCCCGGTTCGGCACCATGCTCCGCACCGTCTACCTGCCCGAGATCCAGAACGGCCGCGCGAGCACCAACGGCAACTGGGAGCTCAGCATGATGGAGGCCTCGATCGGCATCGCGGTCTTCCTCGAGGACAGGGCCGCCTACGACAAGGCCATCGGCATCTTCCGCACCCGCATCCCGGCCTACATCTACCTGACCAGCGACGGCTCCCTGCCGAAGACGCCGCCGGGCAGCGGCATCGACACCCGCTCGGAGATCATCGCCTACTGGCAGAACCAGTCCACGTTCGTCGACGGCCTGACCCAGGAGACCTGCCGGGACTTCGCGCACACCGGCTACGGGCTCGCGGCGGCGGCGCACCTCGCCGAGACCGCGCGGCACCAGGGCCAGGACATCTGGGGCGAGATCCGCGAACGCATGCGGTACGCGTGGGGCCTGCACACCAAGTACCAGAACGGCGAGCCGGTGCCGTCGTGGCTGTGCGGCGGCAGCTACTCCCGCGAGCTCGGGCCGACGTCCGAGGTCGGCTTCAACGCCCTGAACACCCGGATGGGCATCGCGATGGCGAACACCCAGCGCTACACCGAGAGTCAGCGTCCACAGGGGACGGACAACCTCTTCGTCGCCTGGGAGACGCTGACTCACGCAGCGAATCCAGCCTGAAAAGGACTAGCGTGCGTGGCATGACAGACGTGAAGCCACGCAGCCGCGACGTGACCGACGGCCTGGAGCGCACCGCAGCGCGCGGGATGCTCCGGGCCGTCGGCATGGGCGACGAGGACTGGGAGAAGCCGCAGATCGGTGTTGCCTCGTCGTGGAACGAGATCACGCCGTGCAACCTGTCGCTGGACCGCCTCGCCAAGGCCTCCAAGGACGGGGTGCACGCGGCGGGCGGATACCCGCTGGAGTTCGGCACGATCTCCGTGTCGGACGGCATCTCGATGGGCCACGAGGGCATGCACTTCTCGCTGGTCTCGCGCGAGGTGATCGCCGACAGCGTCGAGACGGTGATGCAGGCCGAGCGGCTGGACGGCTCGGTGCTGCTGGCCGGGTGCGACAAGTCGTTGCCCGGCATGCTGATGGCGGCGGCGCGGCTCGACCTCGCGAGCGTGTTCCTCTACGCCGGGTCGATCCTGCCGGGCCGGGTCACGCTGACCGACGGCACCGAGAAGGAAGTCACGATCATCGACGCGTTCGAGGCCGTCGGGGCCTGTTCCCGCGGCCTGATGAGCCGCGAGGACGTCGACCTGATCGAACGCGCGATCTGCCCCGGCGAGGGCGCGTGCGGTGGCATGTACACGGCGAACACCATGGCCAGCGCGGCCGAGGCGCTCGGCATGTCGCTGCCCGGCAGTGCCGCTCCCCCGGCCACCGACCGCCGCCGCGACGGGTTCGCGCGACGCTCGGGCCAGGCCGTGGTCGAGATGCTCAGGAAGGGCATCACCGCCAGGCAGATCATGACGCGCGAGGCGTTCGAGAACGCGATCGCCGTCGTCATGGCGTTCGGCGGCTCCACCAACGCCGTGCTGCACCTGCTCGCGATCGCGCACGAGGCCGGCGTCGAACTGTCGCTGGACGACTTCAGCCGCATCGGCTCGCGGGTGCCGCACCTGGCCGACGTGAAGCCGTTCGGGCGGCACGTGATGACCGACGTCGACCGCATCGGCGGCGTACCCGTGGTGATGAAGGCGCTGCTGGACGCCGGTTTGCTGCACGGCGACTGCCTCACCGTCACCGGCCGCACGGTCGCCGAGAACCTCGCCGACATCGCCCCGCCCGACCCCGACGGCCTCGTGCTGCGCGCCCTCGACAAGCCCATCCACCACACGGGCGGCATCACGATCCTCAAGGGCTCACTCGCCCCGGACGGCGCCGTCGTGAAGTCCGCGGGCTTCGACTCGGACGTCTTCACCGGCACCGCGCGGGTGTTCGACCGCGAGCGCGCCGCGATGGACGCCCTCGAGGACGGCACGATCACCGCGGGCGACGTCGTGGTGATCCGCTACGAGGGTCCCAAGGGCGGGCCCGGCATGCGCGAGATGCTCGCCATCACCGCGGCGATCAAGGGCGCGGGCCTGGGCAAGGACGTCCTGCTGCTCACCGACGGCCGCTTCTCCGGCGGCACCACGGGGCTGTGCGTCGGTCACGTGGCACCGGAGGCGGTCGACGGCGGGCCCATCGCGTTCGTGCGCGACGGCGACCAGATCACGCTGAACGTCGCGGAGGGCACGCTCGACGTGGACGCCGACCTCGAGAACCGCCGCGAGGGCTGGGCACCGCTGCCTCCGCGCTACGAACGAGGCGTGCTCGCCAAGTACGCCAAGCTCGTCGGGTCCGCGTCGCGCGGAGCTGTCTGCGACTGAGGGTCACTCACTCGACTGAATTGCCGGGCATGGGCGGTCACCTGGTCGGTGGGCGCCCGCGGCCGCCCCGGTTGGCGCGGGTACCTCGCGGTGGCAAGCCGACAGCCAACGCGGGAGGACGGCAACGATGATCGATCAGACGCACGTTGAGGCTCTGTACGACTGCGACGTGATCGACAACCACGGCGAGAAGATCGGTTCGGTCAAGCGGGTCTGGCTCGAGGACGGCACCGGCAGGCCGATGTGGGCCGAGGTCCACACCGGACTGTTCGGCATGAAGGAGAGCTTCGTCCCGATCCAGCAGGGACAGGTGGCGGGCGGCGCGATCACCGTCCCCGTCGACAAGGAGCAGGTGAAGGACGCGCCGAGCGTGCACACCTCGGGCGACCACATGTCGGAGAAGGAGCAGGAAGCGCTCTACCGGCACTACGGGATGAGGCTCCCCCAGGCCAAGACCGGGGAGCACGACCGGCTCGGCGGCAAGCGGGCCCCCGAGGTGACGCTCTCGGAGGAGAAGCTCGACGTCGGCACCCGCAGTGTCGAGACCGGCCGGGTGCGGCTGGTCAAGCACACGGTCACCGAGCAGCGCGACATCACCGTGCCGGTGACGCACGAGGAGGTCCGGGTGGTCCGCGAGCCCGTTCGGGGCACCGGCACGGGCAAGGCGTTCGCCGACGAGCAGGCGGAGGTCACCCTGCACCGCGAGGAACCGGTGGTGCAGAAGCGCACGGAGGCCGTGGAGCGGGTCCGGCTGGAGAAGGACGCGGTCACCGAGCAGCGCAACGTCAAGGGCGAGGTCCGCAAGGAACGCGTCGAGGTCGAACGCGACGACGAACGCCGCTAGCGGTATCAGGACGGACCTCACGGCACACCTGAGTTCGTGGGGAACTCTGTCTGGCGTTTCGGGGTGCTCGGCCCGCTCGAGGTGTGGCGGGACGGGCACCCTGTCGTGATCAGGGCCGCGAAGCAACGGGTGCTGCTGGCCTCGTTGCTCCTCGCGGCCAACCAGGTCGTCCCAGGCGGCACGCTGGTGGAACGGCTGTGGGGTGCGACTCCCCCGCCGGGTCACCGCAACACGTTGCAGAACTACGTGATGCGGCTGCGGCGCCTGCTGGGGCCGGGACCGATCCACACCTGCTCGGACGGCTACATCGTTCAGGTCGAGAGGGACGCTCTCGACCTGAACGCGTTCCGGGGCCTGGTCTCCGAGGCCAGGGCGTCCGCGCGCACGGGCGACCTCACGCGCACGGCCGGCCTCTTGCGAGAAGCGGAAAGCCTGTGGCGAGGCCCCGCGCTGGCCGATGTCCCGTCGGACTCGCTGCACCGCGAGGTCGTGCCCGTGCTGGCCGAGAACCGGCTGCGGGCCGTAGAGCTGCGGATCGGCACGGACCTCTCACTCGGCCGCCACCACGACGTCGTGGACGAACTGCACGAGCTCACGCTGATCCACCCGTTGCGGGAACCGTTGTGGGCGCTGCGAATCGTCGCGTTGCAGCGCTGCGGGCGCGAGGCCGAGGCGCTGGCCTGCTACCAGGACGTCCGCCAGGTCCTCGGCGAGGCGCTCGGTGCCGATCCCGGCGCGGAGCTGCGGCTGCTGCACCAGCGCATGCTCGCCACCCCTCGAGTGACCGGGAGGTGACCGGGAAGTCGGACCGCTGCCCGATGGTTCACCGGTAACCGAGACAAGAGGGGGGAACAGCGGTGAAGTTGATCAGTGGAATGGTGCTCGCCGTCATCGGCGCTCTGCTCGCGCTGGTGTCGGTCACCACGACGGCCTCGGCAGCGGTCCAGTACTACGAGGTCCGGGCCCAGCACAGCGGCAAGTGCCTGGACGTCGCGCACATGAGTCAGGACGACAGCGCCGACGTCATCCAGGGCGACTGCTGGGGCGGCACCAACCAGCACTGGCGGCTGGTGTCGGTCGGCAACGGCTTCTACGAGGTCCGGGCGCAGCACAGCGACAAGTGCCTCGACGTCGCCTTCGCGAGCCAGCAGCACGCGGCCAACGTGCTCCAGGCTCACTGCTGGGGCGGCACGAACCAGCACTGGCGGCTCGTGCCGGCCGGTGGCGGCTGGTACGAGATCCGGGCGCGGCACAGCGACAAGTGCCTCGACGTGGCCTGGGCGAGCGTGGCGCACGGCGCCGACGTGATCCAGGGCGACTGCTGGGGCGGCACCAACCAGCACTGGGGTTTCTACCCCGTGTAGAGCCCGTCCAGCACGGACGCGTAGCGCTTCTCGATCTCGCGGCGGCGCGGCTTCAGCGACGCGGTCAGCAACCCGTCCTCGACGCTGAAGTCGTGCTCCAGCACGGCGAACCGCTTGATCGTCTCGTGCCGCGCCAGCTGTGCGTTGACGGTCTTGACGGCGTTCTCGATCTCGGACTCCGCGTCGGTCAGGCCCGCCGCGGTGTCCGGGTCGAGCGTCACCAGGGCCACGCAGTACTTGCGGCGATCGCCGTGCACGATCACGTTGCTGATGTACGGCGACGCCGCGTTGATCATGCTTTCGATCCGGGTGGGCGCCACGTACTTGCCGCCCGAGGTCTTGATCAGCTCCTTCTTGCGGTCGGTGATCTTCAACCTCCCGGCGTCGTCGAGCTCGCCGATGTCACCGGTGTGCAGCCAGCCGCCGATGATCGTCTCGGCGGTCGCGTCCGGCCGGTTGTGGTAGCCGCGCATGACGCCGGGACCGCGCAGCAGCACCTCGCCGTCGTCCGCGATCTTGACCTCCATGCCGGGGATCGGCGGCCCGACCGTGCCGATCTTGATCATGCCCGGCCGGTTGAAGAACGTCGCCGCGGACGACTCGGTGAGCCCGTAGCCCTCCAGGATCGTGATGCCCGAGCGTTCGAAGAACTGCGCGATCTCCGGCGCGAGCGGCGCCGAGCCCGACACGAAGTACCGGATCCGCCCGCCCACGCGTTCGCGCAACTTGCTGTACACCAGGCGATCCGCGAGCCAGCGCGTCGCCGGTCCGTGCTCGCGGTCGGCCCAGTGGAAGATCTTCTCGGTGAGCCCGCCCTTCGCGCGCGCCCCGGCGGCGATCCGGCCGTGGATCTTCTCGAAGATGCGCGGCGCGGCGGCGACGATGGTCGGCTTCAGCTCGCCGAGGTTGTCGACGATCCGCTCGACGCTGCCGTCGACGGCGGTCGGCACGCCCGCGGCGATCATCGCCATCGTCAGCACCTTGCCGAACGCGTGCGACAGCGGCAGCCACAGGAAGTGCAGGTCCGTCGGCTGCAGAATGCCCAGCGACGCAACGGCTTCCGACGTCGTCAGCCAGTTTTCGTGGGTGAGCTCGACGCCTTTGGGCGTGCCGGTCGTGCCGGACGTGTAGATCAACGTCGCGAGGTCTTCCGGCCCGAGCTCGCCGACCAGCGCGTCGTAGTCGCCGTCGGCCTGGGGAACCGCGCCGAACCGCAGCACGTCGACGCCGTCGGGCATGAGCCCTGCGTGCTCGTCGGTCTCCACGACGACCATGCGGCTGCCGGAGTCGCTGACGATGTGCGCGACCTCGCCCTTGGTGCTGTTCGGGTAGATCGTCGTGGTGGCGCCGCCGGCGGCGAGCACGGCGAGGTCCGTGATGATCCAGGCGATGCTGGTGCCGCCCATGAGGGCGACCCGGTCACCCTTCGCGAGGCCCTCGGCGCGCAGCCCGAACGCTTCCTTCGCGACACGGTCCTGCAGCTCGGCCCACGTCAACGAGGCCCAGCCGCCGGAGGTGCGGTACCGCATCGCCTCGGCGTCGGGCGTGCGGGCGACCCGGTCGCGCAGCAGGTCGGGAATCGACAGCGCCATTGCTCTCCCCTTCTCTGGAGCGTTGCTCCAGAGCGGTACTCTAACCCTCGTGGCCGACCGACGACAGTCTCTCCTCGACGCGGCGCTCAGGCTCGTCGAGGAAGGCGGCCTCGACGCCGTGACGATCGCGGCGCTCACCGAGCGGTCCGGCATGTCGAACGGCAGCATCTACCACCACTTCGGCAGCCGCGCGGGCGTGTTCGCGCAGCTCTACGCCGACAGCTACGCCCGCTGCGTCGCCGCGATGAGGCCCGCGCTGGACTCCAGGTCCGCTTGTGACGCCGTGCGCGACCTGGCCTTGCGCTACCTGGACTGGGTGATGGCGAACCCCAGCCGCGCCCGCTTCCTCTACGCCGCGCCGGACCACGCCGACCCGGAGACGAAACTGCGCGAGTTCGAGCCCGTCCTGACGTGGTTCCTCGATCGCATGGAGTCCGGCGAGATGCGCGCGGTGCCGCCGTGGGCGCTCGAACCCGTGGTGATGGGACCGGCGCACGAGTCGGTGCGCCGGTTCCTGCTCGGGGTGTTCGACATGGCCGAGGCCCGCGAGATCATCGCGGACGCGGTCTGGGCCGTGCTGAAGCCCTAGTCCTCGTCGCCGGGGGCTTTCCGCCCGCGGATCACGGTCCCGTCGCCGAACACCACGTCGCCGCCGATCCGGCCGAACTGCATGATCGGCCCGGTCACCTCGCCATGCGCGACGTTGATGACGTTCATGTGGACCTGCGCGGTCTCGAACTCGCCGTCTTCTTCCCCAGTCATACGCGGATTATCGGTCCTGGCCGTAGATCGTTAGCAATAGAACAGGTGTTCGATTATGCTGCGGGCATGCGCCAGGGATCACTGTTCGACCTGGAGGCGGAGCCCTCACTGGCCCCGCTTGCCCCGCGCCGCACCGAACTGGGCCACGGCGCGTGGATCGACGTGCAGCCGGGCTGGCTCACCGGTGCCGACGCTCTCTTCGACCAGCTCGTCGACGAGGTGCCGTGGCGGGCGGAGCGCCGGCAGATGTACGACAACGTGGTCGACGTGCCGCGCCTGCTCTGCTTCTACAGCGGCCGGCTGCCGTTCGACGTGCTCACCACGGCTCGCGACACGCTCACCGAGCACTACCTGCCAGAGCTCGGGGAACCGTTCACCACCGCGGGCCTTTGCTACTACCGCGACGGGCGCGACAGCGTGGCCTGGCACGGCGACACGATCGGCCGAGGCCAGACCGAGGACACGATGGTCGCGATCCTGAGCGTCGGCACGCCCCGCGCGCTCCTGCTCAGGCCTCGCGGCGGCGGCGAGACGCACAAGTACGCGCTGGGCCACGGCGACCTGCTGGTGATGGGCGGCTCGTGCCAGCGCACGTGGGAGCACGCCATCCCGAAGACGTCGAAGGTCGTCGGCCCCAGGATCAGCGTTCAGTTCCGTCCGCACGGGGTTCGATGAGCCTGCTCGTCACCGTCTGCAGCAGCATCAGCAGCAGGCCCCAGTAGTTGATCAGCGGCACCAGGGCCAGCGCGATCAGCAGCAGGACCGGTGCCGCCACGCACGAGACCACCACGCGCAGGGTCAGTTCGTGCCGGTGCGCGAGCAACGCCATCGCGCTCAGCAGCGCGCTGCTGACCAGGATCGTGCCCACGTAGAAGAACTGCGTGAACCTGTCGGCGCCGTACTCGCCGACCAGCCCGGTCGGGAACGGCAGCACGACGATCGTGAGCACCCACAGCATGTTCAGCAGCAACAACGGCTGCGTGTACTCGACCACGTTCTGGAAGATCCGGTGGTGCGCCATCCACAGCTGCGCGATCACGGCGAAGCTCAGCAGGAAGCTGAAGATCTGCGGCCAGTGGTGGGAGACGATCTCGGCCGGGTGCTCGGCACCCGGTTCCGAGATGATCTCCACCAGCGGCAGCACCAGCAGCGTGATCGCGATGGCGGCGACCGCGTCGGTGAAGAGGACTAGGCGATCGGGCTCACGCTTCATGGACACCTGATCAACCTAGTCCGTCGAGGACTCTCCTCAGATCACGTCGACGAATATCGGGTTGGCGTAAAACCAGAGATCCGCCCACGGATCGGCGTTCGCGATCTCGTCGATCATCGGGTCGCCCGACGAGGTGAGCCGACGACCGTCACTTCCCCGCAGCCGCAGGTAGAACGAGCGCTCGACACCTGTGAACGTGTGCGTGAACCGGATCTTGCCCCGGCGCGGCACCTCGAACGTCTTCGTCACCGACGTTTCCGGCGCCACGAACAGATCGCGGTCGACCGCGGGACCGGTCACCGGACCCGAAATCAGGTCGACCTTGGCCAAAACGGGCGTAGCACCCGAGAAGTTCGGGCCGGCGGCGCGCTCGACCTCGATCGTCACCTCGACGTCGCCACCGCGGCGCACGAACGTCCGCCCGCCCAGCGTGACCCCGCGCAGGTCGTCACGCGACCGCACGCGCACTTCGAGACCGTCGATCAACCGGCCGTGCACGGTGATCACCTTGCCGGACTGCAGGCCGCGCATGACGTCCACATAGGACCGCGATCGCGCGCCCACGACGTTCGCGCCGTACTGGCCGGGGAAGAAGTCGCCGTAGCCGGTCTGCTTGACGCCCGTGTCGATCGGCACGCCCTTCGAGCCCGTCGTGGCGTAGTCCTGCTTGCCGGGCGTCAGGGTGTCGCCGAAGACCTGGTGGACGTCCGAGTTCGCGGTGATCCACCACGGCCGGCCCTCGGCGAGCATGGAGTCCCACAGGCCGCCGACCTTCGCGGTCATCCAGTCGAAACCGCCGTGCGTGCGGTAAGACTCCGCCGGGTAGCCGGGGAACGACTCCGGCAGCGGGGCGGGCGTGTCGTAGTAGCCGCGCGCACGGCCGGGGCCGCCCGCGGACTTCGGGATGCCGGCGGCCTGGTGGCCGGGCGCGCCCTCCATGCCGACCGCGACGCCGGGGGCCGCGTCGCGCCAGCCGCGCAGCTCGTGCGGGCTGTCCACGCCGCGCCGGGCCGGGTGGTTCGCGAACATCAGCGCGATCTCGGTCCGTCCGGAGAGGACCTGCGCCTCCAGATACCGCAGAGCGGACAGGGCGAGCGGCTCGGCGGTGCCGGCGATGCGGCCGTCGTAGGCCAGCTCGAACGCCTTGAGGATGTCGACGGTGTGCTTGCCGGGCGGCATGAACACGGTGGCGTGCTCCGCGCCGGGGATGTTCCACTCGAGGCCCTGGTACACCAGCACGTCGCGCTGGGACCTGCGCGCACGTTCGATGTCCGGCGTGACCTGGTCGATCGAGAACTTCTGGTGCGCGGGACCACCGTGGTCGGTGATCACCACCCAGTCGAGGCCGAACTCGCGGGCCTTGCGGACCTGGTGCTCGATCGGGTACTGGCCGTCGTCGGAGTACTGCGTGTGGATGTGGTGGTCGCCCGCGTACCAGCGGTCGCCGCCGCCCCACGGGTTGACGGGGACGTGGGCCTCGGCCTTGCCCGTGCCGACGGCCACGGCACCGACGGCACCGGCCGCGATGCCGAGGCCGGCGAGGAACTTGCGGCGCTCCACCGACGAGGGACGGTCGTCCTCGGCGTCGAGCCAGCTGCCCTCAACCGGCTCCGCCTCGTGGTGGTGGTGGTGCGTGTGATCACCGTGCGAGTGATCGTGTGAGTGGGACATGCGGAGATCACAACTGGTCGATCTGTCGTGGCAAACGAACAGAGCATGAACCCTTGCACCGGGAAATTCACTCACACGGCTGGATGGTCAGACCGCTTGCACGGCGAGCAGCGCGAGATCGTCGTGATCGTCGCGGTCCAGCCACGTGAGCACGGCCTCCTCGCAGTGCCGGGCGATCTCCTCCGCCGAGAGCCCCTTGCACTCCTTCAGCACCGCCTGCAACCGCTGCTCCCCGAACAGCTCGGTGCGGTCGGTGTGCGCGCGGGCTTCGGTGAAGCCGTCGGAGTACAGCACCAGCGTGTCGCCGGGAGCCAGCGTGACCTGCTCGCCGTGGAACCGGACGTCCGACAGGATGCCGACGATCGCGCCGGGCGCGCTCACCTCCTGCACCGACCCGTCCGCGCGCAGGATCAACGGCGCCGGATGCCCGCCGGACGCGAGCGACAGCCGCGCTCCGCCTGCCGCCAGCGGCACCAGCTCGCCGACGACGATCGTGGTGAAGAGCTTGGACCCGGTGGCGCGCAACGAGGTGTTCAGCAGGTGCAGCAACCGCACCGGGTTCGTCTCGACGAGCGAGAGCGCCTGCAGCGACTGCCGCACCCGTCCACTGTGGACCGCCGCCTCCAGGCCGTGGCCGCAGACGTCGCCCAGCGCGAACGTCGCCGAGCCGTCCGTGCGCGGGTGCACGTCGTAGAAGTCGCCGCCGACCAGCGCGCGCTGGTGGGCCGGGATGAACACCGAGGCCATCGTCACGCCGCGCACCTCGGGCAGCGGCAACGGCAGCAGCGCCGAGCGCAGGATGTCGATCGTCCGCTGTTGCTCGGTCAGCCGCGACGCCGACTCCAGCGCGACGGCCGCGTGCTTGCCGAACAACCGGATGCGCTCGACGTCGTTCGGCGCGAAGTCGCCCTGACGCAGCACGACCAGCGCGCCGCCGACGCCCAGTGGCACCGCCAGAGCAGTCCCGAAGTCCTCCGGAACCCCCCAGTTACCTTCACCCAAAGAGGTGATCCTGGTCAGCGTCGACGTGCCCGTCAGCACCTCGGAGATCGTGGACGCCCGGCGTGGCGAGCGCGCCACCGTCGGTTCACCGCCGCCGCACCGCCACCACTCCAGGCGGTCACGGGTGGCGGGCACGACGGCGACGCAGTGCTCCCCCAGCAGCTCCACCGCGAGCTGCACGATGGTCTTCAGCGTGGACTGCCGCGAAGTCCCGCCCGCGAGCCTCAGATGGGCGTGGTCGAGCGCGGAGTCCGTGAAGTACCAGGCACTCCAGCCGTCGCCGAGGTCGTGCTGACGCCCCGCGACGTGCACGTCGAAGCGCTCGCCGAGGCACAGCCGGGGGAACCGGCCGGCGGCCGCGGCGTTGCGCACGCGCACCACACCGGCCGGGTCGACGACCAGGACGGCTTCGCGCAGCCCGTCCACCAGGCGCTGCCAGCCGTCGAGGTCGATGCCCACGGCGCTGCTCATCCGCTCTTGTCCAGCGCGCTCGGCCGAATCATCACGGCCTCCTGCGGGTCGTTTGCGTGCATCGCGGCATCAAGTTACCTCGCTCCCAACCTAACGTGGCAGGCTTGGCTGCGACCACCGAGGCACGGAGGCTTGGAGTGACCACGGCCAACGAAGAGACGGACGCGACCCTCGATCGGGTTCTCTCCGCCATGAGAGACCTGCGTGACGGCAACTTCCGCCGCAGGCTCGTGGTGCCGGGGAACGGGCCCGTGTCGGCCCTCGCGGACGTGTTCAACGAGATCGCGGAGCGCAACCAGTGGCTCGCCGGTGAGCTGGGCCGGGTGCGCCAGGCGGTGGGCCAGGAGGGCAGGCTCACCGAACGGGTGGCGTCCGCGGGCACCGCCGGCGGCTGGTCGTTGATCGCCGACTCGGTGAACGGCCTGGTCGAGGACCTGATGCGGCCGACGAGCGAGCTGAGCCGCGTGCTCGCCGCCGTCGCCGAGGGTGACCTGACCAAGCGCATGTCGGACCAGACGCTGCGCGGTGAGTTCGCCACGCTCGGTTCGACGGTGAACGGCCTGGTGGACCAGCTGTCGTCCTTTGCGGACGAGGTCACCCGCGTCGCCCGCGAGGTAGGCACGGACGGCCGTCTGGGCGGTCAGGCGAAGGTCCCCGGTGTCGCCGGTACCTGGCGCGACCTGACCGACAACGTCAACTCGATGGCGAACAACCTGACCATCCAGGTCCGCAACATCGCCCAGGTCGCGACCGCGGTGGCGAACGGCGACCTGACCCAGAAGATCACGGTCGACGTCTCCGGCGAGATGCTGGAGCTCAAGAACACGCTGAACACGATGGTCGACCAGCTGTCGAGCTTCGCCGACGAGGTCACCCGCGTCGCCCGCGAGGTCGGCACCGACGGCAAGCTCGGCGGCCAGGCGAAGGTCCCCGGCGTCGGCGGCACGTGGCGCGACCTGACCGACAACGTCAACTTCATGGCGGACAACCTGACCACCCAGGTCCGCAACATCGCCCAGGTCACGACCGCGGTGGCCCTCGGCGACCTGACCCAGAAGATCACCGTCGACGCGCGCGGCGAGATCCTCGAGCTCAAGTCGACGATCAACACGATGGTCGACCAGCTGTCGTCCTTCGCGGACGAGGTCACGCGTGTCGCGCGTGAGGTCGGTTCGGACGGCCGGCTGGGCGGTCAGGCGCAGGTGCCGGGCGTCGCCGGCACGTGGCGCGACCTCACCGAGTCGGTGAACGTCATGGCGAACAACCTGACGACCCAGGTCCGCAACATCGCCTCGGTCACCACCGCCATCGCGCGCGGCGACCTCACCCAGAAGATCACGATCGACGCCCGCGGCGAGATCCTCGAGCTCAAGACCACCATCAACACGATGGTCGACCAGCTCTCCTCGTTCGCCGACGAGGCGACCCGCGTGGCTCGCGAGGTCGGCACCGAGGGCAGGCTGGGTGGTCAGGCGACGGTGCCGGGCGTCGCGGGCACGTGGCGCGACCTGACCGACAACGTCAACTTCATGGCGAACAACCTGACCAACCAGGTCCGCAACATCGCCCACGTCGCGACCGCGGTGGCCAACGGCGACCTGTCGCAGAAGATCACCGTCGACGCGCGCGGCGAGATCCTCGAGCTCAAGTCCACTTTGAACACGATGGTGGACCAGCTGTCGAGCTTCGCCGAGGAGGTCACCCGCGTCGCCCGCGAGGTCGGCACCGACGGCCGGCTGGGCGGTCAGGCCCGCGTGCAGGGCGTGGCGGGCACCTGGAAGGACCTGACGGACAACGTCAACCTGATGGCGGACAACCTGACGAACCAGGTCCGCAACATCGCCGCCGTCGCCACCGCCGTCGCGAACGGCGACCTGTCGAAGAAGATCACCGTCGACGCGTCCGGCGAGGTCGCGGCGCTCGCCGAGACCCTGAACGGCATGGTCGACACGCTCCGCGCGTTCGGCGACGAGGTCACCCGCGTCGCCCGCGAGGTCGGCACCGAGGGCATCCTCGGCGGCCAGGCGCGCGTGTCCGGCGTCGCGGGCACGTGGAAGGACCTCACCGACTCGGTGAACTTCATGGCGGACAACCTGACCAACCAGGTCCGCAACATCGCCCAGGTCACCACCGCCGTGGCCCAGGGCGACCTGACGAAGAAGATCGACGTCTCGGCCCGAGGCGAGATCCTCGAGCTGAAGACCACCATCAACACGATGGTCGACCAGCTGTCGTCGTTCGCCGACGAGGTCACCCGTGTCGCCCGCGAGGTCGGCACCGAGGGCAAGCTCGGCGGCCAGGCCGAGGTCGACGGCGTCGCCGGCACGTGGTCGAAGCTGACCGACAACGTCAACCAGCTCGCCTCGAACCTCACGACCCAGGTCCGCGCCATCGCGGCCGTCGCCACCGCCGTGACCGCGGGCGACCTGACCAGGCAGATCACCGTGGACGCGTCCGGCGAGCTCGCCGAGCTCAAGGACAACGTCAACCAGATGATCGCCAACCTGAAGGAGACCACCCGCGCCAACCGCGAGCAGTACTGGCTCAAGACCAACCTGGCCCGTCTGTCCGGTCTGATGCAGGGCCACCGGGATCTCCGCGCGCTGGCGTCGCTGATCATGAGCGAGCTGACGCCGCTGGTCAGCGCCCACCACGGCGCGTTCTTCCAGGTCCAGGAGGACGACGACAGCAAGCAGACGCTCGAGCTGACCGCCTCCTACGGCTTCCGCCTGGACTCCGCCCGCACCACCCGCGTCACGATGGGCGAGTCGCTGGTGGGCCAGTCCGCGCTGGAGAAGAAGACGATCCTGGTCACCCAGGTGCCCGCCGGCTACCTGACCGTCTCCTCCGCCCTGGGCGCGTCCGCCCCGGTCAACCTGGTCATCCTCCCGATCCTCTTTCAGGGCGAGACCCTGGGCGCGATCGAGCTGGCCTCGCTCAACACGTTCACCGACGTCCACCTCGACCTCCTGGACCAGCTCAAGGAGGCGATCGGCGTCAACGTGAACACGATGCTCGCCAACTCCCGCACCGACGCCCTGCTGGTCGAGTCCCAGCGCCTGACCACCGAGCTCCGCGCCGGTTCCGAGGAGCTCGAGGACCGCGCCCGCCAGCTGCAGACGGCCTCGAAGTACAAGTCCGAGTTCATGGCGAACATGTCCCACGAGCTCCGCACGCCGCTGAACTCGTTGCTGATCCTGGCGAAGCTGCTGGCCGACAACCTCGACGGCAACCTCAACCCCAAGCAGGTCGAGTTCGCCCGCACGATCCACTCGTCCGGCTCGGACCTCCTGCAGCTGATCAACGACATCCTCGACCTCACCAAGGTCGAGGCGGGCCACATGACCCTGCACGAGGACCCGGTCCGCGTGGACGAGCTCGTCCGCTACGTCGAGACGTTGTGCCTGCCGCTGACGGCCGAGAAGAACCTCGAGTTCTCGGTCCGCGTCGACCCGAACGTGCCCGAGACGCTGAGGACCGACGAGCACCGCCTGCAGCAGATCCTGAGGAACCTGCTGTCGAACGCCGTCAAGTTCACCCACGACGGCGGAATCCGCCTGCACGTGCGCATGGACGACCCGTCCACAGTGGCCTTCGACGTCCACGACACGGGCATCGGCATCCCGGCCGAGAAGCTGGCCGTCATCTTCGAGGCCTTCCAGCAGGCCGACGGCACCACGTCCCGCAAGTACGGCGGCACCGGCCTGGGCCTGTCCATCAGCCGCGAGCTGGCCCAGTTGCTGAACGGCGCCCTGCGAGTCCGTTCCGAACCGGGCATCGGCTCGACCTTCACCCTCTGCCTGCCGCTGGGCAAGGTCGTCAACGACACCATCGTCCTGCCGGAACCCACCCCGATCGTGACGCCCGCACCCGTGCTCGCCGCGTCCGGCGCGATCCGCTTCCACGGCGAAAAGGTCCTGGTCGTCGACGACGACCTGCGCAACGTCTTCGCCCTGACGAGCGTGCTCGAACTGGTCGGCCTCGAGGCCATCTACGCCGACAACGGCATCACGGGCGTGCGGGCGTTGGAGCAGTACGACGACGTGGCCATCGTCCTGATGGACATCATGATGCCCGAGCTGGACGGCAACGCCACGATCTCGGCGATCCGGGCCATGGAGCGCTACGCCGACCTGCCGGTGATCGCCGTGACCGCCAAGGCCATGAAGGGCGACCGCGAGAAGTCACTGGCGTCCGGCGCCACCGACTACGTGACCAAGCCGGTGGACACCGAGCACCTGATCAGGCTGATCGCCTACTACCTGGGAGTTTCCGCAGAAGCCTGACCCGTCAGCGAGCCGAGTCCACCGCCGGTTGCACGGCCGCGTCCACCGTCTCGTGCAGCGACAGGACCGCGGCCACGTCGGCCAGGTCGAACAACCGCCGGACCGGCGCCTGGGTGGCGGCGATCCTCAGCTGCCCCCCGGCGTCGGCCAGCCGCCGGTGCCACTCCAGCACGAGCGCCAGCCCGGTGGAATCCATGAACTGGAGCTGGGAGAGGTCCAGCACGGCATGCGCGCCGGTCACGTCCGCGTCCAGCCGCGCGGACAACAGGGGGACGGTGTCGATGTCCAGCTCACCGGCGACGGCGAGCACTCGCCATCCCTGCTGGACCTCGCTGCCGACGTTGAGCTCCATCGTCGCCGTTCCTTCCGCCACGCCCGACCCGTGCGCCCCAAATCGTGCAGCACGGCGTCAACGCATGCGACCACCGGGGGGCTGAAAGATCCGAACGACCCACCGGATGTGCGACGATGCGCCTTGTGCTCAACGACCCACTGGCCGAGGTGCGCGTGACTCTGACCGCCGAGGGCGGATCGTGCTCTCGTGCACGTCAGGTGGTCCGCGACGCCGCTACCTCGTGGGGGCTGTCGGAGGACCTGACGGACGACGCGCTGCTCATCGTCACGGAGCTCGTGTCGAACAGCATCGACCACGGTGAGGGTCTGATCACACTCACGGTGAGCCGCAAGTCGGGCGGCATGCTGGTCGAGGTGCACGACGAGTCGCCGAAGCAGCCTCTGGTGAGGCCGGTGGACCCCAGTTCGGCGCGGGGGCGGGGGATGCAGCTCGTGCAGGCGCTGAGCGCGCGCTGGGGCACGAAGCCGCACGCGCGGGGAAAGGTCGTCTGGGCCGAGTTGAAGGCCTGAGGAGAGGCGGCGGGGTGCGACGGGAGAGAAGCACCCCGCCGGACTCGGAGGGGACCTACTTCGTCAGCCTCGAGGCGAGCAGGCGCTTGCCCTGCTCGGCGCCCTTCTGGCTCTCGCCCTGTGCCTTGCGGAAGAACTCCGCGAGTTCGCTGTCACCGTCGCGCTCGGCGTCGGCGATGTAGTTCTCCAGGCGCAGCGCGTTGTCCAGGCACGCCTCGGTGAACCAGAGGATGTTGTAGTCCCTGTCCTTCGTACCCGTGATGTGACCGGTTTCCGTGGTCGACACGGTTTCCTCCTCAACTATCTCGGGATTTGCCCTCACTGAACGTGTACCCGTCGTGGCCTGGTGAAAACCGGCTCGGCTTGTGGACGTCACGAGCAAGCGCGTACGGTCGGTGCGGACGGGAGTCCTAATGAACCAGCTTCGACAGACAACGACCTATGTCCAGTCCATCCCGATCGTCGCGCTCACGGGCGAGATCGACATGATGTCCTCGGCGCCGGTGACGAGCAGGATCGCCGAGCTGCTCGATCGCAAGCCACCCGCGCTGGTCGTCGATCTGCGGGCAGTGCAGTTCTTCGGGTCCGAGGGGATCCGCGCACTCGTGGAGACCCAGCACCAGGCCGACGAGCTCGGCGTCAAGTTCGGCGTCGTCAGCGACACGAGAATCGTGTTGCGGCCATTGGAGATGACGGCGGTCGACCAGCTTCTGCTGTTGTTCGACGACGTCAACGACGCCGTCACGGCGCTGGCAGCCTGCTAGCGGGAATCTAGGCCGCTGACTCGGATCTGAGCCGGGACCGCTCCACCAGGTCCAGCAGCAGGCCTTCCTTGGTCGACCAGGGCGAGATGTCCACGACGTCGTGGCCCGCGACCTTCATCAGACCCTCCGCGACCACCGCGCCCGCCAGCGACTGCCGGGCCCGGTGGCGGGAGATCCCCGGCAGCGCGGCACGTTCCCGCACCGACAGCTTCGCGAGACGCGGGATCCACTTCTCCAGGTCCTTGAGCTTCAACTGCCGCGGCTCGTACGTCCCGGCGCGCGCTCCGGCGAGCCTGGCCAGCTGCTCGAACACCTTCGAGCAGCCGACGGCGCGAGCGCTCTCATCGCGGGGAAAGGCCTCGGCGATCTGTTCCCGGACCTCGGCGCGCATGTCCTGCACGGTCAGCCCGGCGCGCGTCAAAGTCCGTGCCCCCAAGGGCAACGAGACAGCGAGCTCCGGCTCGGCCCCCGACCCCAGAGCCAGCTCGACGGTGCCGCCACCGACGTCCAGCACGACCATCGGACCGGCGCTGAAACCGAACCAGTGCCGGGCCGCCATGTACGAGAGGCGAGCCTCTTCCTTGCCCGACAACACCTTCAGCTCAACGCCGGTGCGTCTGTGCACCTTGCGCATCACCTCGTCGGCGTTCAACGAGTCGCGGACGGAGGAGGTCGCGAACGGCAGGAACGGAACGTCGCCGGCCTTCTTGCGCGCGGCCAGCACGGCAGCGCACAAGGACTCGATGCCATCTCTGCTGATGGCCCCCGCGGAGTCCAGCTCCCGGTCCAGCCGCAACCGGACCTTGTGGGACATCAGCGGATGCATCAGGTCTCGTTCCACGACCACCAGATGCGCGCTGAAGCATCCGACGTCCAGAACACCGACCGACATCCGCCCTCCTTCTGTCAAGTTCTCTTTACTTCATCGGGATCCATTGTGCGAGGCTTTGCACCCGATCAGGGCATCTTCGCCTGATGAGATGCGTTACAGTGCCCCGATGTCCCTGGCAGAGATCCCTTCCCGGCTCGACGGTGCCCTGAAGTCGGCGGACCGCGGCGTGATCGTGCTGGCCGTGGACGGGCTCTCCTCGGACGTGGCCAAACAATCGTGGCTGTCGGCTTCCATCTCCACGCTTTCCTCCACGGTGCCGTCCACGTCCGCGACGGCCTGGCTGACCGCGTTGACCGGGGTTCCGGCCGACGTCCACCGCGTGCCAGGAACGGTGTACCGCAACGGATCCGGTCTCGTCCACGCCATCAACGGCACGCCCCCGATCCCGGATCTGCCGACCGTCCTGGAACGGCACGGCGCCACTGTCCTCGCCCGCGAGCTCGACCTCCTCGAAGGCACCTGGGCGCAGGCCCTCCTGCGCGGGTGCACCCGGATACCCGCGCCCGCGAGGCACAAACTCACCGCCCAGGCCGAAGATCCACCCCTGCTCGTCGCCAACGTCGTCGCCGATCTGGACAAGGCCCTGCCGGACGCCAGGTTCCTGTGGACCTACGTCAACATCGACGACCACGTGCACCGCCACGGCTACGACGAGTCCGTGCACGAGGCCATGATCCGGCTCGACGCGCACGCTTCCCGTTGGGCCGCACAGGGTTGGACCGTCGTGGCGCACTCCGACCACGGCCAGGTCCCCGTCGATCCCGATCCGGCCCTCGTCGAGGCCTGGGACGCGATCGTGCGCGAGGAGTGCGTGATCCCCTCCGGCGGCGCGGGGCGCACCAGGTGGCTCTACCCGAAGGCCGACCGCCTCGAAGCCGTTTTCGACCGCGTGGCAACGACTCTGGGCTCGACGGCCACCGTGCACCACGCCGCCGATCTCGGACTGCCCCAGCCGGAGGCCGGTCCGGTGGTCGCCGTGGCGGCGTCGCGGAGGTTCCCGATCCCGGACCCGTCGGTGAAGTTCGAGCACGGGGGCCTGAGCCGGGACGAGATCGACGTTCCCTGCGCGGTCTGGCAGACCGTACAGTGAGCGTGTGCGCGTCGAATTTTCAAACTCCATAACGAAAATCGATGCTGCCGATTGGGATTCGGTGGTCCACGCGAGTGGCGCGCCGGTGTTCTACGAACACGCGTACGTCCACGCCTACGAGCAGGCGCCGCTGACGAACGCCGACTACTCCGGGTGCTTCGTGGTGCGCGACGGCGAGAAGCTGGTCGCCGTGCTGCCCGTCTACCTCCAGTCGGAGGCGAACCCGTTGCGCCGCCTGCACGAGGCGTACCCGGAAACGCTCGGCCAGACCGTGCTGCTCAGCCACACCTGGCACTGCTACGACGCGCACGTGCCGGCCACCGCGGACGTTCTGCCCCGGCTGCTGGACGCCATGACGCACGCCGCGTCGGTCTTCGGCGCGCACTGGTACGGGTTCGTGAACGTCGAGCGCGGCAACGCGCTCTCGCGGCAACTGAGAGCGGCCGGCCTGCCCGCGCGCCATCTGACCGACCGGTGGGCCACCGGGCTCACCACCTACGAGCACTACCTGGCCGGGCTCGGCACCCGCGCGCGGGCGAACCTGCGGCGCAACGAGCGAAGATCGCGGGAAGCGGGCGTCACGATCGAGGTCCTCCCCGTCGACCACGCCGCACTCGACGAGATCTCGTTGCTGTGCACCAAAACCGCGACCCGCTTCGACACGAGCGACTTCTACCCCGGCAGCACCTTCACCAAGTTCGTCCTGGCCCTCGGCGGCCTCGCGCACGTGATCGAGGTCCGGCAGCACGGCAGGCTCGTCGCCGCCGGTGTGTGCCTCGCCGACGCCACCCGCTTCCACACCTGGACGTGCGGTGTCGACTACGCCGTCGACGGCCGCTACAGCCCGTACGGCGTGCTGTTCGCCGAGTCGGTCAAGCTCGCGATCCGGTTGGGCAAGACCACGCTCGAGGGCGGCAGGGGCAACGCGGACTTCCAACGCCGCCACGGCCTGAGCCCGCGCCATCTCGACGCCGTTCTGATCCAGACCTGAAACCCGAATCGTTCACCCTTGTGAACAATTCCTTTTACAACGTCCGAATCCAGCTGGGTTCACGTATCTGATTCGCTCTTTAGGCCGGTCAGCGGCCTGAGACAGGGCGAAGGAATCAATTTCCGACTTCTCTTTACAGACCTTGATCGGGTCTGGCAGGGTGTCGCCGGGCGCAAGGACATGAAAGGGACTGGACGGTCTCGTGAATCTGTCTCGACGCACCCTTCTGGCGTCTGCCGCGGCCACTCCCCTGCTCACCGGAGCCGGAGTCGCTCTCGGCGCGGGGGAGGCCGCGGCCTCCCCCGCCAAGCTCCGCGGCGCGCTCGACTACGGCGTGGCCAAGCTGAAAGCGGTCGCACCGGGCATCACCTCGTTCCCGGAGATCACCCGTGCCGAGAAGTGGACCTACGTCGCCGACGGCGGCTGGATCGGCGGTTTCTGGCCGGGCACGCTGTGGCTCGCGCACCTCGACAGCGGCGACGCCCAGTTGCGCACGCTGGCCGAGGCCGCGAACGACAGGCTGGCACCGCGCCGGCTCGAACCGCGCGACCACGACCTGGGGTTCCTCTTCTACCCGTCCTGGGTCACCGCGTACCGGCTCACCGGCGACGCGAAGTGGCGTGACGGCGCGATCGACGCCGCGAACACGCTGATCCTGCGCTGGAACGCGACCGGCAGGTTCATCCGCGCGTGGGGCAAGATCGGCACGCCCGGCAACGCGGGCCGGGTGATCATGGACACGATGATGAATCTGGACCTGCTCGCGTTCGCCACCGAGCAGACCGGCGACCGCAAGTTCCTCGACATCGCGATCGCCCACGCCAGAACGACCCAGGCGAACTTCCTGCGCCCGGACGGCTCGACCCCGCACGTGTTCGACTTCGACCCGGACACCGGCGCGCCGATCGGCCAGAACACCGTGCAGGGCTACAGCCCGACCTCGTGCTGGTCACGCGGCCAGGCGTGGGGCATCTACGGCTTCACGACGATGTACCGCCGCACGGGCCTGCGCGAGTTCCGCGACACCGCGCGCAAGATGGCCGACTTCGCGCTGAACGCCCTCACCCAGGACCACGTTCCGGTGTGGGACTACCGCTCGCCGTTGGGCGCCAACGACATCAAGGACTCGTCAGCGGGCGCGATCATGGCGTGCGGCCTGCTCGACCTGGCCAAGGCCACCGGCTCCGACCGCTACCGCGAGCGGGCGCTGAAGATCCTCGACGGCCTGGTCGGCACGTGCCTGACCACGAAGTCGACGCGGGCCGAGGCGATCCTGGCCCGCGGCACCCGCAACCGCCCGTCCGAGGACGGTGTGGAGGTCTCACTGCCCTACGGCGACTACTACCTGCTCGAGGCGATCCTGCGCGTGCTCAAGCCCGCCCAGATCGCGAAGGCCATCGGCCTGTAGTCACTTCTCGACGACGCGTGCCGTCGGGCCGCCGCTCCACGTCGCCTCCAGGCGGGAGAGGCGGCCCTCGGCCGTGCGGAAGTTGACCACCAGCGGGCCACCTGGCTGTTCGACGGCCACGGACCAGCCGTCGGCGGGTGTGGCCGAGAGAGCCTCGACACCCTGCGGGCGGTAGCGGACGACCACGTCACCGCCGCGCAGGTGGAACGCGTGGACGTAGGAGCCGTCCGACTGCCATTCGCCCTCGGAAAGTTGAGCCGAGGAGGGACGCGCATCCGTACTACTGGGAGGAGCCGGAACCGACGAGCTCAACACAGGAGGTCTGGTGGACGAGGGCGTGACAGGCGGCGAGCTGATCGAGGTGCTGCTGGGAGGCACCGGGACGCTGATCGACGTGACGGTCGGCATCGGCACCACACCACCTGGCCCCGCCGTGGACTCCACAGCGGCCACCGGCGCGGGTTCCATCGCCGAACGGATGCCGAACCACGACAGGCCGACGGCGACGGCGGTCACCACCGCCCAGGCGACCAGGTATCCGATCGACCGTCTCACTGCGACGACCCTCCCGTAGCATGGCATCGGTACTGCTGGTCGAGGACGACCCCGTGGTGCGAGCGGCGATCACCCGCGCTCTCACCGGCCAGGGCCACATCGTGCACGGTGTCGCGCTCGCGATCGAGGCTTTGCGCGAAGTCACCGCCACCAACTACGACGTCGTGGTGCTCGACCTCGGGCTCCCCGACCTCGACGGCGGTGACGCGCTGCGGATGATCCGAGGCGTCACGAACACCCCCGTGGTGATCGCCACCGCCCGCGACGACGAGCAGGAGATCATCCGCCTGCTCAACGCGGGCGCGGACGACTACCTCGTCAAACCGTTCTCCAGCGAGCACCTCGAAGCCCGGCTGCAGGCCGTGCTGAGAAGAGCCCGCGACAACAAGCAGCTCGTCATCGGCGGCCTGGAGATCGACGTGAACCTGCGCCGTGCCACTGTGGACGGACGCGAGCTCTCGTTGACGCACAAGGAGTTCGAGCTGCTCTCCTACCTCGCGGCACGCTCCGGCGAGGTCGTTCCGCGCGCCGAGATCCTGGCGAACCTGTGGCCGTCCACCCGCGACGACCAGACGCTCGACGTCCACCTCTCGTGGCTGCGGCGCAAGCTCGGCGAACGGGCCGCGCAGCCGCGTTACCTGCACACGGTGCGCGGGGTCGGCGTGCGTCTGGTCGACCCGAGATGAGGCGGTCACTGGTGCTGGTCGCTCTCGCGGCGACCAGCATGGTGGCGCTGGCGTTCCTCATTCCACTGGCGATCGTCGTGAAGAACGCGGCGTACGACCGCGCGATCAGCGAGGCCGAGAAGCAGGCCAACGCGCTCACTCCGGCGCTCGTGATCACCACGAAGGCTCCGGAGATCCGCCAGGCCATCCGCAGCACGCGGTACGGCGGCCAGCAACGGCTCGCCGTGCACCTCAGCGCCGGCACCTACGGCACCTCGCACATCACCGCCAAAGACCTGCAGGACGCGCGGAACCTCGCGAAGGCGTCCATCGTGGAACGGCCGGACGGCGTCGCTTATCTGCAACCGCTGGCCACCACGGCGAACGGGATCGCGATCGTCGAGGCGTTCGTACCGCACGAACAGCTCACCCACGGCGTGCTCGGCACGTGGTGGGCGCTGGCGGGTGTCGCGATCGGACTGGTGGCCGGTTCGGTCCTCGTGGCCGACCGGCTGGGCGCGCGTGCCGTGAAAGCGACCCGCACGTTGGCCGACGGCGCCCGGAAAATGGGGCAGGGCGACCTTTCCGCGCGTGTCCCGGTCAAAGGACCGCCCGAGCTCAAGGAAGTCGGCAAGGCGTTCAACGCCATGGCCGAACGCGTCCGGCACCTCCTCGCCGCCGAACGCGAAGTGGTCGCCGATCTCTCGCACCGCCTCAGAACACCTCTCACGGCGCTGCTGCTGGACGCGGACACCCTCGGCAGGGGTCCAGGCGCGGATCGCATCCGCGAAGCCGTCCAGGGCCTCGAGAGGGAGGTCAACGAGATCATCAAGGCGGCCCGCTCCGGCCTGCAGGCCGACGACGCCGGTGTGGACGCCGCGAGCGTCGTGCGCGACCGGCTGGTGTTCTGGTCCGCGCTCGCCGACGACCAGGAACGGCCGTGGACGGTCCGGGGTGCCGACAAGCCCGCGCACGTCCCGTTGGCCCGCACCGACCTCACGGCCGCGCTGGACTCGTTGCTGGGCAACGTCTTCCGCTACACGCCGGAGGGCACGCGGTTCGCCGTGACGCTGGTGCACCAGGCCGATCTGGTGGCGCTGGTCGTCGAGGACGCCGGTCCCGGCATCGCGAACGTCGAGCACGCGCTGCGACGCGGCGCCAGCGGCGGTGGGTCCACCGGGCTGGGGCTCGACATCGCCCGGCGCGCCGCGGAAAGCACGGGTGGCTCTCTCCACGTCGACCGCGGGCCGCTGGGTGGGGCACGCGTGCAATTGAGGCTCCGAAGGCTTTAGTGCCCTTGTGAGGGCCGTAAAAGAACACCGCCGGCGGCGCCGGACCGTGGGACGGGTCCGAGCGCCACCGGCGGGCACCGGCCGGCTGCACTGCACCGCTGCCGCACCACCGAGTCCCGAGCAGGAGGGAGGAACCCGATGAGCAGTGCGCGCTTGCCATCCCACACCGGTGTTACGAGGTGGATCTGCCGGGGCTCTCGGCGCCAGGTGTGGGGACCGGCGTATTCAGTAGGTCTGTGTTGATCGTTTTTCGCGATCTGTCATGAAGTTAGCCGACGGCTCGTCGTCGCCAATCCACCGTTCAGACGATTAATCCGTTTTAAATATATTTAAGTTCGCCCGGTCGGCTGTCCACGCCTTAAGTCTATTTAAGATAACGTCTCCGTCACGCCGCCACACATCGCCGAAATGAAAGGCGCCTCATGCTCAGTGTGATGGCAGCTACGAGTTTGGCACTGTCACTCCTCGTCGCCCCCGAGGCGCCGAGCTCCGCGGATGTCGTTCCCCCCGGGAAAATCACGGTCGACGTCGTCACGGTCAACGGTTCCGGCTGCCCCGCCGGAACAGCGGCGGTCGCGGTCGCGGACGACAACACCGCATTCACGGTCACTTACAGCGACTACACGGCGCAGGCCGGCGCCGGATCGACACCGACGCAGTTCCGCAAGAACTGCCAGCTGAACCTTCGCGTGCACTACCCGCAGGGCTTCACCTTCGGGATCGCGAAGGCCGACTACAGAGGCTTTGCGTCGTTACCCAGAGGCGCGAAAGGCATGCAACGCGCCAGCTACTACTTCTCCGGCTCGTCGTCGACCGGCACGAGCACGCACAACATCCCCGGCCCCAAGAGCGACAACTGGCAGTTCACCGACCAGACCGACGTCGCGGAGATCGTTTTCGCGCCGTGCGGCATGGTGCGCAACCTCAACGTGAACACCGAGGTCCGCGCGTTCACGAACTCCGCGAACCAGGCGTCGTTCGTGTCGATGGACTCGACCGACGGCAGCTTCAACACCCGCTACCAGTTCGCCTGGAAGCGATGCTGAGCGAAAATGATCACGGAGCGCTCCCGGCGTTCTACCGACAGTGAGCGCCGGGGCCTCTCACCGTGACCCGGACGTGACTTTTGACGGGTGAGTCAACCAGGCCATTGCTTCCCGCGTATACCCATGTAGATTCCCGCACACCGCGACGGCCATTCGGGTGACTGTCGCTGGATCGCGCGCCGCACGCGAACGGAGGCTGCATGCCGGTGAACGCCCAGACTGCACAGGTCGATGACCTGACACTCATCGCGTTGCCCACCGCGGTGAACTGCGCAGATCTGTTCGTACGCTTCACACTCGGCGAGTGGCGGCTGCGGAACATGGTCGACGACTGCTCCGCTGTGGCATGCGCACTGGTGGAGGCGGCCATCGAGTCCGCCGACCCCAAGACCACGCGGCTGATCACGCTGCGGCTGCGGCTGAGCGGCGACTACCTGGTGGTCGAGCTCGAGGCGGCCAGGTTCACGATGCCGCCCACGTCGCCTGACCTGCGCACCGGCGAGCTGCAGCTCGGCAACGGGATCAAGCTCATCTGGTGCGAACTGCCCCTGCCGACCGGCGTGAACGCGAACGCCGTGCCGCTGCCCCGGCGCGAGAAGCGCCGCTCCCCCGCGGCCGAGGCGCTGGGCGACGAGCCGGACGTCGATCCCGAGCTCATCCAGCGGATCCTGTTCGGCCTCGGCGGCTCGATGGGCGGCGGCCCGCAGCGGTGAGCCGCAGATAAACCGCTCTAGTCCAAGTTTCACCCACGAGGGCGCATCCATCTGTGGATGCGCCCTCGTCGTGTGCGCGGGTTCTCGCGTGTGGACGCTTCACCAATTGAGTTCCGCATCTCAGACTGCCACTACTCCGTTCGAGGCGTGTACATTCGCTGCGACGCCTGGAGCATTACGTTTCTGAATAGCGTTCTTTCGGTACGGGTGGCAATTAACCGACGCCGTGCCCGACCCGCCCATTAGTGCGGTAACCGATCGAACACAAAAGGTCACAAATGGTCGATGCGCATTGACCTCGGCTGATGCCGTCCAATGTTGCTCTGGTTGGCGGAGGTTCGTTAACACCCTTTCCGATACGGTCTCGTACCACGCCGCCCGACATGTCCTGCACATTCGGAAAGGTGTCCCATGATTAGCACGTTGGCCGCGGCCGCCTTGGCTCTGTCCACCATCGTCATTCCCCCGGTCGCGGATCCGCCCCCGACGGGCCAGATCACCATCAACGTCGTCACGGTCAACGGCTCCGGCTGTCGCATCGGCACGGCCGCGGTCGCCGTCTCGCCTGACAACAAGGCTTTCACGGTGACCTACAGCGACTATCTGGCCCAGGTCGGCCCGCAGTCCAGGCCGACCGATTTCCGCAAGAACTGCCAGCTGAACCTCAAGGTCAACGTTCCCGGCGGATTCACCTACGGAATCGCGCAGGCCGACTACAGAGGCTTCGCCGACCTGCAGAAGGGAGCGAAGGGAACGGTGAAGGCGAGCTACTACTTCCAGGGAATGTCCGACACCGACCAGCGCTCGAAGACCATCAACGGCGCAATGAGCGACAACTGGCAGGTCACGCACAAGACCGACGTCGCCTCCATCGTCTACCACCCGTGCGGCGAGAAGCGGAACTTCAACATCAACACCGAACTCCGCGTGGACAAGGGCACGTCCGACCCGAAGAAGACCAGCTTCATGGCGATGGACTCGACCGACGGCTCGATCGAGACCATCTACCACTTCGCGTGGAAGAAGTGCCCGAAGCTGTAGCCCTCGTCAGCTAGCGGACAGCTTCGTTCCACGTTTCGGATAAATCAGACGCCAGCTCGGCCGCCGGGCCCCTTGGTCTCCTGCCAAATGAGACCAAGGGGCCTTCTGTCGTCTCAATTCCACCTCGTCAGGCGCGCTCGTTCTTCGTAACTAGGTGTTTCCCCAGGATCAACCTGGGACAGGCCGCCGTCATATTGCCCGTGTGCCCGGACACACCCGTTGTGTCTGCTCGGCGTGGTCAAGTAGCCTTTCTTCCACAGCCGATGTAAACGGTTACACACAAGCATCAATGCGTTCCTGATTCTGAGTGGACGTGCATCTGAATGAGTATTTCCGCACCTGCCGGGCAGCGTGCCAGGAACATGTCGCTGCTCACCGCGGCCCAAACGCTCTACCAGTGCTGCATCAGCGTGGACCTCACGCTGACCGGCATAGTCGGCCTCTCGCTGGCGCCGTCCCCCGTTCTCGCCACCGTTCCTTTCGCGCTGATCAGCATCGTTTCCTGGCTCACCACCTATCCGGCGTCGTCTTTCATGCGGCGGCACGGACGGCGCGCGGGCTTCACCCTCGGCTCGCTCGCCGCGGTCATCGGCGGTCTCATTTCGGTGCTCGCCGTGACCCTGCAGAGCTTCGTGCTGTTCTGCCTCGGCGTGGCGTGCATCGGCGTGTTCCAGGCGTTCGCGGGCTACTACCGCTACACCGCCGCCGACATCTCCCCCGCCGACCAGCGCGCCAAGGCCATCTCCACGGTGCTCAGCGGCGGAATCCTCGCCGCGGTCGCCGGCCCGTTCCTCGCGACAGCGGTCTCCGGCGTCCTGCCGGTCGTGTTCGCGGGCTCGTACGCACTGGTCACAGCCCTGGGACTGGCCTCGACCGCGGTCGTGGCGTTCATGACCGTCGACCGCGAACCCCGGGCCGTCGAGACAGCCATCGTGTCCGGCACCCCGCGCACGCTGAAGGAAATCGCGCGCCAACCGGTGTTCCTCGCCGGTGTCGCGGGTGCGGGCGCCGGCTACTTCACGATGACGCTGGCCATGACCGCGTCACCGATCGCCGCCTCCGGCTCAGGGCACTCGGTGCACGAGGCCACGTCGGTCATCCAGTGGCACATGGCCGGCATGTACGCCACGGCGTTCGTCTCCGGCCACCTCGCGGCACGAATCGGCGCCGCGCAGACAGTTCTCGCAGGTGTGGCCGTCAACGCGGCAGGGGCACTGATCGCGTTGAGCAGCTCGTCGCACACCAGCTTCATGGTCGCTCTGGCGCTGGTCGGCATCGGCTGGAACCTGATGTTCGTCGCCGGCACGACCCTGCTCGCGAGCTCCTACCTGCCGCACGAACGGTCCGTCACTCAGGGCGTCAGCGAGATGTTCACGCTCGGTGCCTCCGCGCTCGGCGCTCTCACCGCCGGGCCGCTCCTCTCCGCCACCAGTTGGCCGACGGTCAACGCCTTCCTGCTCGTGCCCCTTGCCATCAGCGCCGTGTTCGCGGCGCTCTTCCTGGTGAAGAAGTGAAGGCTATGACGCAAACCCTTCAGAACACGCTGAACTCCGAACAGCGCCGCAGCCAGATCTCGGGCGGCCACCGGTTGATCTCCCAGGTCCGCAGCAAACCTTTCCAGCTCTACTCACAACGTGAGTTCGCCTCGAAATCCGTGGCGATCGACGCGAAGTACTGGGTCGACGAGGTCATGCCCGCGCTCGCCCACGCCGTGAGCCGCTCGGCCGCCGCACGCGTGGACGCTGCTTTGGGCCGTGCCCGCAAACAGGCCAAGGAATACGGCGTCACGAAACCGGGCGCCGCCGAGCTCGTCGCCGAGGCGTTGTTCGACGGAAAGTGGTTCAAGGCCAAGAAGGAGCACTTCGGCCGCGCCGAGCTGCGCGACCAGGTGCTGGGCATGATCTCGGCGGGCCGGCCGGTCGAGCTGGTGCTGCCCTTGTTCTCCCGCAAGCCTTTCTCGCCGGTGAAGAATCGCGGCCCCGCCCCGGACACCGCCGAGATCCACTCGCTGGCCCGGTGCGCCGCTCTCGCGCACACGTTGAACGCGTTGAGCCCCACGGGCGCCGTGTTCCGCGTGCTGGCCGACGGCCGCAAGTACAACCGTGCCTGCCGCACGCCCGACGACCTGGTGCTCGACTACCAGGACTCGCTGCGGGTGTGGGTGCGCGAGCTCGGTGCCGCAGACGTGCTGGAGATCTGCGACTACGAGGACTGGGTGCGCTCCGGCATCACCTCCTCGCACTGGGACCGGCGCGCTTCCCGCTACGCCGAGTGGGTCGTGGACCTGGAGCGCGGCTACACGCCGTTCTTCGACGAGACCGACCCGGTGCCGTCGCTGGACGAGCTGACGGCGTCTTCCGACGTCGGCTCGCAGCTGGCCTTCACGTTCTGGTCCATCGCCACGTCGACCTGCTACTCGGCGTTCCGGCAGGCACGCGACGACGCGTTCGCGGGCCTGGTGGACCGCGACCACGTGATGGACGCTTACAGCCACTACGTCACGTCGCTGCGCCGTCCGTTGAGCGAGGTGGCGCCGCGCGCGGACATCGGCTTCGAGGTGGACCACGGCGCGCTGCGGCGGGAGGCGTTCTCCGCGGCCTGCCGGTACGTCGCGATCTCGTTGGCGGACCGTGATCTCAACGTCCTGCGCACGGTCACGCCGGACGCCGTCAAGCTGACGATCCACGGCAAGCCGGGCGAGCTGCACTTCGTCACGGCCACCTCGCGCGACGCCAACATGACCGCGCAGCACTGCACCGGCGGCTACGACCTGGAGGCCGGCGAGGCCAAGCCGACGTTCCGCTACCTGATCGAACGCGAGGCGGCGGGCGAGGTGCCGGTGCTGGTGTCGGGCGCGCGGCACCGCGTGGCGGCCGATGACCGCTACCGGGCGCTGGCACGGCTGGAGACCGGACTGCAGCCCATCGCGTACGTCAGCGACACCGGGCCGGTGCTGGGTGACTCGCTGCACCAGCTGATGGAGAGGGCGGACGTGTGATGACCATCGGAACCACCGAGAAGGTGGTCAGCGAAAGCCGGCTCCTCACGTTGCTCCGCGAGGACTCCCAGGCCTGGATGACCTCGTCCGCCCTGGACCGCCCCGGTGTCACCGTCTCCGACGACTTCACCCCGCCCTGGCGCGACGGCGTGCGCAAACAGGTCAAACGTCTCACCAAACGAGCCCGCGGCATGCTCGAAGTCCTGGCAGGCGACGCGCTGTACAGCTCGCTCGGCGACCCCGCCGCACGCCGGGCCGCGCTGGTGGCCGAACTGTTCCGCGACCACGTGATCAGCCGCAACGCCGGCCGCCTCGACGTCCGCACGCTCCAACAGCAGATCCTCGACCGCGCCGGCGAACCGCTTCGGTTCGAAATCGCGCTGGGCCAACCGAAACGCGACGCGGGCGGTCTCAAGACGGCGGGCCCGTACGCCGATCTGGCCGAGGTGTTCGCGGTCGGCAGGCTCGTCGCCCTCGTCGAATCTGTGGCGGAGCTTGCCGAACAGCCCGTCACGCTGGCCGTGCGCTCGGGCGGCGAGCGGTTCGCCGACGCGTTGATCACCGATGCCTGGCCACGCGAGGCTTACGACGCACAACGTGAGCAGATCGCGGATTTCCTGGTGGACAAGGCTTCCGTGACGTTCGAGGACTTCCGCCAGTCGACACCGGACGACCCGCGCTGGCCCGGCTTCTACGCCGAGGAACTGGCCGCGCTGCCGCCGGAGGCCGTCGCCGGCCGGCTGCACACGATGGTGATGAACGTCGACTGGGACAACGTGTTCGCCCTCGCGCTCACCGGCCGGCCCGTCCACGGCGTGACGCTGCCGGAGTCGCTTTCGTCGTGGCTCGAGGAAGATCCCGGACGAGTGCGGGTGATCACGCGGGCCGGTGTCAGCTCGCTGGTCAACCCGCGGCACCAGGCCGCGTGGCGCGAGATCATCGGGCACGAGACGGCGGTGGAGGACGGCCTCGCGTTCGTCTCCGCGGTGGCGTGGGAAGCGACGAGGCGTTACGTGGCGATCCACGCGGCCGACCGGCGAGTGGCCGGCGCGGCAAGCACTTCGATCCGGCTGACCGTGCACGAGAAGAAGGACAGGCCCGCGATGCCCGCGATCCTGACGCTGGGCACGCGAGGTGGCGGGTTGCTCTCGCATCACGTACTCGCGGTAGCAGACCGCAAGAAACCGTTGGAGTTCCTGACGATCGCGGAGATCACGGCACTGACGGAGGCTGTGCCGGTCAGGTTCACCGGCGAGGGCCCGTTGTCGTGGCTCGGTCAGCAGCCGCTGTGCTTCGCGCACGGCACCGAGGAGGAGATCGTGCGTTCCCTCAGTGCGGCGGTGGACCCGGAATGAAGCGCGACACCGTGGTCTTCGACCTGGACGGGACCCTGGTCGACACCGTTTCCGGGATCACGCACGCCGTGAACATCGCTCTGCGCTCGCACGGCGTGACGGATCTGGTCGACGACGAGACGCGGCAGTACGTCGGGCTGGGAGGCAACGCGTTGGTGCGTGCGGCGCTGGCGAAGGCCGGAGCCCCGGAAGAGTGGGCTCCGGCCGTCCAGGAGGCGTACCTGACCGCGTACGCCGCCGACCCCGGCCACCTCGCCCAGGCGTATCCGGGCGCCGAGGACCTGCTGAAGCGGCTGAGGGCACGGGGCATCCGGCTCGCGTTGTGCACCAACAAGTCCGGCCGCATCACCGGCGGGATGCTCGAGGCGCTGGGGCTCGGCGAGGCGTTCGACGCGGTGGTGAGCGGCGACGAACTTCCTTACCGCAAACCGGATCCGCGGCATCTGCTGGAGTCGGTCCGCCGCGCGGGTGGCACGGCGGCGCTGATGCTCGGTGACAGCATCAGCGACGTCCGTGCCGCCCGCGCGGCGGGTGCGCCCGTCGTCTGCGTGTCGTTCGGCTACGGGGTCGCGGGTCTGGAGCCGGACTCCTGGATCGACAGCTTCGACGACTTCGAGTCAGATGTTCTGGTTCGCGAAGCCCTTGGTGGCGATCTTTGAACACATCGACTGCCACACCGAGGTGCTGGTGTGCGGGTCACCGGTCACGCCCAGCGCCGACTTGAGGCCGTTGAACGCGTTCTGCGTGTTGGTGCCCCAGATGCCGTCGATCACGAGGCCCGAGCCGCGGAAGTTGTTGCACACGGCCTGGACGAACTTGGTGTCGGACTCGGAGTCCTTGAGCACCCGCACCGGCATGCCGCCGAAGTCGGAGTGGATGTGGTCGTGGTGGTCGGCGTTGTACCAGCCGTCGAGCACGTACCGGAACCGGCGGCGGCACACGGCCTCCGTCGCGAGGTAGCGCTTGCGGATCGCCGCGTTGGTCGACGCGTGCGCCTGGTCGAGCGGCGAGATGGTGTTGCCGCCCGACCAGCGCACGTGGTCGAGGTCCATCGCGGTGCCGGCGCCGTGCTGGCCGGGCTTGTCGACGTAGAAGCCGGCCGAGACGATGTAGCTGATCGAGCCGTAGCTCGACGAGAGCGAGCGCAGGTCCCGGATCCAGGCGACGAGCGCGTTGTAGAACGCGTCGGTGCACTGCCAGTTGCGCGCGGTGGTGTTGCCGCGGTTGGAGCGCCAGTAGTAGACGGGCGTGCCGTCGATCTTCTGGAACGTCATCATCGCCAGCGCGCCGACCGCGGGGGCCATCTCGGCTTCGGTGTGCTGGTCGTGCGTCTGAGGGGCGGCGGCGGCCAGCCCCGGAGCGATGGTGGACAGACCGGCGAGACCGGCGACAGCCGCCGCGCCCGTGACGAAGCCGCGCCTGGTGACGTTGTTTTCGAACACCCCAGTACTCCCTCTGTGTCCTAGCCGGTCTCACGAACCGGCGCGAGGGAGTCTAGGGATCGTGATCAGTTCGGGGAATCCGCGCTGACCTGGGGTTTTCCTTCTTCTTTACCGGAGGTCGCCCAGTACCCGGATGAGGTTCTTCTCGGTGTCGCTGCCCAGTTTCTCGAGGGCCAGCTTCGCCACCGGCGCCCCGAGCTTCGCGAGCCCGTGGAAGTCGACGTGGGCGTGATAGCTGATCTTCGTCGTGCCGGGAGCCGATCCCGCGGTGATCGAGATGTCGTCCGTGGAGGTCGCGGTGTCGTTGCTGCCGACGAACTGCAGGCCGTGGGCGTCGTCGCGGGTCAGCTCGTAGACCAGTTCGGTCTTGCGGCCCAGGAACGTCGACACGTTGTGCCAGCGCGAGCCGACCTCGACCGGTCCCTCGTCCAGCCGTGTGCAGGTGACCGTGCCGGGATCCCACTGCTCGGCCCGGGAGAAGTCGCGCAGGTACTCGACGACGCCCTCGGGCGAGGAGGCGACGGTGAAGGTGCGCTCGACGTCGACGCCGGACACGTGCGGCGCGTTGAAGGCCTTCGGCGCGAGGCGCAGCCGGTACTGGTCGACGAGGTCGGCCTGGCTCGCGGCACGGCGCAGCAGGCGGTCGAAGCGTTCCCCGTCTCCCTGCAGCACGTTCAGCGCACGCCACATCGCGGCCTTGCCCTCGATGCCGATGCGCAGCGTCTCCAGTTCCAGCACGTCGCTCAGCGGCGAGCGGCCCAGCAGCCTGCCGTTGAGCTTGAGCCTGCCCGCCTTCTCGGTCAGCCAGCCGATCGCGGCCTTGTGCGGGCGCGGCTCGATGCCGTGCGAGCGCATGACCTCGATCAGCTCTTGGCGGTCGGACTCGATGTCGTCGGCCAGCGCGCGCAGCTCGGGATGCGTGCGGCTGATGCGGCGGGCGAGCTCGGTGCCCGCCATCGCCCCGGCCAGGTGGTCGTTGAGGTAGATGCCCAGCAGCTCGGTGTTCACACCACGGGGTTACCCACTCACGGCGCCGCCGGACCAAGTTGGTAGCCCTGGTTCCACAAGGTCTTGATCACCAGGCCCAGCGGGGCGATCCGGCGCCGCAACCGCATGATGTGCAGGTGCAGAGCGTTGCTGGTGTCGCCGTCCTTCGTGGGCAGGCAGATCAGCAGGTCCTCGCGCGAGGTCAGCGATCGGAAGCGTCTCAGCAGCTCGGCGACCAGCGCGCGTTCTGTCGGTGAGAGCACGACCGAACGCGTGCGGAAGCGCAGGATGCCGGACATGTCCAGTTCCGGCACCGCGTAACGGGCCGCACGAGCTCGCAGCATCGCGATGCGCACGGCGAGGTCCTGGTGCGGCACCGGCGCGCGGACCCAGTCCTCCCGCATGTCCGTGAGGACGGGCGCGGGCACGTTCTTCTCCAGCACCAGCAGGCACAACGTCCCGCTGCGCTGGCACGCCTCCCGTGCCGCCGCGTCCACCGGCCACCGCACGACCTCGACGGGTAGTTGGTTCACCAGGTTCGACATACGTCCACTTCCGCCCCGGGGCTTCGGCTTTCGTGGACGGTAGAGGCGCCTGCTATTTCCGCTCTATCGCATGCATCGGTTCCAGAATGATCGGCTGCGCGCGGCGGCCCGTGACGAGGTTCCACGCCCACTGCGTCAGCACCGCGATCCGGTTGCGCCAGCCCACCAGGAACGCGATGTGCACGACCGCCCAGGCCGCCTTGCCGATGATCCCCTTCAGCCGCAGCCGTTTGACGTCCGCAACGGCGTCACCAGGCGAAATCGTCGCCATCGTGCCGAGGTCGAGGTACCTGAACGGCTTGCGCTCCCGTCCTTCGAGCCGTGCTTTGATCACGCGCGCGACGTGGTGGCCCTCCTGGATCGCGGGTTCGGCGATGCCGGGCAGGTCGTTCAGGTTCACCATGTCGCCGATCGCGAAGACATCGGGAGTCACCGAGCAGTCCGAGGGGTTCACGATGATCCGGCCCTTGCGGTCGACCTCGGCTCCGGTCGCCTCGGCGAGCTTGCGGGCGAGCGGCGAGGCCTGCACCCCGGCCGCCCAGATGATCGTCCGCGCCTCGACCCGGTCGCCGTCCCTGGTGGTGAGACCGTCCGCGTCCAGCGACTCGACCATGGCGCTGGTCATCACGGTCACGCCGAGCTGCTCCAGCTTCCTGCGCGCATGCTCGCGCAGGGGCGCGGAGAACGGCGGCAGCACGTGCGGCACGGCGTCCAGCAGCGTGATCCTGATGTCGCGCGGGTCGATCTCCCGGAACTGCCCCTTCAACGCCCTGCGCGCCAGGTCGGCGAGCTGCCCGGCCAGCTCGACGCCGGTCGGCCCCGCCCCGACGATCGCGAACGACAGCCACTTCTTCGGGTCGTCGGCCGCCACCGCCGTCTCGAACGCCCGCAGCAGCTTCGAGCGCAGGCCCACCGCCTGCTCCAGGGTCTTCATCGGCGGTGCGACCTCGGCCCAGTCCCCGTGCCCGAAGTAGCTGTCCTGCGACCCGGCCGCCACGACCAGCGTGTCGTACTCGACGTGCTTCGACGTCCCGTCCGGCAGGTCGACGTGGACGCGTTTGGCCTTCGTGTCGAACCCGGTCACCTCCCCCAGGAGCACCCGTGCGTTGCGCTGCCTGCGCAGGATCGCCCGGAACGCCGGCGCGATGTCGCCCGCGGGCAGCAACGCGGTCGCCACCTGGTAGAGCAGCGGCTGGAACAGGTGGTGGTTCGTGCGGTCGATCAGCGTGACCTCGGCGTGGGCTCGTTTGAGTCCGCGCACCACGCCGAGCCCGCCGAAACCACCACCGACGACGACTACTCGGTGCTTACCCATGGCAGTCGCATACCCGTTCCACCTGCCGGGTATCCGGCCGCCATGACGACCACCGCTGACCAGTCACTCTGGCTCTCCGCGCTCGGGACGCCACGGCCGCCGCTGACCGGCAGGCACACCTACGACGTCGCGGTGGTCGGCGGTGGCATCACCGGTCTCACCACCGCGTTGCTGCTCAAGCGCCGCGGCCTGAACGTCGTGGTGCTGGAGGCCGACCGCGTGGCGTCGGGCGTGTCCGGCAACAACACCGCCAAGGTCACCGCGCTGCAGTCCACTGTGTACTCGCAGATCCGGCGCGCCCACGGTCTCGCCGCCGCCACCGACTACGCCACGGCCTCGCAGGCGGCCGTCGCCCAGGTCGCCGATCTAGTGGAGCTCGAAAGCATCGACTGCGACCTGCGCCGCGCCCCCGCCGTCACCTACGCCTACACCGAGTCCGAGGTGCGCGACGTCGACCACGAACTGATCACCACCCGCCAGGTCGGTCTACCGGTCCGCGCGACCGTCGACGTCGATCTGCCGTTCGAGGTGCACGCCGCGATCCGCCTCGACGACCAGCTCGCCCTGCACCCGGTGAAGTACCTGCTGGGCCTGGCCGCCGCGGTCGACGGCGGCGGTAGCCGGGTCTGCGAGCACAGCCGCGTGGTGGACGTGACCGGCACGCGTCTGTCCACAGCGGACGGTCAGGTCGACGCCGGCCGGATCGTGGTCGCCACGCACTTCCCGACCCTGGACCGCGGCCTGTACTTCGCCCGCATGGAGCTCACCCGCGCCTACTGCATCGCCGCCAGGGTCGAGCAACCACCGCGGTCGCTCGCCATCAGCACGGGCAGCCCGTCGTGGTCCGTCGCCGCGCACGGGGACAAGCTGATCCTCGCGGGCCAGAGCCACCCGACCGGCAAGCCCGCGGTGGAACCGTTCCGCCGGCTGGAGGACTTCGCCCGCAGGCACTGGAAGGTCGAGGAGGTCACCCACCGCTGGTCGGCGCAGGATCCCACGGCCTACGACCACCTGCCGATGATCGGCACCTACACCCCGGGCAACAACACCATCTTCACCGCCACCGCCTACATGAAGTGGGGCCTCACGAGCGGCACGTTCGCCGCCTCACTGCTCGCGGACCTCGTGACCGGCAAGCCGAACGAACTCGCCGACAGGTTCAGCCCGCACCGCGTCTCGCTGCGGTCGTTGCCGGACCTGGTGAAGAAGAACGCCGAGGTCGCGGTGCAGATGGTCGGCGACCGCGTGGTGCCGGCCGACGCCACCTCCAGCGAGAACCTGCCACCTGATCAGGCCCACGTGATCCGCGATGGCCTGGGCAAGACCGGCATCTACCGCGACGTCGAGGGGCACCTGCACGCGGTCTCGTTGCGCTGCACCCACCTCGGCTGCCTCGTGCGCTTCAACGCGGCCGAACGCAGCTGGGACTGCCCGTGCCACGGCTCGCGGTTCGACGTGGACGGAGAGGTGCTGGAGGGGCCCGCCACGAAGCCCCTCCCCAAACGCGAACCTCGTTAGCTCGTCAGCTCTTCGCGACGAGCGTCAGCACGTCGTACTTCGCGACCGACTCGCCCTTCTGGTTCGTCACGTCGGCGTCCCACCGGACCTCGCCGTACTCCTGGTCCTCGCGCGGCGTGATCTGCTTGACCGTCAACGTCACCGTGAGCGTGTCGCCGGGGAACGTGGGCGTGACGAATCGCAGGTTCTCCAGGCCGTAGTTGGCCAGCACCGGACCGGGCTCCGGCGAGACGAACAACCCGGCCGCGAACGAGACGACGAGGTAGCCGTGCGCGACCCGCCCGCCGAAGAACGGGTTGGCCGCCGCGGCCTCCTCGTCCATGTGCGCGTAGAACGTGTCGCCGGTGAACTCCGCGAAGTGCTCGATGTCCGCCATCGTCACCTCGCGCGGCCCGGCCACCACGGTGTCGCCCAGCCGCAGCTCGGCCAGCGTCTTGCGGAACGGGTGCACCGCCTCTTCGGTGCGCGGCGCTCCGGCGACCCAGCGGTTGGTGACGGCCGCCAGCGTGCGCGGGCTGCCCTGCACGGCCGTGCGCTGCATGTGGTGCAGCACCCCGCGCATGCCGCCCATCTCCTCGCCACCGCCGGCCCGGCCAGGCCCGCCGTGCACCAGCATCGGCAACGGCGACCCGTGCCCGGTCGACTCGCCCGCGTCCTCGCGGTCCAGCACCAGCAACCGCCCGTGCCAGGGCGCCACACCGATCACGACGTCACGCACGAAATCGGTGTCCGCGGACACCACGGACCCGACCAGCGACCCCGCACCCCGAGCAGCCAGCTCGATCGCGTCGTCGACGGAGGAGTACGGCATCAACGTCGACACCGGCCCGAACGCCTCGACCTCGTGCGGCTGCGCGGCGTCGGCAGCGGCCTGCAGCAACATCGGCGACATGAACGCACCACGCGAGGCGTCAGCGTCCACAAGCGACAGAGCACCGTCGCCGTAGACCACCGAAGCGTTCTCCCGCAATGCCTTCAGCGATCGGAGAACTTCCTCGCGCTGCTCCAGCCCGGCCAGCGCGCCCATCTTCACCGACTTGTCGGCCGGGTTGCCGATCACCACCTCGGCGAGCTTCGAGGCGGTCGCCTCGGCCACCGCGTCCATCAACGAGGCGGGCACCAGCGCTCGCCGGATCGCCGTGCACTTCTGACCGGCCTTGGTCGTCATCTCGGACACCAGCTGCCCGACGAACAGGTCGAACTCGGGCGTCCCGGCGACCGCGTCCGGTCCGAGGATCGAGCAGTTGAGCGAGTCGGCCTCGGCGTTGAACCGCACGGACGACCGGATCACGGCCTGGTGCGTGCGCAGGTGCTGGGCGGTGGACGCGGACCCGGTGAACCCGACCAGGTCCTGCGGCGTCAGGTGGTCCAGAAGATCGCCGGCCGACCCGCAGACCAGCTGCAGCGACCCCTCCGGCAGCAGCCCGGACGCGAGCATCAGCTCGACCATCTTCTCGGTCACGTAAGCGGTCTGGGAGGCGGGCTTGATCAGCGACGGCACGCCGGCGATGAACGCGGGCGCGAACTTCTCCAGAGGCCCCCACATGGGGAAGTTGAACGCGTTGATCTGCACCGCGACGCCACGAAGCGGCGTGCAGATGTGCTGACCGACGAACGTGCCACCACGCCCGAGAGGCTCCACGGCCCCGTCGACGTAGACCTTGTCGTTCGGCAGCTCGCGCTTGGCCTTGGACGCGTACCCGAGCAGCACGCCGAAGCCGCCGTCGATGTCGATCCACGAGTCGGTGCGCGTCGCCCCCGTGCGCGCGGACAACGCGTACAGCTCGGCCTTGTGCTCCTTCAGGTACAACCCGAGAGCCTTGAGCAGCTGCGCCCGCTGGTGGAACGTGAGCTCGCGCAACGCGGGCCCGCCCACCGTGCGGCCGTAGGCCAGCGCCGCGCCCATGTCGACGCCCGCGGACGAGATCCGCGCGATCTCCTCACCGGTGACGGCGTCGTGCAACGGCGCGCCCTCCACCGACGGCGTGTGCCATCCACCCGACACGTAGCTGCGCAGCAAGCTCATCGAGCCAACCCCTTCTCGCGAGGCCGACGGATCCTCATCGACCCTTCTCCCGGCAACGTATCAGGGGCTGAACCGGACGGACTTGCCCGATCGTCCCACCGCCGGGAACACTCGGGCACGTGGACGAACTGCGCGCGTTGCTCGCCAAGCACGCCCGGCCGGATCTGACCACGCCCATCGACGACGTCCTGGTCTCCAGGACGACGAGAGGCGGCCCGCCCGTCCCGTCGATGACCGGCACGATCCTGGCGTTCGTCGCCCAGGGCCGCAAGCGCGTCGCACTCGGCGACCGCGTCTACGACTACCGGGCGGGCCAGTACCTGGTGGCCTCGATCGACATGCCGATCACCGGCAACTACGTCGGCATCAGCCCGGCTGAGCCCGCACTGGGCATCGGCCTGGTCCTGCGCCCCGAGAAGGTCGCCGAACTGCTCCTGCGGCACGACCTGCCGAAGACCGCCGGCACCCCTCAGGGCCTGGCCGTCAGCGACGCCACCCCGGAGATGGCGGACGCCGTGACCAGGCTCGCCAGGCTCCTCGACCGTCCGCAGGACGCGAGAGCGCTGGCCCCGCTGATCAAGCAGGAGATCCTCTGGCGGGTCATGACGAGCGAGCAGGGTGCCGTGCTCCGCCAGTTCGGGTCGCGGGACAGCAGCCTCAGCCACATCGCGAAGGCCGTCAGCTGGATCCGCGAGAACTTCGCCGAGTCGTTCAAGGTCGAGGACGTGGCCCGGATGGCGGGCATGAGCGAGTCGGCGTTCTACCGCAACTTCCAGGCCGTCACGGCGATGAGCCCGATCCAGTTCCAGAAGCAGATCCGCCTTCAGGAAGCACGACTGCTGCTCGCGACCACCAGGGACGTCACGAGCGTCAGCCACATGGTCGGCTACGACAGCCCGTCGCAGTTCAGCCGCGAGTACCGCCGCGAGTTCGGCCTGCCGCCCAGCCGCGACGCCGTGCTCAGGCCGGAACCTGCTCTCTGACCTTCAGGTACACCGCGCGCACTTCCAGCGTGCGCTCGACCTTCTCCAGCACGGGCGCGAAGAACCGCTGCCGGTGCTCGAGATCGCTCATCGAGATCACCGAGAAGTACATGCTGCCGAACGCGGCGAACAGCGTGGCGTTGCGCAACATCGCCGACGGCAGCCCAAGCCACCCGATGCTCGGCTGCTCTCCGATCCACTTCGCGGCGATCTCGGGTGTCACGACGATCAGCCCGAGCACCACGAAGAACGCGAACAGCGCGAGCCCGACCACCGCCGCCTGCACGAGCTGGCGGATCGCGAGCATCACCAGCAGGTTGCGCAGCTGCCGTCCGTTCAACCGCTTGGGCTGCAACGATTCGGTGATCTCCACACCGGACAGTGGCGTGCCCTTGCACGCGCCGATGAGGATCTCCGGCCGCAGATCCTGTTCCACCCGCCCGATCTCGTCGCGCAACCGGGCAGCGGCGGCCAGCACGGTGATCGCCGCGAACAGCAGCACGATCAGCGAGACCCGCGGCCAGTGCAGCGTGTTCATCGCCTGCCACAGCTCACCGGTGAAGAACAGGAAGAGCGTCACGAACAGCATCGGCGGCAACGCCCGTCCGAGCAGTGCCACGCTGTTGCGCAGGTCGGCGATCACGTGCCGGATCGCGGCCTTCAGCAGTGCGCCCAAGCCGTAGGTGGTGGCCAGCATCGTCGCCACGAACGCGACCCCGAAGAAGGCGATGAACCAGAGAGCGTTGACCCACAGCTCGGCCCTGGGATTCTCGGCTCCCGGCGTGATGATCTCGTCGTTGACCATGTACTGCAGCAGCGGCACGATCACCGGCATCGTGGCGTAGACGACCAACAGCACAATGGTGGTGCGGCGCGAGAAACTCGGCAGTCTCCGCACGAACAGCGAGAGCACGATCCACGCGGTCACCATGAGCGCGACGATCACCCCGAGCAGCACCCACTTCGACAGCCCGGTGGAACGCAGCAGCACCAGCCACGCGAGGCTGCCGACCGTGAAGAACGCCAGCGTCGGCAACATCCGCGGCAGCACGTGCGAGCGAAAGCCGTAGCCCTCGATCATGGTCGGCGCACCCTCGCGGACGAACCACTGCTCAGTGCGCCGCACCACCGCCGAGGAAGCCACGGCGGAGATCATGCCTCACCGGTCGAAGAGCCGCGCCATCACGCTGAAGTAGTGCGTCGGGGCAATGCGGGCCAGTGCGTCGAACACGTACGCGTCCGGTCCGACCAGGATCCGCGCCTTCCCCTTTTCGACACCGCGGTGGATGATCTCGGCGGCCTTGTCCGGGGTGGTCAGCGCGACCTTGTCGAAGTCCGCCGCCATCTGCTCGTGCGACCGGCCGCGCCCGTCGGGATCGCTGTGGATGCGGCCGTTGCGGACGATGTTGGTCTTGATGCCGCCGGGGTGCACGGTGACCGCCGAGACGCCGGTGCCGCGCAGCTCCTGCCGCAACGAGTCGGTGAACCCCCGAACCGCGAACTTCGCCGAGCAGTAGGCACTGTTGTTCGGCATCCCGACCAGCCCGTACACGCTGGAGGTGTTCACGATGACGCCGTAGTTCTGCTCGACCAGCTGCGGCAGGAACGCCCGCGTCCCGTTCACCACGCCCCAGTAGTTGATGTCGAACAGCCAGGCGTCGTCCTCGGGCACCGCGTTCTGCACGCTCGTGGCGATCGCGACGCCGGCGTTGTTGAACACGGCGGCGAGCGGCAGGTCCAGCCAGTCCTTCACCTCCGCGGCGAACTGGTGCACGTCCTGCGCGTCCCGCACGTCGAGAACCCGGCTGAGCACCGGGCCGTGCAGGGACTTGGCGGTCTCCTCCAGCCCGGCCTCGTTGACGTCGGCGATGACCACCGGCGAGCCGGCCCGCGACAGGCGCTGGGCGAGGCTGCGGCCGATTCCCGAAGCTGCCCCGGTGATCACTGCCGGACGACCCGCGATCTTTCGCACCATGTGACCAGTAGATCACCATGGGCAAGCGTCCTACTGGCGCAGTTCGGGAAACTCCTCGTCCCGCCACTCGCTGCCGACGGTGCCGGACTCCTCCCGAGTGCGCAGGTCGACGCGGCGGATCTTGCCGGACACCGTTTTGGGCAGCTCGAAGAACTCCAGCCGCCGGATCCGCTGGAACGGCGCGAGGTTCTCGCGCGCGTGCTTCAGGATCGCCAGCGCCGTTTCCCGACTCGGCTCCCAGCCCGCGCTCAACGCCACGTACGCCTTCGGGACAGCCAGTCGCAGCGGATCTGGTGCCGGCACGACCGCGGCCTCCGTGACCGCCGGGTGCTCGATCAGCACGCTCTCCAGCTCGAACGGCGAGATCTTGTAGTCCGACGCCTTGAACACGTCGTCGGTGCGCCCGATGTAGAAGAGGTAGCCGTCGTCATCGCGGGATGCGATGTCGCCCGTGTGGTAGTAACCGCCGGCCATCGCCTCGGCGTTGCGTTTCTCGTCGCCGTGATAGCCGACCGTCAACGACATCGGCCGCCGGCTCAGATCGACGCAGATCTCGCCTTCCCGGGCCGGTTCCCCGCTGATCGGGTCGACGAGCACGACCGGGACGCCCGGCAGCGGCGTTCCCATCGATCCGAGCTTGACCTCGGCGCCGGGGACGTTGCCGACCGACAGCGTGGTCTCCGTCTGGCCGAAGCCGTCCCGCAGCGTGAGGCCCCACTGCTGCCGGACCTGCTCGATCACCTCGGGGTTGAGCGGCTCACCGGCGGCCACGACCTCGCGCAGCGAGCCGGGCCCGCCGCTCAGGTCGGCCTTGATCAGCATCCGCCACACGGTCGGCGGCGCGCAGAAGGTCGTGACGCCCTTGTCCCGGATCTGACCGAGCAACGCGGCCGCGTCGAACCGGCCGTAGTTGTAGACGAAGATCGTCGCTTCGGCGATCCACGGTGCGAAGAAGCAGCTCCAGGCGTGCTTGGCCCAGCCGGGCGAGCTGATGTTGAGGTGCACGTCGCCGGGCCGCACGCCGATCCAGCGCATGGTCGTCACGTGCCCGACCGGGTACGAGACCTGGGTGTGCTCGACGAGCTTGGGGCGGCTGGTCGTGCCGGACGTGAAGTACAGCAGCAGCCGGTCGTCCGCCTTGGTCCTCGGGTGCGGCAACGGGCCATCGGGCGCCTCGGCGGCCTCGGTGTAGTCCAGCCAGCCCGGAGCGCCGCCCACGGCGATCAGCACGGGTGCGAGGTCGTCCTCGGTGAACTTCTCCGCGTCCTCGGTGCGCGCGATGACGTGCCGGACGTTGCCGCGCCGCAGCCGGTCCTCGAGGTCCGCGGTTCCCAGCGCGGTGGTGGTCGGCATGATCACCGCGCCGAGCTTCATCACCGCGAGCATCGACTCCCACAGCTCGATCTGGTTGCCCAGCATGATCATCACGCTGTCGCCCTTGCCGACACCGTGCCACGCGAGCCAGCGCGCGACCCGGTTCGACCGCTTCCGCAGCTCGTCGTAGGAGTAGGCGCGCTCGGAGCCGTCCTGCTCGACGATGTGCAACGCCGTGGTGGTGTTGCCCTCGGCGATGAAGTCGAACCAGTCGTGCGCCCAGTTGAAGCTGCTCTCGAAGCTCGGCCAGGTGAACGACGCGGGGTCGCTGAGCATCAGGTCGCGGGCCGCGCGGTAGGTGTCGTGACTGGACATCTCACGAGGGTGGGAGCCTCGGGGGCATCGGTATACCCCCGAACGAGGGTGCACCCCTTTTCGAGGGTGCGCGGGTGGGCGAGACTGCGACCGTGCTGTCAGACCGCTTCCAGGCGCTTCTGCCGCAACGCCTGGACATGCTCCGCCGTGCGACCGGGCTGCCCGTCGTGTTCGGCGGCGCCGTCACGCCCGGCCGTGAGCTGCTGCTCAGCTCGTTCTTCGGCACGCACGGCAGGTCGTTGCACGGTCTACGCGTCGGCACCGGACGCGGCCTGGGCGGCACGGCGATCGCGATGGGCACGGCGGTCCGGGTCAACGACTACGCCTCGACGCGCGCGATCACCCACGAGTTCGACCAGATGGTGGTCGTCGACGAGCGGCTGACGTCGGTGTTCGCCTACCCGGTCACGGTCCGCGGCACCGTGCACGGCGTGCTCTACGGGGCCGTGCGCGGTCAGACGACCGTCGGTGACCGGGCGATCAGGATGGCCGGCGCCATCGCGCAGGGCTTCGCGGGGGATCTCGACATGCCATCACTGCACACCCAGGCCGCGCTGCGCGAACTGGCCGAGGTCACGCGGCTGATCGGCGATCCGGCGTTGCGCGAACGGTTGCGCAGGGTCCACCAGGATCTCGGCGGTGATCCACCCGTGACCGTCCCCAGCGGCTTGACCCCGCGTGAACTCGATACGCTTCGACTGGCCGCGGTCGGTTCGTCGAACCGGGAGATTGCCGCCGAGCTCGGGCTGAGCACCGAGACCGTCAAGGCCTACCTCCGGGGCGCGATGCGCAAGCTGGGGGTGCACAACAGAACCGCCGCCGTCCACGCGGCGAGGTCGACGGGAGCGCTCTAGAGATGTCGTTGTTCGAGAAGGCCGTGATCGGCACCGACCGCCTGCTGTACAAGCTGACCGGCGGCAAGGTCATGACCGTCTCGTTCAGCAAGCAGACCGGGCTGACGTTGATCACCGTCGGAGCGAAGTCCGGTGAGCGGCGCGAGAACCAGGTCCAGTACGTGGCCGACGGCGATGGCGGCATGCTGGTCGTCGGGTCGAACTGGGGCAAGGCGCACCACCCCGGCTGGACCGCGAACCTGATCAAGAACCCGGACATCCAGGTGAACGTCCGGGGTTCCGTCCGCGATGTGCGCGGTGTGCTGCTCTCGGGGGCCGAGCGCGAGGCCGCCTGGCGCAAGATGGTGGCGGCCTGGCCGGCGTTCGAGGAGTACGTGGAGCGGTCAGGAGGCCGCGAGCTGCGGGTCTTTCGCCTGACTCCGCGCTGACTCCCACGCGAGCCACAGGCAGCCGGCCGCGAGCAGGACGCCGTGGGCGATCCGTGCGACGGGCGGCGTGAAGAACTGCGGCAGGAACAACGCGAACCCGGCGGCGAACAGGATCGACGCCGTGGTGCGGAGCCTGACGGCGACCATGATCGCCGCGACCCCCATGGTCACGAGCCCGACGGCGAAAGTCGTTGCGGCGACCGGGTTGTAGCGCACGGACTCGGCGAGCTCGAGGATGTTGGGCTGCGAGGCGATCTCGTGCAGGCCGAAGTCCTCCGCGCCGTAGTACGGGAGCGTGAGGCCGGCGCCGACCCAGAACGTGATCGCGGCGGTGCGGTGGATCTCCAACAGCGCGATCGGCACGAGGATGAAGCCGATCATCGCGAACAGGTGCGACGCGACCCACGCGGTCGACCCCATGGCCGCTTGCGCGCCCTGCGTTGTTGTTTCGTCCTCCCACGGCCGTAATGCGGGATACAGCAGGAAAAGCAGGCCTGCGGCGGTGAGCGTCCACTTCATGATTGCCCCCTGAGATCGGTGAGGTACATCCGGATGAGCTGGTCGTAGGTGTCGTCGAGGCCTTCTGGCAGGCCGAAGCCGCCGCTGGACTCGATCGACGCGAAGCCGTGCACGATCACCCGCAGCTGCCGCGTGGCGTGGATGGCCTGCGAGCCCTCCAGGCCGTAGCCGCGCAGCGTCGCGAGCATGACCTCGATCAGCTTCGTTCCCGCTGCCTGCTGCAGTTCGTCGTGCAGCGGGTCCATCGGCATGGCCGCGTAGCGCTTCGGGTGTTGCCGGACGTACGCCCGGTACGCGTGCATGAGCGCTTCGACGGCCTCGTCACCGCTTCTGCCCAGCACGGCGTCGGTGAACCGGCCGGTCATCTCCTCGAGCAGCCGCACGCCGACGTGACCTCGCAGCTCCGCGAGGCTCGCGACGTGCTTGTACAGCGAGGGCGTGGCGACGCCGGTGCGGGCGGCCACGGCGGCGAGCGTCAGTCCTTCGACGCCCTGCTCGTCGACCAGCTCCAGCGCGGCGTCCACGACCTTGGCGGTGGTGAGACGTGCACGAACAACCATAGCCCAAAAGCTAATGGCATTAGCCCCCTTCGTCAAGCGCTAGCTTGCGATGAATGAAGACCCTGCTGACCGCGCTGGCGACGTTGGCCGCCGCCGTGGTGATCCCCTCTTCTCAAGCCACCGCCCTGCCCGACGGACAGGCCCTGACCCCGCCGATGGGCTTCAACAACTGGAACTCCACCCAGTGCCGTGCCGAGTTCAACGAAACGATGATCAAGGGCATCGCGGACCTCTTCGTGTCGAAGGGGCTGCGCGACGCCGGCTACCAGTACGTCAACATCGACGACTGCTGGGCCCTGCCCTCCCGCGCGTCCAACGGCGACCTGGTGCCCGATCCGGCCCGTTTCCCCAGCGGCATCAAGGCACTCGCCGACTACGTGCACTCGAAGGGACTCAAGTTCGGCATCTACACCTCGGCCGGCACGATGACCTGCAACCCCGCCGGCTTCCCCGGCGGCCTGGGCCACGAGCACCAGGACGCGAACCTGTTCGCCTCGTGGGGTGTCGACTACCTGAAGTACGACAACTGCAACAACCAGGGCGTGGACGCCCGCACCCGCTACCGCGCCATGCACGACGCACTGCAGCGCACCGGTCGCCCGATCGTGCTGTCGGTCTGCGAGTGGGGCGAGAACCAGCCGTGGCTCTGGGCCGCGGAGACCGGGCATCTGTGGCGCACCACGGGCGACATCTCCGACAACTGGTCCTCGATGCTGTCCATCTTCAACCAGAACGCGCCTCTCGCGGGCTACGCGGGACCGGGCCGGTGGAACGACCCGGACATGCTCGAGGTCGGCAACGGAGGCATGACCGACACCGAGTACCGCAGTCACTTCTCGCTGTGGGCGATGATGGCCGCCCCGCTGCTGATCGGCTCGGACCTGCGCACCGCGACGCCCGCGACGTTGAGCATCCTCACCAACCGCGACCTGATCGCCGTCGACCAGGACCCGCTGGGCCGTGCGGGCCGGGTCGTGCGCGCCGCGGGTGGCGTTCACGTGCTGTCGCGCCCGCTCGCGAACGGCGACGTGGCCGTGGCACTGTTCAACGAGAACGCCTCCGCCACAACGATTTCGACCGATCTGCGCGAGATCGGCCTCGGCGCGGGCACCTACTCGGTCCGCGACCTGTGGACCAAGTCCGTTGACACCACAGCGAGTTCGGTGAGCGCTTCGGTACCGGGCCACGGCACGGTCGTGTACCGCTTGAGCCGCTTGTCGACGCCGTCCGCCCCGCCCGCCGGCACCACGCCGCTGTCCGACCTGGTCGAACTGCGCGCGTTCAACGGCTGGGGCCCGTTCGAGCGCAATCTCGGCAACGGCGAGCAGGTTCTCGGCGACGGTCGCACGATCACGGTGCAGGGCACCACGTTCCGCAAGGGCCTGGGCATGCACGCGTTCGGCGACGTCGAGTACCTGCTGGGCCGCCGCTGTTCCACCGTGACCGCCCAGGTCGGCGTCGACGACGAGGTCGGCGACCGCGGCAGCGTGGTGTTCCGGATCTACGTGGACGGTGTGCTGCGCGCGGACAGCGGCGTCGTGACCGGGACGGACGCGGCGAAGACCTTGCAGGCAGACGTTTCCGGAGCCTCGGAGCTGCGGCTGGCCGTGACCGATGGCGGTGACGGCTTCAACTACGACCACGCGGACTGGGCTGACGCGAAGGTGACCTGCTCCTGATGGCGACGGCGTGGCGTGCGAGGGCCGCGACCGCCATCAGGGCGACGAGTCCGCACACGCCACGCCACCCATACCGCGTGTACGCCTGCACGCCCAGCCACGACCCCACCGCGCCGCCGACGTACGCGCAGGTCATGTAGGCGGTGTTGAGGCGGCCGCGGTGGGTGTCGCTCAACGCGTACATGCGAATCGAGTTGGCCACCATGCCGCTCTGCATCGCGACGTCGAGCACGAGCGTGCCGACCACCAACGCGACCAGTTCCGTCGCGCCGAACGCGAGCACCACGGCCGAACCGATCACCGCGAGCATGCAGACGAGGTTCACCGGATCCGACCCGTACCGGTCCACGATCCGCCCGGCGACCGGGGTCGCGACCATCGTGGCCGCGTTGACCAGCGCCAGCAGCCCCACCGCCTGAGCGCCGTAGCCGTAGGCGGGCCCGGTGAGCAGCAGCGCGACGCTCCCCCACACCGCGCTGAACGCACCGAAGATCATGGCTTGATAGAAGCAGGACCTCCTGAGCTCGGGCTCGTTCCGCAGCAGCCGCAACGGTTCCCGCAGCAGGTCCGGATAGGACTGCCGGGTGTGCGGTTTCGTCTTCGGCAACGCGCGCCACAGCACCACGGCCATCACGAACGCCAGACCCGCGGCCATGAGATACGGCGCCCGCCAGTCCAGCCACTCGCCGACCGCCCCGCTGAAGGTGCGGGCGAGCAGCATCCCGCCGATCGACCCGGCGAGCATCGTCCCGCTCGCCGCACCCCGCCGTTCGGGAGCCACCATCCCCGCGACCATCGGCCCGATGATCGGCGCGATCACCGTGGCCACGCCGACCGCGACCCCGGCGGCGAAGAGCGGCCCGAACGACGGCGCGAACCCCGCGACGGCGAGGCCCGACCCGGTGACGGTGAACAACGTGGTGATCAACGGCCGGTACGGCACCCGGTCCCCCAGCGGCACCAGCAGGAAGATCCCGCACGCGTACCCGATCTGCGCCGCCGTGACCACCAGCGCCGCCCTGTCCGGTGGCAGTCGCAGCCCTTCTGCCACCAGTGGCGTGACCGCCTGCGGGAAGTACACGTTCCCGACCGCCACACCGCACGCGACGGCCAGCAGCCAGAGCATCCCCCGAGTCATTCTCCGAACCTGTCTTCCCACCCCGCCTGACCGCAAACTGTTTTCGCGGCATCGGAAACCCGCCGGTAGAAGCCTGGCTCGAGTGGGAGCGCTCTCATCTGACAAGAACATGAAAAGGTTTACACGTTGACTGAGAGTCACGGCATGACAACACTTCCGAACCACTGGGCGCACAACTAAATCCCGGAAAGGTCGGTTCGATGCAGCGACGCATCGGGACGGCCCTCGCTGCCGCCTTCCTGGTTGCCGCGGGGATCACCGTCGCCACCACCACCCAAGCTCCCCCTGCCAATGCGGCGGTGACCTGGGCCGACGAGTTCAACGCCCCCGCCGGCACAGGTGTCGACGGTGGTAAGTGGCAAATGGAAGTTGGCAACAACAACGGCAACAACCGAGAGTCGCAGTGGTACCAGGCCGGCACCTCGAACGCGGTGCACGACGGCCAGGGCAACCTCGTGATCACCGCCAAGCGCGAGAACCCCGGCAACTACAGCTGCTGGTACGGCCGGTGCGAGTACACCAGCGCCCGGATCAACACCGCGGGCAAGTTCACCCAGACCTACGGCCGGTTCGAAGCGCGGATGAAGATGCCGCGCGGCAAGGGCATCTGGCCGGCCTTCTGGATGCTGGGCGCGGACATCAACAGCGGCAACCCGTGGCCGGGTTCCGGCGAGATCGACATCATGGAGTTCCTGGGACACCAGCAGAACACCGTGTACGGCACGATCCACGGCCCGGGCTACAGCGGCGCGGGCGGCAAGTCCCACCCCTACAACGGCCCGAACTTCGCCGACGGCTTCCACAACTTCGCCGTCGACTGGCGTCCCGGCGAGATCGTGTGGTCGGTGGACGGCAACGTCTACGCCCGCAACACACCCGCCGATGTCAACGGCAACCCGTGGGTGTTCAACAAGCCGTTCTTCATCATCATCAACCTAGCGGTCGGTGGTGAGTGGCCGGGCTACCCGGACGGCAGCACGACGTTCCCGCAGCAACTCGTGATCGACTGGGTCCGCGTCTCCAACGACAGCGGCCAGCCCCCCGCGGGCGGCTCGGAGATCCACGGCATCGGCGGCAAGTGCGTCGACGTGCCCTGGGCGAACACCGCCAACGGCACGCCCATCCAGATCACGGGCTGCAACGGCAACGCCGCGCAGAAGTGGAGCCGCCCCGGCGACGGCACCATCCGGGCTCTGGGCAAGTGCCTGGACGTCAACGGCGGCGGCGTCGCGAACGGCACAGTGGTCCAACTCTGGGACTGCAACGGTTCTCCCGCCCAGCAGTGGGCCGTCAGCGGAGCACAGGACATCGTGAACCCGCAGGCCAACAAGTGCCTGGACGCAGTGGGAGGCTCCTCGGCCGACGGCACGAGACTCCACATCTGGGACTGCCTGGGCGTCGCCAGCCAGAAGTGGCAGGTATGAGGTTTCTCCCGGCCGGGTAGCGCATGACCTGGCCGGGAGAATCACCGCGCTGGACGAGAACCCCTGCGGCGGAAGGGTTCGCGTCCAGCGCATCTGCTATGCCAGCAGTCGTGCGACCGCCCAGTCCTGCACCGCGACACCGACCGACTTGAACACCGTGCGCCCCTCGCGCAACGGCGGGTTCCCCAGCGCGGCACCGAGCTCGACCAGCGACTCCAGCCGCAACACCCCGGACTGCACCGCCCGGATGATCTCCCCGGCCTCGCTCAACGCGGCCTCGACCTGGTCCACCACAACGACTTCCGCCGACTCGAGCAGCGCCTGCGGCAGCTCCCGCATCACCGGCCGGTACGAGCCGATCGCGTTGACGTGCACCCGTTCCTTCAACGCGTCGCAGGAGAACAGCGGCATCGTCGACGCCGTCGCGCAGCACACGACGTCCGCGTCCCGAACGGCTTCCTCCGCGTCCAGCGCCACGTCCATCACGGTGTCCGGCAGCTCGTCCTTCAGGCTTTCCAGCAGCGCTTCGGCTTTCTTCGCGTTGCGGTTGAACACCAGGAGCTTCTTCAACGGCCGCACCACGTGCACGGCCCGCACCTGGTCCGCCGCCTGCGCCCCGGCCCCGAGCAACGCGAGGTGCGACGCGTCCTCGTCGGCCAGCAGATCCGTTGCCACACCGACGACAGCGCCCGTCCGCAACGTGGTCAGCGGCACCGCGTCCGTGACGAACTGCCCGTCCGGGTCCGAGTAGACGACCGTGCCGGTGATCACCGGGTCGCGCTCGATCTCGAGGCTGAGCACCTTGACCGCCGTGGACGTCGTCGGCCGGTGGTGCACCGTCATCACGAGCGAGCGGCTGTCGCTGAACGCCTGCCGCGGCGGCAGCTCGAACTCCCCCGCCGTCAGCCCGATGAACGCTGCGCGGACGGCTTCGATCGCTGCGGGCATGGTCATGGTTCGGATGGTAACGACCGGGCCCCGGCCGGGCTCCGCGGCCCGTCACCCCGGCCACCCGACGTGCCCTGGGTGAGTTCGACCTGCACTGGCGCACCGGTTCCGGAACCCATTGCCGCGCAGCCGGATGCGCCGTGCGACACGCCCCGAGATCGCTAGCTTGGAGTTCTTCCAAGCGCGACCCTGATTCTGTGAAGTTTCGTTGGATGCCCCACGAGGGGCGGCGTCACGCCATCCCCGACGAGCTGGCCAGGGGGCAGCTCGTCGAGGCGCTGTGCGGTGATCCTGTTGTGCCGCAACAGGTCAGCCTCTGGCGCGACAAGAACGTCTGGCCGACGTGCTGGGACTGCGACGGTGTCTGGCGAGAGAACGAGGGGATCCTGCCATGGCCGCGGAAATCCTGACGGAGGACTTGCTCCGCATATCTCTTCAACGGCTCTCGCGTGAGGTGGTGAAGACTTATCCACAGTTCGGGGAGATGCTCGCGCAAAACATGTTGCGCACGTGCGGCCTGATGCCCGACATCGCGCGTGCGGAGCACTATCGGGAGCTCGGCACGCTTCTGATCGACCTTGGCCGGCTGTACCTGGCCGAGGCCGACGCGCTCTCCACCGTCGAGGGCACTTGAAGAACTGGCAGCGACACCCCACTAGACCGACATCACGACGGCGCGGCCGTTGGTGTCGAACTCGTGCGCCAACACCGTCAGCGCCTGACCACCGGCGGCCCACGCCGCCGTCCAGGTGAGGCATTCCGCCGCGCCGTTGCCACCGCGCTCGACCAGGTCAACGCCGATCTCGTCGAGCCACTCCCACGACGTCCCGCCGACGCCTGCGAGGAACGCCTCGTCCCACGTACGCACCAGTTCGCGGATCGTGCCCTCAGCACGTGCCCGTTCGTTCACCGACTTGATCCACGCCTGCCGCTCCTCCTCCGTGAGCACCGCGCCCGTCTCGGGCTCGCGGAATCCCGGCAGGTCGTGCGCCAGGCCGCCCGAACCCACGTACAGCACCCGCTTGTCCTCGAAGAACGAGCCGACGCGGCGTCCCAGCGACGCCGCGCGGCGGAAGGACGCGTGCGGTGGTGAGGCGCAGTTGATGAAGATCGGCAGAATCGGCCGGGCGGAGATCGAGCCCAGCAGGTCGCGGGCCGTGTGGCCGAACGCGTGGTCCAGCGCGGCCTCGTAGGCGGTCGCGATGTCGAAGTCGTGCGACACCAGGTCGGCCACCAACTCGCGGCCGAGCGACGAAGGCACGTCATACGCACCGGAAGGCCCGGCGACGTCGCCTTGAGCGGTGGCCGACAGCACCACCGCGAAGGTGGGCACGACCGAACGAAACGCACGGCGGTGGTCCGTGCCGAAGAAGACCACGAGCTCCGGGTCGAACTCCGCGACGGCCGCAGCAGCGTCGGCGATCGCCGCGCGCACCGGACCGTGAGGCGCGCTCGGCAGAGTGATCAGGTGCGAGGAGCAGACCGTTAGGCATTTCTTCACCGGGCCAGTCTAAGTTCCACCGCGTGACGAGACGTGCACTTGCGGTGATCATCACCGCTGCGTTCCTGGCGCCCGTTTCCCCTGCTCACGCCGACATCAGCCGACGCATCGAGACCGAGCGGACCGAGAGACCGGTCGCTCCCGGCGTCACCCTCAGCTCCTTCGACTGGTACCGGCCCGATGGCTGGGTCCGCGGCGACGCGCTCGCCGTCGACCTCGGCCAGGCCAAGGTCGGGTACGTCGACAACGGCACTGTGGCGCAGGCCGCTCCCCTGTCCAGACAGACGCCCAGGGCAGTGGCGGCGATCAACGGCGATTTCTTCGACCTCAACAACAGCAACGCGCCCGAGGGCGTCGGCGTCCAGGACGGGCAGCTCAGGAAGTCCGGACGAGGACGCGCGGTCGGCATCGACGCGGCCGGCGTGGGCAGCGTGATGGAGACCTTCTTCGAGGGCACGCTCAACGGCACGCACAAGCTGACGCAGCTCAACAGCGCGAAGATCGACGTGGACGGCATCGTCCAGAAGATCGGCAGCCCGAGCGCGGAGCCCGTCGAGGGCTACGCGCTGGTGGGCCGCGACAAGGGCGCCGACGTGCTCAAACAGCTCAAACCCGGCGACAGACTGGAGATCAGGTACCAGAGCCGCACCAGCAACGGCAGCCAGCCGCGGACGGCGATCGGCGGACGCCAGCTGCTGGTCGAGAACGGCAAGAACGTCGCCCCGGCCGACCCGCTGCACCTGCGCACCGCCCGGCAGGGCGCGTTCCTGCTCGGCCTGAACCTCCGCGACCTCGCCGACGCCATGATCGAGCTCGGCGCGCACAACGCCCTCAACCTCGACGGCGGCGGCTCGTCGACCATGCTCGCGCGCGAAGCCGGCACCACCGAGCTCAAGGTCGTCAACACCCCGTCGGACGGCGGCGAGCGGCCCATCCCCAACGGCCTCGCCCTCTACGCGCCCGGTGGCACCGGCAGGCTCGTCGGGTTCGACGTTCAGACCGCGGACAAGCGCGTCTTCCCCGGCATGACACGCCGCATGACCGTGCACGGTTACGACGAGACGTACGGTCCCGCCACCAACAACGAGCACACCACGCGCGCAACGGGCGGCTGGGCCATCGGGGACACCTTCCACGCGGCACCACACGGCGGAGGAGCGAGCTTCACGGCGTTCCGAGGCGTCACCACCAAAACCACCAAGCTGACCGTGCTGGGCAAGCGGGCGAGACTCGCACCACGGATCAGCCTGCATCCGGACGAGCGGAAACCGTTGCAGATCAACGGTTTCGACGCCAAGGGCTTCAGCGCGCCGATCGAACGCGCCGACCTCGACCTCAGCTACGACTGCTCGGTCGTCGAAGTCACGCCGGACCTGCAGATCCGCGCGCTCAAAGCCGGCGCCACCACCATCAGGGCACGGGCACAGGGCAAGGAGACCCAGCTCGCAGTCACCGTCGGCGCCGTGGAACAGCCGCTCGGCACGATGGACGACGCTCCACAGTGGACCTTCGGCTCGGCACGGACGGCCGGCTCGGTGGCACCGGAACCCAACGGCCACACCGGCCAAGGCCTGAAGCTGAGCTACGACTTCACCCAGTCGACCGGCACCCGCACCGCCTACGCCGTGCCGCCGAAGCCGCTCCAGGTCGACGGGCAACCCCTGTCGCTCGGCGCCTGGGTCCACGGCAGCGGCAAGGGCGAGTGGACGGCGTTCACCGTGACGGACGCAACGGGCCAGTCAAGGTCGCTCTACGGCCCGTACATCACCTGGAACGGCTGGAGACAGCTGGAAGTCGCGGTACCGGCCGAGCTCAAGTTCCCCATCCAGGTCACCAGGTTCTACACGATCGAGACGAAAGCCGACCGCTCCTACAAAGGTGAGGTGCTCGTCGACGACATCACCGCTCGGGTCCCACCCGCGGTCACCCTGCCGCCCACACCAGAACTGCGCGAGGACGTGATCGGGAAAGCCGAGGGCTGGACGTTCGCGGTCATGTCCGACGCCCAGTTCGTGGCACGCAACCCCGACAGCGACCTGGTGAAGTCCGCCAGACGCACGCTCCAGGAGATCAAACGCTCCGGCGCCGAGTTCGTCGTGATCAACGGCGACCTGGTCGACGAGGCGTCCCCAGAGGACCTGAAGCTCGCGCACAAGATCCTCGACGAGGAACTCGCGGACTTCCCCTGGTACTACCTGCCGGGCAACCACGAGATCATGGGGCCGGGCACGATCGACAACTTCCGCCGCGAGTTCGGCGCCACCCACCGCACGTTCGACCACAAGGGCACGCGGTTCGTGCTGCTCGACTCGTCGACCGGAACCATCAGAGGCGGCGGCTTCGACCAGATGGAGATGCTCGAGCACGCACTCCGCACCACCGAGGGCCAGGCCGTCGTGATGATGCACCACCCACCGCGCGATCCCACGCCCGCGCACACGAGCCAGCTCACCGACCGCATGGAAGCGGCCTACTTCGAGAAGCTGCTGTCCGAACGCGACAAGCCGGCGACGTTCATCGGCGGGCACGTCGGCGGCTTCTTCGCATCCACAGTGGACGGAGTCCCGTACGTGGTCAACGGCAACTCCGGCAAGGCACCGGCCGAGGCGGGCGGGTTCAGCGGCTGGACGCTCGCCGGTGTCACCGACCACGGCGTGACGGCCGAGATCCGGCCCCATGTGGACTCACTCCAGGTCCACGCACCGCGCAACCTCAGGTTCGGCACGCCGGAAACGGTTGCGGCGACGCTGAAACAGGGTTCGCGGACGCTGCCGGCGAAGTATCCGATGAACGCGGTGTGGGAAGGGTCACCCGGTCTGCACGTGGGCGACGCGTCCGGACTGAGGCCCTGGCACGTGGCGTGGCTCGATCCCGGTACCGGGCTGCTCACCGCGATAAGGCCTGGTCAGGTCAAGATCTCCGTGACGGTGAACGGCGTGACGAGCGGCGCCGACGTCCGCGTCGACCTGCGGGAGGTGGCCTGACCTGGCCTGAACCAGAGCTGGGTGAGTGCGATGTCGGGCGGTGGGGGAAGATACTCGTCATGACCACCGCCGACAACGGTTTCGCCGACCTGGGGCTCAGGCCCGACATCCTCAACGCTCTCACCACCCTGGGCTACGAGGAGCCGACGCCGATCCAGAGTGAAGCGATCCCGCCGCTGCTCGCGGGCAACGACCTGCTGGGCCAGGCGGCCACGGGCACGGGCAAGACGGCGGCGTTCGCGCTGCCGCTGCTCGAGCGCATCGCCGACCGGATCGGCAAGGGTGAGAAGCCGCTCGCCCTCGTGCTCGCGCCGACCCGTGAGCTGGCGGTGCAGGTGTCCGAAGCGGTGCACCGGTACGGCCGTCACATGGGCGCGCGCGTGCTGCCGATCTACGGCGGTCAGCCCATCGGCCGTCAGCTGCGCGAGCTGTCCCGCGGCGTCGACGTGGTGGTCGCGACCCCGGGCCGCGCGATCGACCACCTGCAGCGCGGCACGCTGCAGCTCGGCGACCTGCGGATGGTCGTGCTCGACGAGGCCGACGAGATGCTCGACATGGGCTTCGCGGAGGACATCGACGCGATCCTCGCCGAGGCGCCCGCGGAACGGCAGACCGTGCTGTTCTCGGCCACGATGCCGCCGCGCATCAACCGCATGGCCAAGAGCCACCTGCGCGAGCCGGTGCTGATCCAGATCGAGCGCGAGAAGACCGAGCCGGGCGAGGCCCCGCGCGTCCGGCAGACCGCGTACCTGGTGCGCCGCGAGCACAAGCCCGCCGCCCTGGGCCGCGTCCTGGACGTCGAGGCGCCCACCGCCGCCGTCGTCTTCTGCCGCACGCGCGACGAGGTCGACCAGCTCACCGAGACCCTGAACGGCCGCGGCTACCGCGCCGAGTCGCTGCACGGCGGCATCAGCCAGGAGCAGCGCGACCGCGTGATGGCCCGCCTGCGCGGCGGCACCGCCGACCTGCTGGTGGCCACCGACGTCGCGGCCCGCGGCCTCGACATCGAGCAGCTCACGCACGTCGTCAACTACAACGTGCCGTCCGCCCCCGAGGCGTACACGCACCGCATCGGCCGCGTGGGCCGCGCCGGCCGTGAGGGCGTCGCGATCACCCTGGTCGAGCCGCGCGAGAACTCGATGCTCAAGACCATCGAGCGCGTCACCAAGACCAAGATCCCGATGGAGAAGGTCCCGACGGTCGCCGACCTGCGCGCCCGGCAGCTGGAGCTGACCCGCTCGTCGCTGCAGGAGTCGCTGATGGAGGACGACCTCAGCCGCTTCCGCGTGGTCGTCGAGACCCTGGCCGACGAGTTCGACGTCATGGACATCGCCCTCGCCGCCGTGAAGCTGGCCCACGAGGCCTCCGGTGCCGCCGCCGACGAGGAGGAGATCCCGGAGGTCCGCCCGCGCGAGGACCGCCCGCGCCGCGAAGGCGCCCCCGCCGGCCCCCGCCGCGAGCGCCGCGGCCCGTCCGAGGGCATGACGAGGCTGTTCCTGGGCGCGGGCCGCTCGTCCGGCATCCGCCCGCAGGACATCGTCGGCGCCATCACCGGCGAGACGGACCTGAAGGGCCGCGACATCGGCGCGATCGAGATCGCGGACCGGTTCTCGCTGGTCGAGGTGCCCGGCACGGCGGCGAACGACGTGATCGACCAGCTGCGCGACGCCACCATCAAGGGCAAGCGCATCACGATCCGCCGCGAACGCCAGCCCCGCTGACGTCGAACGGCTCCCTCCTGGTCTGTCCAGGAGGGAGCCGTTTCGCGTTCAGGTACTCGCAGGGCAACGACGCCCCAGCCTTCAGGCTCGTGGACGATCCGCCCGACCTGCTGACCGAGCGCACAGATCTTCCGCGCCTCAGCCGCGCTGGATCTCCAGGACGGCCCGTCGAGCCGCCGCTGAAAAGCCACGACAGGTCCGCGGTACCACCCCCCGCAGCGCCAGCCGCACCAGCACCAGCCGGTGGACAAGGCGCGAGCGCGACGAACGCCGCGCCAACACGTTCTGCCACCACGCCACAGGCCGCCACAACCGAGCACGGTCTCCTCCGGAAGGTGAACCGGAGGAGACCGCGTTCAGCATCGGCTAGTAGTGCAGCGTCCACCTCTGGTTCGCGAGACCGGTGTGGTCCCACTGCTGGACGAGCGCACCGTTCTGCGTGGCGTGGCCGACCGCGTCGGCGTACTGCGCGGTCAGGACGCTCTGCAGACCGTAGGAGCCACCGGCGTCGGTGAACACGAACTGCTGCGTACCGCCGTAGTGGCATTCGAACTGGACGAGCTGGGTGCCGTTGACGAACTGGCCCCACTTCACGTCCAGGCACTTGCTGGACATGAGGTTCTTCAAGGCGTACTTGTTGTTGCCCAACGGGATGATGTCCCAGGACATCTTGCCACCGCCGACACAGTCCCACAGCTCCTGCGCGGCGAGGTCGGCCAGCGCGCCCTCGTTCGGCGTGTCCCAGAGGCCGGCGGTCTGCATGCAGCGCTCGGACTCGACGCCCTTGACCATCGCCACGCCCGCGTTCACCGACGCGAGGCCCGCGCGGTGGCTCGGGTCGATGACGCGCCAGCGCTGGTGACCGTCGTTGGTGTTGCTGTACTGGACGATGAGTGCCGCGTTGCCGGTGCCGCCGTCCTTGACCCCGGCGAACCGGCCGCTGCCGACGTTCTGCAGCTGGAACGAGCCGTCCGTGGCGTTCTCGATGAACTTCCAGAGCATGTGCGGCTGACCGTTGTCGCAGTTGTCCTGCACGACGTACTCACCGGAAATGGTCAGGCACTGCTTGGAGTTCAGGTTCTGGATCAGGTACTGACCCTCGACGACCTGGTACAGCTCCCAGACCTCCTTGGGACCACGCACGCAGTCCCACAACTCCGTGAGCTCGTTGCGCTGAGTACCCGCGCCGAACGTCTGGAGGCAGCGGCCGGAGGCGATGCCCTGCAGCTCGATCACACGACGGTGGTCCGGCTTGATCCGGTCGCGCTTGCGGGCCTCGTACTGGCCGGTGTTGAGGAACTTGTTGCGCTCGGTGAGGTCGCTCGCGAGCGCGGTCTTGGCCGCCATGACCAGAAACGGCAGGTAGCCGTCGCGCTCGGCCACGTCGAGAATGGCCTTGATGTCCTTCTCGGTCTGGATCGCGGCCTGCCGGTCGCGCTCCTCCAGGTCGAGCTGGTGCGCACGGTGCACGCCGGTGTAGATGAAGTCCTTGCACACCTGCTGTGTCGTGTCGTCGCAGGTGTCCATCGCGGTCTGCGCGTCGGCCTTCACCTTGCTGCCCGCCACCGCGCGGCTGATGAGCTCGTAGGTGAACTCGCGGTGGGTGATGGCCAGCTTGTCGTTGGAGATCGCCCCACCCCTGGTGACCAGGCCCCAGGCAGCGGCGCGCTTGTCGGCGTCGAGCTTCTTGCGGTCCGCCTCTTCCTTCTCCCGCAAGGCCTGCTCGGTGCGGCGGTCGCGGTCGCGTTGCCGTGCCGCGAAAATCCCGGTGACGATGAACGCCTGGCGCTGCTCGTCGGTGGAGATCGGCGTCAGCACGCCGGCCGCGGCGGTCCGCACCTCCGGGTCCTTGGCGTCGGTGGTCCGTTCCCAGATGCGGAACACGAACTCCTTGAGGTCGACCCTCAGATCGGCCTGCGTGACGTTGTTCCAGCTGACGACCTCGGCGGCCCTGGTGCGTTCCTCGGCGCGCTGGGCCCTGTTCAGACGTTCCACCAGGTCAGCCTGGTGCGCGGGGAAGATGCCTTCGGTGATGAAGCGGTAGCACGAGGTGTTGTCACGCGACTGGGCCCGGAACGCTTCCGACGCGGTCTGCTTGACCTTGGCGTCGTCGAGCACGTCCGCGGTGTCCCACAGGAAGATGACGAAGTCGATGTCCGTCATCCGCGCCATGTCGGGTGTGAGCTGGATTTTGAGCTGACGGGCGGCGGCGGCCTTCTGGTCGGGGCTCGACTCCGGCGCCGCCTGCTGTGCGGCGAGTGCGAGCCGCGGATCGGCCGATGCGGCGGAGGCCATCGGGCCGGACACGAAGGTGGAGACGACCGCGAGCGCGGCGATAGCGCGCAGGCAGCGGCCGCCCAGACTGGATCTGGACAAGATTCAGGTCCCCCAGGACTTGTAGGGCATCACAACGGTTTTGTTGGCCAGACCCCCCAGCCTGCCGGATGCCGTGGTGGACTTTGGCACGACGCGAACACGCTCCGCAAGGTTAGTGACTTGCATCACATTGGGTGGCACTGCGGGCGCGTGCTAGAACGTCGTTGGGCGAGTGCGCCCGCACCATCTGCTGTGTCCTGGGGGGATTCATACATGGGGCGTCATACTTTGCTGCGCGCGTTTTTGGCCGTGGCACTGGCTTTCAGCACGGTGATAGCGACCGGTGCGACATCCGCGGTGACCGAGGCGAGTGCCGCCGCCGCAACCGATCTGGCGACGACCAAGCGCGACTTCGCTCGCCGGGTCGCGTTCGAGAACCCGGTGCCCGAGGTGAGCGCCGAAGCGTGGAACGCGTTGCTGAGCAACCGCGGCGACGCGGCGATCAACGACTTCTTCAGCACCGGCTGGGCCGAGGCGTTGAAGCGCGCGGCGAAGCGCATCGAGCTGAACAACTGGTATGTCAACGACATCTTCAAGTACGCGATCCCCGGCAGTCATGTGTACCGGGCGACGGAGAACGCTCTCCTGGGCACGGACAACGACCGAGACCTGTTCGTGCGCCTCGGCTACGACGAGGCCAAGGAACGCGATCGCGCCGACGACAACAAGCGCGACGAGCGACTCGCCCGGCTGTCCAAAGAGGACCGCGACTTCGTCACCCAGCTGGCGAACAACGATCCCGGCATCCAGGTGAAGGCCGCCGCTCAGCGCGCGATCACCGGCAGCGACACCTCGATCAGCCTGTTCTTCAAGTACCACTGGGCGATCGGGGCCAAGCTGGACGACGAGCGCTTCCGCCGCGAGACCCACGAGCGCAACCAGGACTTCCTGCGCACGATCGAGGCCCTGCAACGGTCCGCGCTGGCCGCCGAGGCCGCCGAACGCGAGGCGAGCGGCGAGTTCGCCCGCAAGCACCGCCAGGACGCCATCACCAACTGGGAGGCGGCCGACGAGGCCGCCAGGAAGAACTCGGTCGACTGGCTGGCCGAGCAGGCCAAGGCCGACGCGCAGGCGGCCGCCTGGCACCGGATCGCCGAGCTCGCCCGCACCGCACCGTCCGAACAGGACTGGGACGAGGTGCTCCGGCGCGCCGGCGAGGGCAACACCTCGTGGGCGGACGAAGCGGCGGAGGCCGTCAGGTGGGCGGACACCTGGAAGGCCATGGCCGAGGACATGCGCAAGAAGGCGGACGCCGCGAAGGAACGAGACCACTGACCACCGCCGCCTGAAAGGCAATCGCAACAACGAGAGCGGATGGCCGCGGCCATCCGTGACCTGGGGGAACCACAACAAAATGAGAAGATCACCATCCAGTGCCGCCTCGCTGCGGCACCGGTCAGTGATGGCCGTCATCATCACGGTGGTGCTGGCGTTGCTGGGCAGCACCGCGCCCGCGATCGCCACACCACAACAGTTCTCGCCGCGGCAGGTGACCGCGGCCGACGAGCCGCCACCGGAGCCCGTCGACGAGGAGTACGAGTTCTACAAGCAACTCGTGCAGGACATCGCCGACCACGCCGAGGACGTCGAGGTCCGCGACGCCGCGACGGCGGCACTTGCCGTCGGCACCAAGGAGAAACTGGTCTGGTTCCTCGACCACGGCCAGGCCGAGGCGAAGGCGCGGGCCGACCAGCGCAAGGCCGCGGAGAACGCGGAGAACCGCAAGAAGGTCCAGGAGTGGGCCCGGACGGGCGGCCCGAACGTCAGGGCGGACGCGCAGGCCGCGTTGGACGCCGGTGACCGGGCGATCCGGAACTTCGTGGCCTTCGGCTACGAGATCGCGCTGAAGAAGGACAGGCAGCAGGCCGAGGACGACAAGGCCGAGCAGGACCGGACCATCGCCCGTGTCCGCGACATGGTCGCCATGGGCGGCCCGCAGGTGAAGATCGAGGGCGAGGCGGCCCTCGCCACCCGCGACTACGCGGTGATCCGCGAGTTCTACATGACCGGCTACCAGGTGGCGAACCAGCGCGACCACGACCTCGAGGCCGTCATCCTCAAGGCGCTGGAGGACCGCAACAAGGCGGTCACCGAGCTCGACCAGCTGGCCAGGAAGTGGGAGGAAGCCGCCAAGGCTCGCGCGGAGATCATGCGCGCGAACATCGACGCGGTGCAGACGCTGGAAGACGGCGTCTACGCCATGCAGCGGGCGCTCAAGGCCGCACACCGGGCGGACGAGATCTTCCGCGAGGACAAGCCGGGCAGGGCACACGGCCAGCTCGGCCGCAACGAGGACATCGACGTCCAGCGTGCGCGTGCCACCGAGGAGGCCGCCAGCGCCGCCCGCATCGCGGAACGAGCGCAGGAAGCCGTCATCCGGGCGCAGAACGCCGCGATCCGGTTGGTGGACAACGGGATGACCGACGGCCGGGAGTGGGCCAAGGTCGCCTTCGGCGTCGGCAACGCCGTGCAGGCCATGGCGCTCGCGGCGAAGACGTCCCAGCACGCGGCCGAGGCCACCCTGGCCGACAGCCGTGCGCTCGACGCCGACCGCAACGCGCAGGAGCACGCCGAGAACGCCAAGAAGTACCTGGAGGAGGCCAAGCGCCAGGAGCAGAAGGCGATCGAGCTCGCGAACGCGGCGCAGATCCAGCACGACATCGCGCTCGCCGCACGCGACAGGGCCAAGGCCCAGAAGGACCTCGCCGCGGCGAAGGCCAACCAGGCGAAGAGTCATGCCGCGAGCGCCCGCACTCACCGGGTGAACGCGCAGAACGCCGCCGCGAACGCGAACGCGACGGCCCAGGCCGCCATCGAGGCGAACAACAACGCGATCAAGCACAAGATCAACATGGACGCGGCCATCGCCCGCCGCGACGCGATCGCCAAGGACGTCGACCGCTCGGAGAAGATCTTCGGCAAGCACGTCTCCGCCTACAACCAGCTCCAGCGGGACCTGGCGGTAGCGAAGAAGAAGGCCGAGGAGAACGGCGGCACGGCCTGGGACGAGTACCACGCCATCGAGCGGGAGACCAACGCCGCCAAGGCGTCCGCCGACCAGGCGGAGGGATGGGCGAACCGGGCAAGGGAGTCGGCGGCCGCCGCACAGGCGGAGGCCGCCGCGGCGACGCAGGCCGCCAACGAGGCCAACGCGGCCGCGGTGCGGGCCGGCAAGGCGGCCACCGAGGCACGCCGAGCCGCTGACGACACGCACCGGCTCGCACTGGAGTCCGCCAGCGCCGCGATCGCGACCAAGGACGCGGCCGAGAAGGTCCGCTCCGAGGCCGAGGAGTCGATGACCGAGGCCAACGAGGCCGTCTACCAGTCCGTGGTCGCGGACCGGGCGGCTTCGGCGGCGAGCGCGGCCGCCCAGCTGATGGTCGACCCGGCCAGCGTCGCGGAGTCGGTGCTCAGGCCGCTCGCGGCCATCAACGCCGACGCCCGCCGGGCGCTGAAGGCGGTGTCCGAGGCGCTCGTCATCGGCGAGGAGCAGTCACGGGCGGCACGGGACAAGGCAGCGGAGGCCGCCGCCGCGGCGATCCACGCCCGCAAGGTCGCGGACGAAGCGGAAGCGACCATCAAGCCGGCCCTGGTGGCAGCGGCGAACGCGGCGGACGCGGCCAACCGGGCGGCGGGTCTCGCGGTCGAGGCCAATGACGCGGCGAACGCGGCCGCTCAGTACGCGGGCGACGCGTCGAAGTCCGCGGTCACCGCCTCGCAGTGGGCGGGTTCGGCTCGTGCCGACGCCGCGACCGCGGGCAACGCCGCCAACGCGGCCGCGGCCTCTGCGGCGACCGCCCGTTCCGCGGCGGAACAGGCGGAGAACATCCGCGCGTGGGCGTTCAACACGGCGACGAAGCTCACCGAGTTCAAGGACAAGATCGCCGAACGGCTCTCCCAGGTCACCGACATCAACGAGCGGTACCGGGAAGCGCTGCGCCTGGCCCAGGAGGCGCAGGCCAAGCGCGAGGAGATGAACCGCCAGACCGTCGAGGGCATGATCGGCCTGCTCCAGTGCACGAGGAACCTCAACGGTCCGGCGTGCAAGAAGCTGCGCGACTGGGCCGGAGACAAGATCGGCGCCGGCGTCGACGCCGCGACGAGGCACTTCACCGACGCGGGCGAGTGCGTGGCCAACGGCAACAAGGAGGCCTGCGACAGGTTCACGCAGGACCTCAAGAACATCGCCCAGTTCCAGGTCGACATCGCGATCGGGTTCGGCGAGGCCGCGATCAGCCCGGTCATGTCGATCATCGAGGTCAGCAAGTGCGCCTACCAGGGCGTGGCCGAGAGCGACTGGTCCAAGTGCTGGGACATGCTGGCCGAGGTCAAGTACAACCTCACGAACCCCTACACCTGGATCAACCTGGAGGAGTGGCAGACCCGCCCGGGCAAGGCGCTCGGCGGCACGGTCTTCGACCTGGGCGTCACCGCGCTGACGTTCGAGACCGGCGGCACCGGCGGCGCGGTCTGGAAGGCGGTCCGGACAGTCGCCCGCAAGGTCGACGGCGGCACCGGCCGACTGTCGAACAAGCTCGCGGAACTGGACGCCTTCGCGGTCAAGCTGCACCAGTCCTTCCGCGACGTGCTGCGGGACTCGGTGGGCGACATCCCCGGCCTGCGTCTCCTCTTCGACGGTGACAAGGCCAAGTTCGACAGTTCCATCGCCATCGTCGACGGCAAGCTCTACCGGGTCGAGCCGTTCGAGGTGAACGTGCCCGGCGGCACCAACCTGCCCAACGGCACGAAGGTCAGGCTGGAAGGCGGCACGCTCAAGCTCGAGAACGGTGTCGCGAAGGTCGAAGACGCCCAGGTGCGGACGGAGCCGCCGAAGACGTGCGTGGCGAGCGTGATGGCCCGCGCGGCAGCCGACCCGGGTTGCGGTCCCAACGGCCCGGACCCGGCAGACGTTCCCGACCGGACGACCGACGGCGCGATCGGGTCGAACGGCGACTACAAGCAGTCAGTCGACCTCGCGTACGTGCAGAACGAGCGGGGCGACAACCTCAGCCTCGGCTTCTTGCCCATCGAAGTGTCCAAGAAGGACATCGAATGGCTCGTTGAAAACCGGGTGAAGCGGGCCAAGGCCGCGGAACCCGAGGTCACGCCCATCATCGAGCGCATTGCCAGGGACAAGGGCAGGAACGAGGGCCTCGACACCAAGTTCAAGGACGCGAATCCCGTCAAGGACGAGCACGGCAATCCGATCGAGGGCATGCCGTCCGCGTCGAGCCTGCGCAAGTTCTTCGAAGAGCGGATGCCTGACAAGCCGCTGAGCGAAGGCGGCCGGTGGAAGACACCGGACGAGGTGCAGAAGAAGATGAACGACTCGCTCCGCTACACCATCGTCTACCCGGACAAGGACTACACGAACCAAACCCAGAAAGCGATCAACCAGCTCCGCGACGAGTTCGGAGCACCGGTGAAGTTCAGCAACTTCTGGCCGGAACAGGTCGGCGGCGCCTACGCCGGCATCAACATCACTTTCACCGCGAAGAACGGCCTGCCGTTCGAGGTGCAGTTCCACACGGATGACAGCTACAAGGCCAAGAGCGACGAGCACGGCAACTACGACAAGAAGCGCAAACTGCGGGCCGCGCTGGAGTATCTCAAGGTGAGGGAGATGCCCAAGGACGAACGTACTACCTGGACGGACCTCCTCGAGACAGCGATCGAAGCGAAAAACCAGGAAGCCAAGGCTTTCTTCAACAAGATCGAGCCCCCGTTGAACGCGCATAAGATCAAGCCGTAAGCAAACCCTGGACGCGCCTTCGGACAGCTGGTCCGGAGGCGCGTTCCGCCTCAGCGAAACGAGGTCGGAAGTGAACCGGCGGTACGAGTACTACGCCATGCTCACCGAGATCCGCCCCGAGCTCGACGACCCTGCCGGGGTCGTCCGCCGGTGGACCGACGAAGCCGGCCAGACACATGACGAGCGTTACTCACGGCGCCTTGTCTGGGAGCCCACCGGCGACCTCGCCATGGTCGAGAACGGCTACCAGGGAGCCTGGGCACGTCCGATCTCCGCGGAGGCGGTGACGGCGTTCGAAGCGATCCAGCACACCCGTGTCCACGCCAATGACCCGGTGGACGGCAGGTTCTCGTACTTCGCGCAGGTCGACGAGGACCACCCGCTGGACAACCCGAAGGCCGTGGTCCGCACCTGGACCGCCCCGAACGGCAGCGACAAGGAACAGACGCACACCCCCGGTCCCGGTCATGGCTGGGAGACCAGCTATCTGCGGGACGACATGTTCCACGGCCGCGACCGCGGCGAGCTGGTGCCGATCAGCGAGGAAGCCGCGCTCCGGTACATCGAAGCCGCGGATTAACCGGGCTTGCGCGCCTCGATCAGGAACCGCGTCGAGGTGCAGACGAACTCGCCGTGCTCCTGGATGTGCTCGTGCATGTCCAGGAGCCGGTCCCGATGCCCCTCCACGGTGAATCCCGGCACGGTCCACAACACCTTGCGCAGGAAGTGCACGACCGCGCCGACGTCGAAGAACGCCACCCGCAACGACACCGGCTCCAGCCGAAGCACCTTCAGCCCCGCAGCCTCGGCCGATGCACGTGCGCGCTCAGTGCTGCGAGCATCGCTCACCGGCTGCGGCCCCATCATGAAGTCGGTCAGACCGCTGTTCGTCCCGGCGCCGATCTGCTGCGAGAAGTAGGTGCCGCCCGGCCGCAGCACCCGCGCGATCTCCGCCCACGGCGTCACGACCGGGTGCCTGCTGATGACCAGGTCGAAGACAGAGGAGCGGAACGGCAGCGGGCCGGCGTCCGGTGCCTGCACGACCAACGGCAGCTTCCGCGACGCCACCAGCGCGTTGGGCGGCCACGACTCGGTGGCGGCCATCAGCGGTGGCAGGACAGCCGAAGCCGTCACCTCTCCCCCGCCGGTCTGCAGGTCCAGCGCCGACTCCACCGCCGCGAGCCGGGCAGCGATCAACGACGCGTAACCCCATGGCGGGCGTTCCTCGGTGGCGCGGCCGGCGAACCAGGAGAAGTCCCAGCCCTCCAGCGGTACCGCCGCTCCCTCTGCCACCAGCTCTTCGAAGATCCCCATGAGCCGAACGTAATGGCGGCACCTGCCCGTGGCTGCGAGACGCCGCGTCCTTCTTCGTCTCGCGCACAACTGGGCAGGTGCCGCAGGGGGTTACAACGACCGAACGGCCGCGCGGTTACGCCCGAAGGCGGTAGGCGCGCAAGACCGTTTGGTCGACCGTGTTGCCGTCGGTGTCCTCAGCCACCACACGTAGCGACACGTAACCCCCAGGAGCCCCACCAGGGGGCACGATCGACTTCGCCGGCACCCAGTTCGCCCCGTCGTCGAACGATGCGTAGGCGTGCAGCCCACGTACGGTGCTCGATTGGCGCGACGCGGTGAACTTCACCGGCATCGGTGCACCGGCCTTCCAGCTGTTGCGCAGGTCCACCGGCACCGAGTAGTCGACCTCCAGCAACGGCAACCGGCCCTCGGCCGCGGCGGAGAACTCCCACGTGGTGCGCACCGAGGTCGACAACGCCGACGTGTCCCGGGACGCGTTCAGCATCAGCTGGTACTTCCCGGAACGCTCCGGTGCGGTGAAGTCGCCGGCGCGCATGTCCGAGTAGCCCACCACTACGTTGTCGTGACGCAGTTCGAGCTGGCCGTAGCCGCTCAACCGCCAGTTCTCCGCCCACGTGGATCCGCCGAACGGTGAGATCCGCGCGCTGATGACGTCACCGGTGCGCTCCACACCGCCACCCTGCGACCAGGTCACGAGCGACGGCCGGCCGAACCGCGGCGAACTGACCGCGCGCAGGTCCGAGCGGTCGTACTTCTTGCCTGGCGCGTAGGTCACCGGCTTGAGGTCCGCCCACGACGTGGCGGTCGAGCTGTCGAAGCCCTCCTGGTGCCAGCTGACGCCGTTGCCCGCCGTGTAGTACTCGGTGCGCTGCACGGGAATCGTGAGCTGTTCGTCCAGCGCGCCGGTGTTCAGGTTGGGCTTGCCGTCGACCACCGAGTAGTTGCGCTGGGTGACCCAGCCGCCCTCTCCGGACGAGTGGTAGCGCGCCTTCACCTCGGCCAGGTCGGAGTGGCGGATCTGCTTCGTCCCGACCGGCAAAGCACCCTTGTCCTGCAGGTACAAGGTGTAGGACACCGGCGATCCGTTGATGGCGCGCAACGTCAGCCGCGAAGGCGTCACGTGGTGCTCGGCCACGGTGATCACCGGGATGGCCGTCCGCTCGTCGCGCCCGAACGGCACCGGGCCCGCCCACAGCACACCGGCCGCGCCCGCCGCCTGCATCGCGCGGGCGACCTCGTACACGTCTTCACCTGGGGTACGGACGAGCGCCAGCTTGCCGCGCACGTCGCCACCGCGCTCGGCCACGTCGAACGGGTGGTCGCCCGCGGGCAGGCGAGGGCTGCTTTCGAAGTACCGCACCGGGAACCCGCCCACGACCGAGACCAGCGGCTGGCCGCCCTTGAGGTTCGAGTTGTAGGTCAGCTCCGGCAGCGACGGGCCGAACGACAGACCGTACAACGGCACCCGGCCGTCGATGATGCTCGCGACACCGCTGATGCCGCCCTGTTTCCACGGCACGCGCAGGTCGGCCGCGCGGTACCACACCTCCGAGCGGGAGTCCGGGAGCTGGACGCTGATCTGCTTGCCCTGCCTGGCGTCCAGCGTGATCGTGGTGTCCGCGGTCAGCGACACCCGGCCGGCCACCTCGGTCGCCGACACCGGCGTGAACCAGTCGTAGTGCGGCGTTTTCTCATCGATCCGGCCCAGCACCGCGTAGTCGCCGACAGGCACCCGCGACGAGCCGGCGCCGTAGGAGATGTCCAGCAGCGAGGCTTCCTGCGTGGCCATGTTGACCAGCACCACGAACTCGTCGGGGACCGGCTTGCCGTCGCGGCCGATCATCGACAACGACAGCGTGCGGTACTCCTCCTGCACGTACGCGCCGACAGCGGTGGTCAGCGAGACGTCACCGCCGGAAGCCTTGACGTGCCCGAAGAACTTGCCGTTGCCCTTGCGCGGGTCCAGCACCACGTCGACCGCCGCCGTGCCACCGGCGGGCACCGTCACCGAGGCGGGAACGGAGAAGTCCGCGCCGAGGTCGTGCTGCAACACAAGGGAAACAGGCTGTGCCGAGGAGTTCGAGTAGATGATCGTCTTCGTGAACGTCCTGGTGTGCGGCCATTCCAACAACCCGAACGACAGGCTGCCGACGTCCGCGCGCACCTGTTGCGTCACCGCGCGACCCACGTCCAACAGGCCGGCGCCGATGTTCGCGGGACTGTCGGCAAGGGGCTTCACCGTCGCCATCAGGTTGGCCTTGAGCTCAGTGGCGGTCCATGACGGGTTGCGCTGGGCCAGGACCGCCGCGGCACCGGCGACGTGCGGGGCCGCCATCGACGTGCCCGTAAGCCGCGCGTGCAGGTCGTCGACGTAGTACTCCCACAGCGTGCCCTCGGCGCGCGCGGCCACGATGTCCGTGCCCGGCGCCGCGATGTCGGGCTTGACCGCGAAGTCCTTGAACCGCGGCCCGCGCGTCGACCACTCGTTCACCGTGCCGGACTTGGTCAGGTTCGCGACCGCCAGCGCCGCGTCGGCCGCCGCCGGTCCACCGATCTTGCGACGGTCACCCAGGTTGCCCGCCGCTGCCACGAACAGCGCGCCGGTCTCGGCCGTGAGCTCGTTCGCCTTGGCCGACAACGGGTCCGTGCCGTCGGACGACATCTCGCTGCCGAGGCTCATGTTGACGACCTTGGCCCTGACCTCGCGCGCCGCCCACTCCATGCCGGCCAGGATCGCGCTTTCCAGGCACCAGGTGCCCTCGCAGACCCGGCCGACCGCGAGCTTCGCGCCCTTCGCCACACCGGAGTACTTCTGGCCGCGGCCCGCGATCGTCGAGGCGACGTGCGTGCCGTGGCCGATGTTGTCCTGGATGCCGGCCGGGGTGAAGTCCTTCGCCACCGACACGACACCCGCGAGCTCGGGATGGTTCTGGTCGTATCCCGTGTCGAGCACCGCGACGGTGACGCCGGTGCCGTCGAACCCTGCCTGCCACGCGGCGGGCGCGCCCACCATCGGCACGCTCTGGTCCAGGGAGATGTTCGCCTTGCCGTTCAGCCACAGCTTCCCGGCGGCACGGGCGTTCGCGCGGGTCTTCCAGCGCTGCCCTGCCTCGTTCTTCGGCACCGCCGCGGCAGCGCGGAAGCCGTTGTCCAGCACCGGAATCCGGTCGATCTTGTCGTCGGTGTAGCCGAACGAGTGCAGCGCGGTCACGTCGAAGAAGCGCTTGTCGACGCGGTCCTGCGTCACCGCCTCGACTGCGTCCGCCGGCACCACGTACTGGTGACCGTCCTGCACGTACTCGGCGAACCGCATGCCGGGCCGTCCCTGGACTCCGGCCAGCTCCCCGCGTTCGTTCACGACGACCTCGTCGCCGCTGATCAGCGTGATGGTCTGCGTTCTGAGCGGCTCGGCGGTGGTTCTCGGCTCCGCGTGTGCCGCCGTCGCCGGGCCGACCAGCCCGGCGACGATCACGGTGGTCACAAAACAGCGCGCTAAGCGCACCTGTCCTCCCCTAGGTGTGAACCTCTCCACACCTGGAGACTCCAGATCTCGCCGCCAGGTTGCTTCAGGCTCCGCGATAGGTGCCGAAGCTCCAGCGGTTGCCCTCGGGATCGGCCACGGTGAAGCCGCGCGAGCCGTAGTCCTCATCCTTCAAGCCGCGGATCTCCGTCGCGCCGTGCGCCATGCACTGCGTGTAGATCTCGTCCGGCCGATCGGTCACCACGTACACGGAAGCGGCTCCGACGTGCGTCGCCGTGACCTCGCCGACCGAGCGCTCGGCGGATCCCAGCATCACGCCACCGCCCTCGGGCCAGACCATCTCGCAGTGCACGACCTCGCCGTCGGCCTCACCGGGCACGACGAGATGCTCCTTGAAGCCGAACCCTTCCACGAGAAACCGGATCGCGGCCGGTGCGTCCTGGTAGGACAAAGTGGGCCAACAGGTAGGTGCGGGTGTAGTCATGCCACTACCTTGCGGCCGGCACGTCCTCGCTGCCTTGTACGAATGGAAGCTCGGCCGCGATCCACTCGGTCGGGGTCGCCCCGCACAGCGCCCGCCAGTCCCGGTTGAAGTGCGCCTGGTCGGTGTAGCCGCAGGCCACGGCCACCTCGGTCAGCGTGGGCCGGACCTCGCCGCGCAGCATCCGGTTCGCCCGCTCGAACCGCATCACGCGCCCCATGACCTTGGGCGTCAGCCCGTACTCGGCGGCGAACCGCGCGCTCAGGTGCTGCCGGCTCCACCCGACCTCGGCCGCGATCTCCCCGACCGACAGACCTTCCGAAACCCGTTGCCACGCCCACGCGACCTCGACCTGCTGCTTCACCGGTCGCAGCAACCGGCCCAGCACGAGGTCCAGCGCAGCGAACCGGTCGGCCCACGTCGGCGCTGTCTGCACTCGTTCCCGCAGTTCAGCGGCCGGAGCATCGAGGACGTCCAGCCCCACCGACGTCCCGGAGAGCGTGGCGGCGGGCATGCCGAAGAACGCCCGCGCGCCCAACGGCGTCAAAGAGCACTGGATCCCGTGCTGGAAACCGTTGTGCGTGATGAGCACGGCCTCGTCGTGCAGGCCGCCGCACAGCGTCGCGAACCGGCCTTCCGCGAGGTCGACGGTGCCGTCCATCGTCACGACGAGGGTGAGCGACCGCGACGGCAGGCCGCGGTGAATGCCGGGCTCGGTGTGCATCCGATACCCGGAGTACCGCGTGACGAACGGCCGCAGCCTGGGGTGCGGCAGGCCGATGACGTGCTCGACGTCCACGCCCCTCAGGCTAGAACAACTCGCCCAGGACCAGCAGCCCCGCGCCGACGGGAACCAGGTCGGCGCCGTACGCCGTGACGCTCACGTCCACGTCCGGCATCGCCGCGAGGTACGCGTCCTGGGCCTCCAGCACCTTCCGTCCACTCAGGACGATCTGGTCCAGATCCAGGAGCTGCACCAGGTTCGCCACCGCCGCGCCGAGCACCTTCGGTGCGGCCGCCCCGGCAACCGCGTGCACCACCTCCACGCATCCGCGCCGCCCGCACACGCAGAGCGGTCCGTCGAGCTGGATCGTGGTGTGCCCGAACTCGCCGGCGCCCGACCGTGCGCCGCGGTGCACCTCGCCGCCCAGCAACAACCCCGCACCCAGGCCCGTGCCCGCGTACACCACTGCCGCGTCCCGCATCGGCCGGTGCCACGCCTCGGCGAGCACCGCCGCGTTCGTGTCCTTGTCGACGACCACGGGCAGACCGAGCCGTTCCTCGGCCAACGCGCGCAGCGGCACGCCCTTCCAGCCCGGCAGGCCGTTCGGGTCGACCACGCCGCTCGCGAAGTCCAGCGGCCCGGCGATTCCGATGCCCAGCCCGAGCACCCGCTCCCCCAGCTCGACCAGCGGGACCAGCGCCTCCAGCACGTCGTCCGGCGTGAACAGCGCGGGCAGCGGTACGACCGAGGACGACACCACCTCGCCGGTAAGGTCGAGCAGCACCACCCGCAGCTCGTCGCGGTCGACGTACGCCCCGTACGCCTGCGCCCCATCGGCGCGCAACTGGAGCGCCATCCGGGGCTTGCCACGGCCTCCGGCACGGACCGCGCCGGTCTCCTCCAGCAGGCCCTGCTCGATGAGCCGCGCCACGATCTTCGAGACCGCCTGCGGGGTCAGCTCCACGGCGGCAGAGATGTCCGCCCTGCTCAGAGCTCCTTTGCGCACCAGACCGAGCACGGTCCGGTTGTTGTGCGAACGCAGCGAGGTGAGGTCCACGTAGCAATTATGCAACAGCGTTGCTTTAATGAGAAGCATGACACGAGTCGGACTCCTGGGCTACGGCATCGCGGGACGGGTCTTCCACGCCCCGCTCATCTCCTCGACGGAGGGCATGGACCTCGTCGCCATCGTCACGGCGAACCCGAAGCGGCAGGCGCAGGCCGGTGCCGCGTACCCGGACGCCAAGATCGTGACCGCGGACGAGCTGTTCGAGATGGACCTCGACCTGATCGTCGTCGCCACCCCGAACCGCACCCACGTCGAGTACGCGAAGCGCGCCATCGACAAGGGTGTCGCGGTCGTCGTCGACAAGCCGTTCGCGCCCACCAGCACCGAGGCGAAGGATCTCGTGGCCTCAGCCAAGGCGAAGGGCGTGCCGCTCACGGTCTTCCAGAACCGCCGCTGGGACAGCGACTTCCTCACCGTGCGCAAGATCATCGGCCAACTGGGCGAAGTTCGGCGGTTCGAGTCTCGATACGAGCGCTGGGTGCCGGAGATCTGGGACAACTGGCGCGAGTTCGGCGACAAAGCCGAAGCCGGCGGCCTCCTCTACGACCTCGGCGCGCACCTCGTCGACCAGGCGCTGCAGCTCTTCGGGCCGGTCAAGAGCGTCTACGCCGAACTGGACCTGCGCAGGCCGGGCGCGCAGGTCGACGACGACGTGTTCGTGGCGCTGACGCACGAGAACGGCGCCCGCTCGCACCTGTGGGCCAACGCGCACGCCGCCCACCACGGGCCGCGGTTCCGCGTGCTCGGCAGCGAGGGCGCGTTCGTGATCAGCGGCATGGACGAGCAGGAGGACGCGCTCGACGCCGGCCGCCGCCCGACCGACCCGGACTGGGGTCGCGAAGACCGCACCGGCGAGCTCGGAGTCCTCGGCGAGACCGCGGAAATCCCCGTGGAACCCGGTGCGTACCAGAACTTCTACGCCGAACTGCGGGCCGGGCGGATCCCGGTCGACCCCGCGAGCAGCGTCTACGCGCTCGAGGTCATCGAGGCCGCGTTCACGTCCGCGCGCGAGAACCGGGTGGTGGAACTGTGAACTCGGAAGAGCTTCTCGCCCAGGAGCGGCGCCTGCAGTTCACGCGGTTCGGCAACGACGTCGCGATCGAACTCGGCCTGCACCTGCTCGACGCGGCCCGCGAACAGGGCCTGCCGATCGCGATCTCGGTGCAGCGCAACGGACATCGGCTCTTCCACGCCGCACTGCCCGGCACCGCGCCGGACAACGACCGGTGGCTGGAGCGCAAGGCCCGCGTGGTCGAGCTGTTCGGCCACAGTTCGTTCTACGTTGGCACGACGTTCCGCGAGAAGGGCACGACGTTCGAGGCGCAGTCGCACCTGGACCCGGCGCTGTACGCGGCGCACGGCGGCGTCTTCCCGGTCATCCTGCGCGGCACCGGCCCGGTCGGCACGGTCGGTGTGTCCGGTCTGCCCCAGGCCGAGGACCACGAGTTCGTCGTCACTCAGGTGGAATCATTCCTGAACTCCCGCGACGCACAATAGCACGAATAGTCCTTGGTACAAAATCCGGACATCGGTTCCGGGTAGCACCGAGAGGCGCAATGTTGTATTGATACACACCGCTTCGAGTGGATTCCGACCCACTCGGAGTGGTGTCGTATAGCAGTAGAGCATCACTCACCAATGCGCTCAAAAGGGTGATCCTACTGGGCCAAACGAGTGCCCTATTCCACTCATCTACGAATAGAAATGCGTCACCCACCTGCCGATACACAAGTCCTTGCGTAGTGCACCAGTTGTACGCTCCGTAGCGGCAACAGGCGTAATGCACCCACCCGAATGTCGCCTTTTTGGCCCCTTCACAGCGCTCAATCGCGAGAACTAACGTCCGTTCCGGCTTATCGGATTGGTCCATTAGCGCATTGAGATAGGTGGGTGCAGGTTGTGACTGTGACGGATTCTGACCTCAATGAGGGCCGTCAGCAGCTGAGTTTGGGCACGGCCGCCGCTCGTAATCTGGCCACGACCACCAAGTCCGTCCCGCAGATGCAGGGAATCACTTCCCGCTGGCTGCTCAAGGTGCTGCCCTGGGTCCAGGCCGCGGGTGGTGCTTACCGCGTCAACCGCCGTCTCACCTACACGCTGGGCGACGGCCGCGTCTCGTTCACCAACACGGGCGCCGAGATCCGCGTCGTCCCGATGGAGCTCACCGAACTGTCACTGCTGAAGGGCTTCGACGACGACGCGGTGCTCGCCGCGCTCGCCGGCCGCTTCCAGCAGCAGGAGTTCGGCATCGGCGACCTCATCGTCGAGAAGGGCCGTCCGAAGGACACCGTCGTGCTGATCGCGCACGGCAAGGTCGACAAGATCGGCACCGGTGAGTACGGCGGCGACACCGTGCTCGGCAACCTGGCCGACGGCGAGTACTTCGGCGAGACCGTCCTGGCCGGGCCGCAGGGCGAGTGGGAGTACAGCGCCAAGGCCGTCACCCCGGTCACCGTGCTCACGCTGTCCTGGAACGACTTCCAGGCCCTCAACGGCGAGGCCGGCGGCCTGCGCGCCCACATCCAGCAGGCCTACAACAGCCGCAACAGGCCCCAGAACGACTTCGGCGAGGCCGAGATCGACATGGCGGCGGGCCACGACGGCGAGCCGGTGCTGCCCGGAACGTTCGTCGACTACGAGCTCTCGCCGCGCGAGTACGAGCTGAGCGTCGCCCAGACCGTGCTGCAGGTCCACACGCGTGTCGCGGACCTCTACAACCAGCCGATGGACCAGGTCGAGCAGCAGTTGCGGCTCACGATCGAAGCCCTGCGCGAGCGCCAGGAGCACGAGATCGTCAACAACCGGTCGTTCGGCCTGCTGCACAACGCGGACCTCAAGCAGCGCATCCACACCCGCTCCGGCCCGCCCACCCCGGACGACTTCGACGAGCTGCTCTCGGTGGTGTGGAAGGACCCCGGCTACTTCCTGGCCCACCCGCGCACGATCGCGGCGTTCGGCCGTGAGCTCAACAAGCGCGGCATCTACCCGCAGCACATCGACTTCAACGGCCAGCAGGTGCCGGCGTGGCGCGGCATCCCCGTGCTGCCGTGCAACAAGATCCCGGTCTCGGACACCCGCACGTCGTCGGTGATGCTCATCCGCACGGGCGAGCAGAACCAGGGCGTCATCGGCCTGCACCAGACCGGCATCCCCGACGAGTACCAGCCGGGCCTTTCGGTGCGGTTCATGGGGATCAACGACCAGGCGATCATCAACTACCTGGTCAGCGCCTACTACTCGGCCGCCATCATGGTGCCGGACGCGATCGGTGTCCTGGAGCACGTCGAGCTCGGCCGCGAGGGCTGAGTTGACAGCCTTCACCATGCCGGAGTTCTACGTGCCCCACCCGGCGCGGATGAACCCGCACCTCGAGCGCGCCCGCGTCCACTCGACACAGTGGGCGCGGGACATGGGCATGCTCGGCACCGGGGTGTGGACCGAGGAGATCCTCGCGGGCGACGACTACGGGTTCATGTGCGCGTGGACCCACCCCGACGCCCCCGCGGAGATCCTCGACCTCATCACGGACTGGTACGTCTGGGTCTTCTACTTCGACGACGAGTTCTTCGACCTGTTCAAGAGTGAAATACAGCTCAAGAAGGCCACGGACGTCGCTCGGGCGAAGGCGTACCTCGACCGGTTGCCCGCGTTGATGCCGATCAACGGCACGGACCCGTCGCCGGAGCCCGTCAACCCGACCGAACGCGGACTCGTCGACCTCTGGCAGCGCACGATCCCGCTGATGTCGCAGGACTGGCGGCGCCGCTTCACCACGAGCACCCACAACCTCCTGCTCGAGTGCATGTGGGAGATCAAGAACATGGCGTCCGGCACCGTCGCCAACCCGATCGAGTACATCGAGATGCGCCGCAAGGTCGGCGGCGCACCGTGGTCGGCGAACCTGGTCGAGGTCTCCGAGGCGGCCGAGGTGCCCGCGTCGATCGCGCGCACCCGGCCGTTGCGGGTGCTCTCCGACACGTTCTCCGACGCGATCCACCTGCGCAACGACATCTTCTCGTACGAGCGCGAGGTGCAGCGCGAGGGCGAGAACTCCAACGGGGTGCTGGTGTTCGAGAAGTTCTTCGGTCACGACACGCAGACCGCGGTCGAGGCCGTGAACACCCTGCTGACCTCGCGGCTGCACCAGTTCGAGAACACCGTGTTCACCGAGCTGCCGACGTTGTTCGCCGAGCACGGCGTCGACCCGCTGGAGCAGGCGCGGGTGCTCAAGTACGTGAAGGGTCTGCAGGACTGGCAGTCCGGTGGCCACGAGTGGCACCTGCACGCCGGTCGCTACACGAAGGTCGAAGGTGGCGGCGCGGGCAACTCCGCGTTCTTCCGCACGATCCTGCGCGGGCCGACGGGTCTGGGCACGTCCGGCGCGTGGCTGGGGGTGTCTCGTGGTTGAGTTCGACATGCCGTTCGCGGCAAGGCTTTCCCCGCACGCCGACCGGGTTCGCCAGCACACCAAGGCGTGGGTGCGCGACATGGGCATGCTGGGCGGCGCGCCGTGGACCGAGGCGTTCTACGACGCGGCGGACTACGGCGGCTTCGGTCCGCTCACGCACCCGACGGCGTCGCTGGAAGACCTGAAGCACATCAACGACTGGCACACGTGGGGTTTCTACCTGCACGACGTGTTCCGCGAGGGTTTTCTGCGGCCGCGCAACGTGCCGGGCGGCAAGGCGTTCATCGCGCGGCTCGAGGAGATCCTCGCATCGGGGTCGGTGCTGCCGATGAACCCCGCGGAGAAGGGTCTCGCCGACCTGGTCTCAAGGTCCTCTTTGGACGACGATGACCGTGCCGGCGTCACGGACATCCTGGACGGGCTGGCGTGGGAGCTGCACAACACCGCCCAGGGCCGTGTGCCCGACCCGATCGACCTCGTCGAGATGCGGCGCAAGACCAACGCCGGCGACCTGTCCGCGGCGCTCGCGCAGAAGTCCGTGAGCGCCGAACTGCCCGCGGAGTTGTTGCGCAACTCGACGATGCGCGCGCTGGTCGACTCGTTCGGCGACGTTCCCGGGCTGCGTCAGGAGATTCTCGGGTTCGACGCCTTCTACGGCTCCGGTGCCAGCACGACGAGCGCGGTGCTCGCGGTGCAGCAGTTCTTCGAGTGCGAGCTGCAACAGGCCGTCTCGGTGGTCGCGGACCTGGTCGCCGCCCGGTTGCGGCAGATCGAGTCGATCATCGCCGAGCTGCCGTCGCTGGTTCAGGAGTACCACCTCGACGAGGAGGCGCGTGCCGGGCTGCACCGGTACGTCGAAGCACTCAAGTCGTGGCTCGCCGGCGAACTGCTCTGGTCGCAGAGATCCGGCCGATTCAGCTTCTCCCCCACCCCCACCCGGAAGTCGTTCCACTCCCCCACGGGACTCGGCACCGCCGCAGTTCTCGTTCGTCAGTAGATTGGACTCGCAGTGACTGTTACCGATCCGGGCCTTGGGGTCGAGGACAAGCAGATGAGCCTGTCGCGGGCCGCTGCGCGCAACCTCGCGACGACCACCAAGTCCGCACCGCAGATGCAGGGGATCTCTCCCCGCTGGCTGCTGCGAATGCTTCCGTGGGTCGAGGCCAAGGGTGGCGCGTTCCGGGTCAACCGGCGGCTCACGTTCGCGATCGGCGACGGCCGCGTCACGTTCACCAGCGTCGGGTCCGAGGTGCGGATCGTGCCGCAGGAGCTGGCGGAGTTCGTGCTGCTGCGCGGGTTCGAGGACGAGGAGGCACTGACCGTCGTCGCGAACCGCTTCGAGCAGCGCGAGTACCAGCCCGGCGAGGCGATCACGGAACGCGGCGGGCCGGTCGACGAGATCATCGTCATCGCGCACGGCAAGGTCACCAAGACCGGCCTCGGCGAGTACGGCGACGACGTGGCGCTGGGCACGATCGCGGACGGCGAGTACCTCGGCGACGAGGCCGTCCTGTCCGGCACCGAGAAGAACTGGAGCTTCACCGCGCGAGCGTTGACGCCGACGACCGCCGTCGTGCTGACGCGGGCCCGGTTCAACCAGCTCAACGGTCAGATCGAGCCGTTGCGCGAACACATCGCGCAGCAGCTGGCGAACCCGACGACCGCATCGAACAAGCACGGCGAGGCGGAGATCGACATCTCGTCGGGCCACGACGGCGAGCCGACGCTGCCCAGCACGTTCGTGGACTACGAGCTGCGGCCGCGTGAGTACGAGCTGTCGGTGGCGCAGACGATCCTGCGCGTCCACACGCGTGTGGCGGACCTCTACAGCCAGCCGATGGACCAGGTCGAGCACCAGCTGCGGCTGACGATCGAGGCGCTGCGCGAACGGCAGGAGTTCGAGCTCGTCAACAACAAGGAGTTCGGCCTGCTCGCCAACGCCGACCTCAAGCAGCGGGTCAGCACCCGGTCCGGCCCGGTGACGCCGGACGACATGGACGAGCTGATCTCGCGGCGCCGCAACACCAAGCTGATCCTGGCCCACCCCAAGGCGATCGCGGCGTTCGGCCGGCAGCTGTCGGCGCGCGGCCTGTACGCGCCGACGGTCGAGGTCGAGGGCAAGCCGCTGCAGTCGTGGCGGGGCATCCCGATCGCGCCGTGCGACAAGATCCCGGTGAACAAGAACGGCACCACGTCGATCCTCGCGATGCGCCTGGGCGAGGAGAAGCAGGGTGTCGTCGGCCTGCGCCAGACCGGCATCCCGGACGAGTACGAGCCCGGTCTCAACGTGCGGTTCATGGGCATCGACGAGCACGCGATGCTCAAGTACCTGGTGTCGACGTACTACTCGGCCGCGGTGCTGGTGCCGGACGCGCTGGGCGTGCTGGAGAACGTGGAGATCGGTCTCTAGCCATGACAGCGGAAATGACCGAACTTCTCGCGGCGGGCAGACCCTCCGGCGAGGTGCTCGCGTGGAGCCGGGGCCTCGTGCTCCCGGCTCTGCGCAAGGCCGTCGAACAGCTGCCGCCGTCGATGCGCACGATCGCGGAGTACCACCACGGGTGGCGCGACGAGTACGGCAACCCGGTGCTGGAGAACGGCGGCAAGTCCATCCGCCCGGCGTTGGTGCTGCTGGCGGCCGAGGCCGTCGGCGGCCGCGCGGCGTCGGCCGTTCCGGCGGCGGTCGCGGTGGAGCTGATCCACAACTTCTCGCTGCTGCACGACGACGTGATGGACCACGACACGACCCGTCGCCACCGGGCCACGGCCTGGACCGTGTTCGGTGTGAACGCGGCCATCCTGGCGGGCGACGCGTTGCAGGCGCTGGCGGTGGACGTGCTCGCGGCGTCCGGACATCCGCGCGCTCTCGAAGCGATCCGGACGCTGGGTGACGCTGTTGTGGCGTTGCTCGAAGGGCAGGCGTTCGACCTCGACTTCGAGACGCGTTCGGATGTCGCCGTGTCCGAAGTGGAGCAGATGGCCCGCGGCAAGACGGGCGCTTTGCTCGGTGCCTCAACGGCTCTGGGCGCGCTGTACGGCGACGGCACCGACGAGCAGGTCGAGGCCATGCGCGGCTACGGCGGCGAGCTCGGACTGGCGTTCCAGCACGTGGACGACCTGCTCGGCATCTGGGGCGACCCGGAGGTGACGGGCAAGGCCGTGCACTCGGACCTGGCCAACCGCAAGAAGTCGCTACCGGTGGTGTACGCGCTGAACTCCGATGCCGTCTACGCCGCCGAGCTGGCGTCTCTCTACACAGGCTCGCAGGAGATGAACGCGGAAACGCTTGCGCGGGCGGCATCCCTGGTTGATCTGGCCGGCGGTCGCGCGTGGAGCCAGACACAGGCCGACGAGCTGCACACGCAGGCCCTGGTCCATCTCGGCGAGGCCTCCCCGACCGCGCGTGCGGCAGTCGAACTGGGCACGCTCGCTCAGCTGGTCACCCACCGGGACCACTGAACACTCCTTCCGGAAGGCACTCGATGACGCAACACCCGCCGCGTTCGGTGCTGCTCGCCTCACCCCGGTCGTTCTGCGCCGGGGTGGAGCGCGCCATCGAGATTGTGGAACGGCTGCTCGACCAGCGCGGCGGCCCCATCTACGTGCGCAAGCAGATCGTGCACAACGTCCACGTCGTCCGGTCGCTGGAGGCTCGTGGCGCCGTGTTCGTGGAGGAGCTGTCCGAGGTGCCGCACGGCGCCACGGCGGTCTTCTCCGCGCACGGCGTCTCCCCCGCTGTTCGTGCCGAGGCCGTCTCGCGGTCGCTGGACGTGCTGGACGCGACCTGTCCTCTGGTGACGAAGGTGCACTCCGAGGCCCGGCGCTTCGCCGAGCGCGGCGACACCATCGTGCTGATCGGTCACGCCGGGCACGAGGAGGTCGAAGGGACGCTGGGAGAAGCGCCCGACCGGATGGTGCTGGTGGAGACGGTCGAGGACGTGCTCGCCCTGGAGATCAGCGGGCCCGTCTCCTATCTGACGCAGACGACACTGGCCGTGGACGAGACGGCCGAGGTGATCGAGGCCCTCCAGCGGAAGTTCCCGCAGCTGCGCGGGCCGGGGTCGGACGACATCTGTTACGCCACCACGAACCGGCAGATCGCGATCCGGGACGTCGCCGCGCAGTCCGATCTGGTGCTGGTGGTGGGCTCGAAGAACTCGTCCAACTCAGTGCGGATGGTCGAGCTGGCGGCGCGCGGTGGCACTCCGGCCTACCTGATCGACGACGCCTCGGAGATCGACCCCGCCTGGCTGACCGGGGTCGCCTCGGTGGGTCTGTCGGCCGGCGCGTCCGCTCCGCCAGAACTGGTCGACGAGGTGGTCTCGGCCTTGCGGGCCTTGGGATCCGTGACGGTGTCCACGCACACGACCGCCACCGAGACGATCGCATTCACGCTGCCGCCGGCGGTGCGCAGTGCTGGCTGACATCGCCTCACCCGCCGACGTGCGGGCGCTTCCGTCCGCCTCGCTTTCCCCGCTGGCCGCGGAGATCCGGTCGTTCCTGATCTCCAAGGTGCACCGGACCGGCGGGCATCTGGGGCCGAACCTGGGTGCCGTCGAGCTGACCATCGCGGTGCACCGGGTGTTCGCCTCGCCCGTCGACGTGGTGCTGTTCGACACCGGGCACCAGTCCTACGTGCACAAGATGCTGACCGGGCGTGTCTCCGACTTCGACTCCCTGCGGCAGGCCGGTGGCCTGTCGGGCTATCCGTCCGCGGCCGAGTCCGCGCACGACGTGATCGAGAACTCGCACGCGTCCACCGCACTGTCCTATGCGGACGGTCTGGCGAAGGCTTTCGAGCTGGCCGGTACCGATCGCAGGGTCGTCGCCATCGTCGGTGACGGCGCTCTGACCGGTGGTATGTGCTGGGAGGCCCTCAACAACATCGGCGGCGCTTCTCGTCCGGTTGTAGTGCTGCTGAACGACAACGGCCGCTCCTACGACCCGACCGCCGGTGGGTTCGCGGCCTCGCTGGTGGCCGGCACGGCTCGTGGGCTGTTCGAGGCTTTGGGACTCGCCTACATCGGTGAGGTCGACGGCCACGACGTGCACGCCGTCGAGAACGCCCTGTGGGAAGCCAAAGCGCTCGGGCGGCCTGTCGTCGTGCACTGCAAGACCGTGAAGGGCAAGGGGTATTCGGCCGCCGAGACCGACGAGACCGACCACATGCACGCGGTCGGTGCCACCGGTTCGTCCGGCGACCGGACCTGGACCGACGTGTTCTCGGACGAAATCGTCGCGATCGGTTCCTCGCGTCCCGACGTCGTCTGCCTGACGGCGGCGATGCTGGAACCCGTGGGGCTGCGGCCGTTCTCGCTGAAGTTCCCCTCGCGGGTCTTCGACGTCGGGATCGCCGAGCAGCACGCCGTGACGTCCGCCGCCGGTATGGCGATGGGCGGGTTGCACCCGGTGGTCGCCATCTACGCGACCTTCCTGTCGCGGGCGTTCGACCAGCTGCTGATGGACGTCGCGCTGCACCGGTTGCCGGTGACGTTCGTCCTGGACCGCGCCGGCGTCACGGGTGCCGACGGTGCCTCGCACCACGGCATGTGGGACGCGTCCGTGCTGCCCGTCGTACCTGGTCTGCGGCTGGCTGCTCCGCGCGATCCCGCTTCCCTGGCCGAGTTGTTGCGCGAGGCCGTTTCCGTGTCCGACGGGCCCACGGTCGTGCGCTACCCGAAGGCCTCTGTCGGCCCGGACATCCCCGCTCTGCGCCGGGTGAGCCATTTCGACGTGTTGCGCGAGGTCCCGGACGCCGAGGTGCTGCTGATCGCGGCCGGTCCCTTGGCGGGTCCCTGTTTGGCCGCGGCGGAGGAGCTCGCTGGACATGACGTGCGCGTCACCGTGGTCGACCCTCGCTGGACAGCTCCGCTCGACCCGCACCTCGTCAAGTACAGCGGCCGCCATCGACTGGTTCTCGCCGTCGAGGACACGACGTCGACGGGTGCACTGGGCGCGCGCCTCGGTCAGGCGCTGACCGGCACACCGACCTGCGTGGCGACCTTCGCGTTGCCGCCGCGCTTCCTGCCGCACGACTCGCGCGCCCGCATCCTGCGCGCTCACGGCCTGGACGCGGCCGGGATCACGACGAGCGTGTTGAAGCGCCTCGGCGTGAAGTGACGTACCAGCCGATCGCGAACGACACCGCGATAGCTCCCGCGCCCACCACCGGTGCTTTGACCTCGGCCGGCATTGCGAGCGGGCGCAGGGCCGTCGCGAGGCTCAGCAGAATCGGTCCCTGCACGACGAAAGCGACGTAGGCGGACCGCGCCAGGCCTTCGGTGAAGGGTCCCTGGCCGGTCAGCCTGCGCTGGGCCAGCCCGATGAGCCACAGACTGCCCGCCACCACCAGGATTCCCTCGACCAGCGCCAGTACCAGCGCCTGCCACCTCCAGCCGCCGAGGAACGGGTCGGCGTTGTGCGCGAGGTCCAGCACGCCGAGCAACGCCGCGCCGAGGGGAAGGACCACGATCGTGGCGACGACGACGTTGCGGCTCGCCCGGTAGATGTCGTCCGGCACCCGTTCCGCCAGCTTCCTGCCGCCGATCGCGCCCAGCAGGAACATCCCGAGGCACTGGGGCCACCACCACAGGTGCAGGTCGCCGACCTGTCCGCTTCTGGCCGGGAAGACCAGCCGCGTCAGGAACGTCGTGCCCGCGACGATCATCGTCATGCTCAGCACGGTCCGCGTGGTGATGGTGCGTTCTTGGACGGGCGGCGCGAAGGCCAGTGCGACGCTGAAGATCAGCAGCACGCCCACGAACCACAGCGATCCGCTGTCCAGCAACGGATTGCGGTGCGTGAACGCGTGCCACCAGCTCACGTTCTCCCCGGCCCCGTTGTAGGCGATCCACACGAACGTGGGCCAGACGACGAGAGCGGTGACGACCCAGGGCGTGCCGAGCCGGACGAGCCGTTCGGCGATGAACCGCTGCCGCCCTTTGCGCTCGATCGAGCCGGGCGTGAAGATCCCGGCCATGAAGTAGAACGTGCCCATGAAGAACAACCCGGACGGCCCGATCACCGCCGCCAGTGCCGTCTCGACACCGGAGTGGAACGTGACCTCGTTGACCTCGTCGTACGGCCAGCCCCCGATCGCGGCGTAGCCCAGCAGCGCGTGGCCGCCGATGACCCACGCCACGAGGATCACCTTCAGGTTGTCCACAGCGGACAATCTCACTCGTCCATGGTCCGCTTCTCGTCCCGCCAACGCCAGCGCCGCCGGTGGACGAGCCCCGTTCACCCCAGGTGTCCCGGCGGGCTGAGTTCCGTGGCCGAGACCTCGAGTTACGGGCGGTCTCCCGTGTAGACGCCGAGCGCGCGGAACCGCAGCCCCGGCTCCAGGTACTCCTCCATCGAGTGCGCGATCCACCCGACGATCCGGGCGATCGCGAAGATCGCCTCCCCCGCGTCCGGCGCCATCTCGAACATCAGCCCGAGCTGTGCCAGCGCCAGGTCGACGTTCGGGAACGTCTGCGACTGGGTTCCGATCACCTTGTCCGCCACCAGCTCGCCATGACCCCGCAACAGCGCCAGCAGGTGGTCGGCCCGCGGGTCGCGCGCCTGGTAGACCCGGTGCCCGAAGCCGGGGATCCGCTGGCCGGTCCGCAGGTGCTCGGCGACCGCGCCCATCGGGTCCGACGCGGCCTGAGCGAGGAACCGGTGCGCGAGAGTCGTGGCGGTGCCGTGCTTCTGTCCCTCCATCGCGCCCAGCCCGGCCGACACCACGGCATACGGATGCGCACGGGCAGAAGCCGCCACACGAGCGGCCATGGTCGACACGGCGAGGTCGTGGTCGGCCAGCAGGATCATGGCCGCGTTCAGGACGTCCGTCTGAGGCGGCAGCGGGGACAGCCGCGCCCACAGGCGGTCGGCGATGTCGGTGCCCTGCGGCTTGCCCACCAGCGGCAGGGACTCGACGACGTCGGCGATGAGGGCCTTGGCCGTGGACACGGACCGGTCCAGGTCGAAGCGCAGCGGGTCGCCGGCTCCGGCCAGGGCGACGGCCACGCGGACGCGGTCGGTGAGGGTGGCGCTGTCCGGGAGGGCCATCCAGATCTCCTGGCCCTCGGGGAACTGCAGGCCGACGGAGTCGATCGACGTCCACAGCCAGTGCGCCACGTCCTCGAAGCGCTTGGTGCTCGAGAGCTCGGGAACGGAGCGGCCGCGGTAGTAGAGGCGGTCGTTCTCCAGCAACGAGATCCTGGTGCGGATGCGATCGGTCACAGCCGCCACTGCTCCGCGTGCACCAGTGCGCTGCGCCAGAGCTTCTACCTCGGCGACACCGAACATGCTCTGGCGGTTCAGCTTCGTGCTGGTCAGGAGGCCGCGGCTGACGTACGCGTACACCGTCGCCGGTTTCACGCCCAGACGGCGAGCAGCTTGATTCGTCGTCAACATTGATTCCATCAACGTTGACTGTACAAGACATGTTGACAGACCCTGTTGTCCATGTTGATTGATGCACCCAAAGGGCTTAAAGACGTCGTCGTCACCACGACCCTGATCGGGGACGTGAACGGTGCCGCGGGCTACTACCACTACCGCGAGCACGACGCGATCGAGCTGGCCAGGACGCGGTCGTTCGAGGACGTGTGGTTCCTCTTCGCCGAGGGCCGGCTGCCGAACCCCGACGAGTCCGCGCTCTTCGGGACGCAGACCGCGCAACTACGTGAGCTGCCGGAATCCATCAGCGAGGTGCTGCCGGCGATCGCGCGCTCGGGGTGCACGGCGCTGGCGGGGCTGCGGACGGCGCTGTCGATGCTGCCGAGCCAGCCGATGTGGGACGCGCCGATGAGCGCCAGGAAGGCGGACGCGCTCAGGGTCAGCGCGATGACGCCGACGATCCTGGCGGCACTGCACAGGCTCAAGCTTGGACTTGATCCGGTCAACCCCAGGGTTGATTTGTCAACGTCGGCGAACTGGTTGTACATGTTGACCGGACTGGAGCCGTCACCATGGGCGAGCCGCGCGGTCGAGCAGTACTTGATCGCCACGATCGACCACGGGTTCAACGCGTCGACGTTCACCGCGCGCGTGGTCGCATCAGCCGGTGCGGACGTCGTGTCGGCGGTGACGGCCGCCATCGGCACGTTCTCCGGACCTCTGCACGGTGGCGCGCCGGACCGGGCGTTGGAGGCACTGGACCTCATCGGGTCGCCGGACAACATCGACGCGTGGGTCCGCGAACGCATCGAGCAGGGCGACCGGATCATGGGCTTCGGCCACGCCGTCTACAAGACGGAGGACCCGCGGGCGCGCATGCTCAAGGAGATCGCGCTCGAGAGCCCCACCTCGCTGACCGAGTTCGCGGTCACCGTCGAACGCCGGGTCACCGAGCTGCTGGCAGAGCTGAAGCCGGGCCGGCAGCTGTACGCGAACGTCGAGTTCTACGCCGGCGTGGTGATGGAGCAGTGCGGGATCCCGCGCGAGATGTTCACGCCGACCTTCGCGTGCAGCCGGGTGATCGGGTGGTGTGCCAACGCGCTCGAACAGTCCGAGGACACGAAGATCATCCGCCCGGTCGCCCGGTACACGGGACCGGAACCTCACATCGTTCCGACGCAGATCAGGTGATGGACCGGAGTTCGTTGCGCACGCGGATGCGGTCGCGGTCGGTGACGTCGGACGAGCCCGCCAGACCGGCGGTGCGGTCGCGGTGCTTGTCGAGCCAGACGGAGAGGACTGCTACTACGAGGACGATCGCTGCAAGAGTCATGTCTAAAGTTTGCGGCCAACAATATCCCGCCAACAGTGGCAGATCTGACGATGCGCGTTAAAATCCTGCCATGCTGCGATCGGTGGCGGTTCCGCTCATCGACGGCGTCGCGCCGTTCGAGTTCGGCCTGCTCTGCGAAGTGTTCGGCATCGACCGGACCGAGGAGGGCGTCCCTCTGATCGACTTCCGCGTGTGCGGCGAGCTCCCCAACCAGCCGGTGCCGACGAGCATTCAGGGCGTCAGCATCACGCCGGAGCACGGGTTCGACGCGCTGCTGGACGCCGACCTGGTCGCCCTCCCGGCGGCGCGGATCCGGGACGTCTACCCGGAGAAGCTGCTCAAGACCGTCACGGAGACCGAGGCGACGCTGCTCAGCGTGTGCAACGGGGCGTTCATCCTCGGCGCGGCCGGCCTGCTCGACGACCGCCGCTGCACCACGCACTGGCGCGAGACGAGGGAGTTCACGGACAGGTTCCCGAAGGCCCACCTGGACCCGGACGTGCTGTTCGTGGACGACGGCAACATCATCACCAGCGCCGGCACGGCCGCGGGCATCGACGCCTGCCTGCACCTGGTCCGCCGGGAGCTGGGCACCAAGGTCGCCAACATCATCGCCCGCAGGATGGTCGTGGCACCGCAGCGCGACGGCGGTCAGCGGCAGTTCGTGGAGCTCCCGATCCCCGAGTGCAGCTCCGACAGCCTCGAACCGGTGCTGGAACAGGTGCTCGACACGATCGCGGACAACCACACGGTGGCGTCCATGGCGAAGCTGGCCGTCATGTCCGAGCGGACGTTCGCGCGCAGGTTCGCCGCGGAGACCGGCACCACCCCGAACAAGTGGCTGTCACTGCAACGAGTGCTGCACGCGCGCAGGCTGCTCGAGGAGACCGACCTGGACGTCGACGCCGTCGCCGCCAGGTCAGGCTTCGGGACAGCCGCCCTCCTCCGACACCACTTCCATCGGGTCGTCGGAATCGCACCGAGCGACTACCGCCGCACATTCGCCTGTCGTTAGGCGCGTGAAGACCTTCTCCGAGATCTCACGCAACGCGTCGACCTCGTCGTCGGAGAGCAGGTCGAACACCAGCGCGCGCACCGTCTCGGCGTGCGCGGGCGCGGCCTCCTCTATCGCGGACCGGCCGAGGTCGGTCAGCACGACGAACGACCCGCGCCCGTCGCTGCGGCAGTTCTCCCTGCGGACCAGACCGCGCTTCTCCATCCGGGCCACGTGATGTGAGATGCGGCTCTTCTCCCAGTGCAGGGATCGTGCGAGCTCCAGCACGCGTACGCGTTCATCGGGCGTGTCGGTGAGCTGCACCAGCACGGCGAAGTCGGCCATCGAAATCTCCGAGTCGACCGACATCTGCCTGCTCAGGTGCGCGTTCAGTTCTCCCTGCATGCGGACGTAGGCACGCCACGCTCGCTGCTGCTCGGGCTCCAGCCATCGTGTCACCTGCTCAGCATACGGGAATAGTTGACACATCATCCACGTTCCGGCAGGGTAGATGACACCTCAACCAAATCGCGCTACCGAAGGACTGAGCACCATGACCACCGCTACCAACCTCTCCGCACTGACCGGCGACTACGTCATCGACGGCTCGCACTCCCGCATCGGCTTCGTCGCACGCCACGCGATGGTCACCAAGGTTCGCGGTGCGTTCAACGAGTTCGACGGCAAGATCTCGATCGACGGTGACAAGCCGGAGAACACCACCGCCCAGGTGACCCTGAAGGTCGCGAGCATCGACACCCGCAACGCGCAGCGCGACGGCCACCTCGCCACCAACGACTTCCTCGACGCCGAGAACCACCCGGAGATCACGTTCGTCTCGACCTCGGCCGAGCAGGTCGACGACGACAACTTCGAGATCACCGGTGACCTCACCATCAAGGGCGTCACGAAGAGCATCACGATCCCGTTCGCCTTCGAGGGCGTGGCCGTCGACCCGTACGGCCAGACCCGCGTGGGCTTCGAGGGCTCGCACACGATCAACCGCAAGGACTACGGCGTCACCTGGAACGCCGCCCTCGAGACCGGCGGCGTGCTGGTGAGCGAGAAGGTCGTCCTCGAGTTCGAGATCTCCGCGGTCAAGCAGGCCTGACGACGGCCACCGGGCACGGGGCGTGGTAGATCAGGGCCTGCGAGGTAGACCCGAGCAGCATCCCGGCGAATCCGCCACGCCCCCGTGAACCCACCACGAGGAGTCCGGCCCGTTCCCCCAGTTCCAGCAGCAACGGGATCGGCCGCTCCCCGACGACCATCTGTTCCACCGCGACGTCCGGGTACTTCTCCAGCCACCCGGACATTCGCGTGCTCAGAAGCTTCGACTGCTCGTCGATGTGGGCCATCGCCGCCGTCAGCGGCGCTTCTCTCGCTGCCGCCTCGTCGAACGCGAAGCCGATGGCCGGGTCCGACTCGGGCGAGAGGTCGACGCCCACCACCACGGGCCCCTCGTGCTGCGGTGTTCGATTCTTTGGGCATCGCACCACCACTACGGGACACTCACCGTGCTGTGAGAGCGCAACAGCCGTTGAGCCCACTAACGCTCCGGTGAACCCGCCCAGTCCGTGCGACCCCACCACGACTTCTCGCGCGCGTGCCGACTCCGCGAGCAACACGGGCGTGGGGTGTTCCATTCGGAGGTCGTGCTCCACCGGCACGTCAGGCGCCTCCGACCGTGCGACCGCAACGGCCTGAGACAGCCACATCCGCCCTTGGTCGTACATCGCCGACCGCAGCTCACGCGCCGATGAGATGACCTCGGGATACCCGCGCGTCGGCAACGTGTACGCGTGCACCAGCCGCAACGGCGCTTCGTGCAGCGCACACTCCCGAGCCGCCCACGCCACCGCAGCCAGCGCGGACGAGGAACCGTCGACTCCGACGACAACGGGAAGACTGCTCATGATCTCAAACTAGGCCCAAACGTTGTAGCGAGCCGCGTGCCGATGGTCCCCTCCTTCCAGAGTCTTTGGGCTACCGTGACCTCCATGGCGACGCGCGTTTTCCTCGTCGACGACCACGAGATAGTCCGCCGCGGCATCGCGGACCTGCTCGGCGAGGAGTCCGATCTGGAAGTGGTCGGTGACGCCGCGTCGGTCGCGGAGGCCCTGGCCAAGGTGCCGACCGCAGGGGCCGACGTGGCGGTGCTCGACATCAGGCTCCCCGACGGCAACGGCATCGAACTGTGCCGCGAGCTGCGCAGCCGCATCCCGGGCCTGCAGTGCCTGATGCTGACGAGCTTCGCGGACGACGAGGCCCTGTTCGACGCGATCATGGCGGGCGCCTCGGGCTTCGTGCTCAAGCAGATCCTGGGCGCCGACCTGGTCAACGCCGTCCGCACGGTCGCCGCGGGCCAGTCGTTGCTGGACGCCCGCACCACCTCCGCGCTGCTGAACCGCATCCGCCGCGAACGCGAGGAGGGCGACCCGCTGCGCATGCTCAGCGAGCAGGAGCGCACGGTGCTCGACCTCATCGGCGAGGGCCTGACGAACCGGCAGATCGCCGAGCGGATGTTCCTCGCGGAGAAGACCGTCAAGAACTACGTCTCGCACCTGCTGGCGAAGCTCGGCATGCAGCGCCGCACGCAGGCCGCGGTGTTCGCCTCGCAGTTCCGCAAGGACGGCGAGAAGCCCCGCTAACCCTTTCGAGTGAACCGAATCGAGACGGTTCACGACACGCCGTCACGCGGCCCCCTACACCCCATGAACCCCACGATGATCGCTCTGGTGAGCGGGCTGGGTGTCGAGGCGCTGGCGGTAGTCGCCCTCGCGCTGCGCTTGTGGCACCAGGCGAAGCGGGACAGACATCGGCAGGACGTCCTCAGCCAGCTGACGAAGTGCCTGCCCTCCGCCGGGACGCTGGAGCTGCACGACCTCCGCGACGACGGCAGCCAGCTCCGGTTGCGCATCACCCGGGACGGCGATGTCTGAACACCACACCACCTCGCCGCCATCCACGTGGTCCGGCGGCACCGGGTTCGACGACTTCTACCTCACGCACTTCAAACCGCTGACGGTCTTCCTGTTGATGCACGGTGCGACGCTGACCGAGGCCAACGACGTCGCCCAGGACACGATGATCGAAGCCCACAGGTCCTGGCACCGCATCGGCTCCCCCAAGGCCTGGGCGCACAGCACGGCGTCGCGGACGCTCGCGCGCAGGCGGTTCGCGGCCGTCGAGGACCTGGTCGCCGACCCGCCCGAATCGGCACCCCCGTTGTGCGGCACCGACATCGAGCAATGGGAACAACGCCACGACGTCCTTGACCTACTGGCCGGGTTGCCGGAGCGGCAACGGCAGGTCATGGCCTGGACGCAGGCCGGGTTCAGCCCGAAGGAGATCGCGGAGCAGCTCGGCATCAGCTCCGAAGCGGTCCGCGCGAGCCTGATGAAGGCTCGTCAGACGCTGAGTAGGCGACTGCGGCGGGACGGAGGGGACCGATGACCGCCGACGCCCTCGACGGCTGGCTGACCGGGCAACTGGCGTCCCTGAACAGCGCGCTCGACGACGTGCTCGACCTGAACCGCGGCCTCGCGGACGCCAAACTGCCCCAGGTTCTGGACGGCCTCGTGGTCGCTCTCGACGACGTGCTCGACCTCGACGCCGGACTCACTCGAATCCTGCCTCTACCGGCGGTGGGACTCCCCGTGCAGCCGACCGGCGAGTTCTCGGTCTTCGCCGATGATCTGGCCGGACTGCCCGCCGAGGCACGACTCGCGGTACGCACGTGGATGTCGACGGACCTGCTCGCCGCGGCGAAAGAACTCACCGTCGTCGTGCTGCGCGCACATGCTCTCGCCGGCTACGTCTCCCGTCCCGAGGAGTTCGCCCGTCTCCGCAACATCGCCGTGCTGGAGGCCCAGGGCATCGTTGCCGACTTCGAGCCCGACGACCCACCGGGGCGCGCCCTGCAGCTCGACACGGTCGAGTTCGTGCACACGCTCAAGAGAGCGCCGGGGTACAACAGCCGGGTGGCGCTGCACGCCCACAGTCTCGCCGAGCGCTTCAGCCGAGCATTGTCCGTTCTGCTGTTCAACGTGTCCCGGCACACCCGCGACGACACCAGGACCGCCCCCTTCGAGCACGGTTTCCTCAGCGCCGTCCACACCCTCGACCTTCACGACATCGCCGCGCTCACTTCCCTGCACCGAGCACTCAGCCGGATGCTCAACGCACTGACCAGCATGGTCGGAGCCGACCTCACCTCGGCCGACCTGCAGGGCGTCCCACTCGTCGGCGTGCGCTGGTCCACCAGCACGCGCTGGCCGAGTGACTGGCGGGGCTGGGTGCGGGACAACTCCGCTGAAGTCCTCCCCGGTGTGTTCGAGATCCAGCGGGGCAGGATCGACGTCGACAGCCTCAGCCGCGTGACTACGTGACCGGGAGCGGCACCCGCCACACCACGCACGCGCCGCCGCCCTCAGCCGTCTGAACCGCGAGCGTGCCCCCGAACTTCGCGGCACGGCTCGCCAGGTTGCGCAGCCCGCTGCGCGCCGCGTCCGGCGGGATTCCGGCTCCGTTGTCCTGCACGGTGATCACGACGTCGTCGCCGGCGTCGATGAGCACGGTCAGTTCGGTCGCGGACGCGTGCCGGACGGCGTTCGTGACGGCCTCGCGCACCACTGCCTCGACGTGCTCGGCGAGTTCGGGCGGCACGGAGTTGTCGACGGTGCCGGACATGCGCACGGCGGGCGAGAGGTGCGTGGCCTCGGTCAGGCCCGCCACCAGGTCCAGGAGCCGGCGGCGCAGTGAGGTGTTGTCGGTCGAGTGCAGGTCGAAGATGGACGTGCGGATCTCGCGGACCGTCTCGTCTAGCTGTTCGACGGCCGTCTGCAGGCGGGCCGCCACCTCGGGCTCGGTGATGCGGCGCATGGTCGCCTGCAGGGTCAGGCCGGTGACGAAAAGGCGCTGGATGACGTGGTCGTGCAGGTCGCGGGCGATGCGGTCGCGGTCTTCTAGCACGTCGAGCAGCCGTTGCGAGCGTTGCTGCTCGGCGAACTCCAGCGCGACGGCCGCCTGGTCCGCGAACGACGCCAGCACCGGCACCTGGTCGGGCAGGAAGCGCGTCTCGCCGCCGCGGCGCAGCACGACCAGGGCGCCCGTGACGCCCGTGCCGGAGCGCAGCGGGACGGCCAGCGCGGGGCCGAACGCCGAGCCCAGGTCGTCCACGAGCAGAGGGATGCCGGAGCGGATCACCTCGTCGACGGCGTAGTCGGCGGCGTTGAAGTCGTCGATCTTCACGCCCGCGCTGGCCGCCACGGACAGCGGCATGTCGCGGCCGTCGCCCAGCACGACCAGTGCCGAGTCGGCGCCGGCCAGCTCGACGGTGCGCTGGGTGATCAGGCGCAGCGCGTACTCGCCGGACGCGCCGCCCAGCAGCTCGGAGTTGACCTCGCCGATCGCCTCCAGCCACCGTTCGCGCATCCGGGACCGCTCGAACAGCCGGGCGTTCTCGATCGCGATGCCCGCGGCGGCCGCCAGTGCCTGCAGAACGGCCTCGTCGTCGGCGGTGAACTCCGTCGCGCCGATCTTCTCGGTCATGTAGAGGTTGCCGAACACCTCGTCGCGCACGCGGACGGGCACCCCGAGGAAGCTGTGCATCGGCGGGTGGTTGGGTGGGAAGCCGACCGACATGTCGTGCTGGCTGAGGTCGCGCAGCCGCAACGGGGTCGGGTCCTTGATCAGCAGCCCGAGCAGGCCCTTGCCCTCGGGCAGGTGGCCCATGGAGGCACGCGTCCGTTCGTCCACGCCCACGTAGACGAACTCGGACAGGTCGTCCCGCGTGCCGAGGACGCCCAGCGCGCCGTAGCGGGCTCCGACGAGGTCGACGGCGGCCTGGACGATGCGCTGCAACGTCGAGTCGAGCTCCAGGCCGGACGCGACGGCGAGAACGGCGCCGAGGAGCTCCTGCATGTGGTCGCGGGTGGTCACCATCTCGTCCATGCGGTCTCGCACCTCGTCGAGCAGCTCATCGAGGTCGCGGCGGCCGGGCGCGTCAGACACGCCGACTAGATTCGCACATTTTCGGGCATCGCACGGCCCTAGCAAGTGGGGACCTAAGACCGTGGCCTCTCCGCCGCCTCGCCCGGACAGTGGTGAGCATGACCATCGCCGTGCCCGACTCACTCGGACTAGCGGGTGAGGACGTACGCGGCGTCCTTGCGCTCGCGAGAGCCTCGGCCCCGAACATCCGGTTCGACGTGCGCCCCGAGCAGATCGAGCTGCACACCACCACCCCGCACAGCAGGGACACGCGGCTCGACTGCGGGGTCGCGCTGCTCAACGTGCGGCTGGCCCTGCAGGGTCACGGCATCCGTCCACTCGTGACGCTGCTGCCCGGCCCGACCGCCCACGACGCCGCCGCGGCCGTGCGGCTCGGCGGGTACCAGGAACCGAGCCCGGACGTGCTGGCGTTGCTGCACGCGTTGCGCACGCACCGTCGCACGTGGACGACGTTTCCCGAACTGGCGTCCTGGCGCGGGCTCCTGGCGCGTGCGGCCGAAGTGGAGCGGGCGTGGCTGCACGTCAAGAACAGCACCGAGCTGGTGCTGTGCACGTTCAACCAGGGGGCCGCGGCGGAAATCCGTGCGGGGCAAGCGATGCAACGCGTCATGCTCACCGCGGGGACGGTGGGCTTCGCCGTCTCTCCCGCCATGGACCCGATCAGCCTGTCCGCGTTGCGCGCGGACCTGCGCCCGTGCCTCGGCAACACGCTGGTGCCGCAGATGGTTCTGCGACTGGGCGCGGGATAGAGGCCGTGCCCGTCCCTTGTCGCGCGGGGGTCGGATGACTCGCGGCGCGGGACGGGCACGGCATCCCTCTACCCAGGGCTCAACTACGTGGTGATGAACTTCGTCGGGTCGGCGACCGGGGACTCGACCACGAGGTCCTTGTACTGGTCCTCGATGCCCTTGTTGTGGATCTGGATCGCCAGCGGCGCCTCACGGCCCGCGGGTTCCTTCTTGTCCTCGAACTTCAGGACCTCGGTCGCCTTGCACTTGGTGGCGCCGTCGGGCAGCGGGCAGCACGCCATGCGGGCGACCCCCGTGTCACCGTTGGCGAGGATCTCGCACTGCGCCCACTTCTTCACGTCGATGCTGGGGTGCGGGTACTTGGTGAAGAGCTTGCCGCCGCCGTTGTTGTGGCCGACCCGGTAGTCCCACGCGCCGCCGTTCGGTGGCTGGAACTGGATGGCGCCGAGGCCGTTCAGCGGAGGCGTCTGGATCTTGCCCCAGATCAGCACGGTCGGTTTGTGGTTGCCGGAGATCTGGCGCACCTTGAAGATCCAGCGGAAGTTCTTGTACTGCTGCTTGTTGTAGTAGATCCAGCCGCGCGTGGTGTCCTTCTTGCTGGCGATCGCGCCGTCCTTCACGACGAACGCGTCCTTGGCGTGCATGGTCCAGCCGTCGAGCGTCTTGCCGTCGAAGATGGGCACTAGCACGGGATCCGCGGCCTGTGCCGGCGTCGTGCCGGCGACGAGCGCCAGCACGAAGGCAGCGACTATCCACAATGGACGACGAAACATTTGTTACCGTCCTCGGCTCCGAGGTTTTTCGGCAGCGACGGTGAACCCACCGTAGAACCGAGACATCGGAGCAGTCAACGGAATCGCGTGTTTCTGAAAACGGACAAACCCTAGCGGACCAGTATCGCCCTCCAGAGCAGCCGGGCCAATTCGGGGTGGCAGATGTCGTTGTGGGCACCGGCGATCCCGTCGATGCGGCGAATCACCGAGGTGCAGTCGACGTTGTGCACCTGTCCCCTGGACAGCTCACCAGGAGATCCGATGTTGTGCCCGTGCGCGTAGGTGCCCTGGACACCGTGCGAGCCGAGGCCGCCGTACTTCGGGTACTCGTCGAGGTCGACCTGGCGGCCCGACCTCGCCGCGAGCGGGTAGAACCGGCCGATGGCGTAGTCGTGCGAGGAGGTCGTGACGACGATCGGGCCCGGCACGCGGCCGAGCACGCCGCGGAAGTAGCCGGAGCCGGACTCGCCGGGCAGCCGTTCCGCGAACGACCAGAGCGACATCGCGCCCTGCACCAGGGTCAGCGTCGCGGCGGGCACGACGTTCGCCATCGCGGTCGCGGTGATGCAGCCGAAGCTGTGACCCATCAGGTGGATGCGCGCGTTCGGGGCGGCCTGGGCCACCTCGCGGGCGATCCTCGCCGCCCCGCTCTCGCCGAACACCTTGGCGCGGCGCTTCATCTTCCAGAACGTCAGGATCCGCAACGGCGACAGGATCCCGCCCAGCGCCGGGTCCTCCAGGCACGCCCGGTAGAGCTGCTCGGCGTCGAACGGCATGCCGTCCTCGCCCGGCAGGTCCGGGACCGAGCTCTCCAGGTAGTCGTAGGCCTGCTTGACCGCGGCCGACATCCGGCACGGATGTTCCCGCGCGGCCTGGACGATCGTGCGCACCGCGGCGGTGCGCCCGGCACCTCCCCCGAGGCGCCCGGCCTGAGCCTTGATGAAGTCGTCGGAACGGACGTCCTCGTCGCCCCAGGCCTTCGACGGCCAGTGCAGGCCGACGAGCAACGACTTGAAGCCGCCGGAAAGCCCGTGTGCGGCCTCACGTTCCGCCCGGCAGCCGGCCATCGTCGCGACCCACTGCCCGTACTGCTCACGGGCGGCCGCCACGTCGCCGTTCCACCCGTGGATGAAGAAGAACACGTCGGTGACGTCGCGGCGGGCGTCGTACAGGACGTCCGCGCTGTCGCGCCCCCGCTCGTTGCCGGTCTCGTCGAAGCAGACGAGGTGATAGCTGATGTCGTGGCCTGGCACGGATTCTCGGGACATCGCGGATCACCACCACACAAAGCGCGCCCTACTGTTCTCCGGTTATCGGAACTGAGGCGGCTCATGGTTAGCCCTGGCGATCAGGAAAACCCGTTCGGACCAGGGGATTCACCCCGATTGCGCCGGTAGTGTCGGGCCGCGCGGACCCTGTTGCCACACGATGGCGAGCACCATTCGCGGCGCGGGTGGTCCTTCACGAAGTACAGCACGCAGCCCGGCGCATAACAGGCGCGCAACAGAACCCGGTTCTCGCCGGTGAACAGGTCCACCGCCTCCGCGGCGATCGAGGCTCGCTCCCTGTCGGCGAGGGAGCCCTCACTTTCGTTGTCCCGCACCAGCTTCCCGTCGCGCACGGTCAGCTGCGGCCACTGCCTCGCACTCCTGGCGGCACGGTTCACCTCGGCCACGGCGCGCTCCAGGTCACGATCCTGCGCGACCGCACGCGTGTCCTCGGTGAGCACGCCGGCGAGGTCGCGGAGTGCCTGCCGGAGCGCGCGGAACGCCTCGAGGTCGGCCTCATCTGCCGGCACACCCAAGAAGTCGCGAAGTCCACCGACCGTGGTCAGGTCGTCGTGCACCTGCGACCGGTTGGCCCAGATGGTGTTCATCAGCAGGACCGGACGGGGTTCGTCGGGCGTCAGCACGTCTAACGGTAACACAGGCTTGCATCCGTTAGACACTCGTTCTAACGTTTGCAGCGTCGCCCAACCGTTGGAAGGACTGCCCCGTGAACCTCGTCCCCCCGTTCGACGCCGCCACGGCCCGCCTGAAGGTGCGGGCCGCCCAGGACGCCTGGAACACCCGCGACCCACAGCGCGTGGCGGCCGCGTACACGCCGGACTCGGTGTGGCGCAACAGGTCCGAGTTCGTCCGCGGTACCGACGAGATCGTCGCTTTCCTGACGAAGAAGTGGGAGCGCGAGCACGAGTACGTGCTGCGCAAGTCGCTGTGGGCGTTCGGCGACGACCGGATCGCCGTGCGCTTCCAGTACGAGTGGCACGACGACGAGGGCCAGTGGTGGCGCAGCTACGGCAACGAGAACTGGGAGTTCGCTCCGTCCGGCCTGATGTCGCGGCGCGAGGCGAGCATCAACGACGTGCGGATCGCTCTCGAAGACCGCCGCATCGACCCCGAGTCGACCTACGAGATCCCGACGGAGTAGCTGAGATGCACGTTGAAGCGTTGTGGCGCTATCCGGTGAAGTCGCTCGGCGGCGAACCGCTCCGGGAAGCCGAGTTCACCCGTGACGGCGTGGCGGGCGATCGGCTCGTGCACGTCCAGGGCCCGCGCGGCGTCCTGACCGGACGTACCCGCTACGGCCTGCTCACGATCCCGGCGACCACCGGTCCGGACGGCCCTCTCGTGGATGGACATCCTTGGGACAGCTGGGAGGCACACGCCCTGGTGCTCCCCCACGGCGGCAGGCTGACCCGCTACACCGGCCCGGAACGGTTCGACGTGCTCAACGTCCTCGTGGCCACCGACGGTCAGGTCGCGGCGGCCGGGGTCGACGTCCGGCGGCTGCGGCCCAACATCCTCATCGGCGGCGTCGAGCCAGGCGAGGAGGACAGCTGGCCCGGCCACGCGCTGGTGGTCGGGGACGTGGTGATCGGCATGTTCAAGAAGCGTTCGCGGTGTGTCGTCACGACCATCGACCCCGACACCGGCGCGCAGGACCTCGACGTGCACCGGCGGATCCGGCACGAGTTCGGCGGCGTGCTGTGCCTGGACAGCTGGGTGATCGAGCCGGGCACGGTCAGCGTGGGTGACGCGGTGGAGGTGGTGCCGACCGACGAGCTGCCCGAGCACATCGGCGGGTGGATCGTCGGCCGGCCCTACGCGGTCTGACGGCGGACTACAGGGAGCGGATGTCCTCCGTGCGGGAAGAACGTGGTAGCCGCAGCTGAGGCTGGCGCACTGGCCAGGCCCTGGTTCGTGGTGGTGTCGAAGGGTGCCGCGGCGGCGACCATCTGCTCCTCGGCAGTGCCGGGCGACGCGTTTACCGGCAGGTGCGACGTGATCGCGAAGCGCGTTGGCAGCCCTTGCTGCCAACGCGCTCAGCGTGCCGTCCTGCCGTTGGTATGTCTAGATGTTGCGCCGGTACTGGCCGCCCACCTCGAAGAACGCCTCGGTGATCTGACCGAGCGTGCACACGCGCGCCGCATCCATCAGCACCGCGAACACGTTCTCGTTGGTCTGCGCCACTTCCCGCAACCGGGCCAGGGCCTTCTCCGCCTCGTCCCGGTGCGCCGCCTGGTACGCACGCGTGCGCTCGACCTGCGAGGACTTCTCCTCCTCCGTGGCGCGGGCGAGCTCGATCTTCACGATCTCGCGCTCGCCGCCCTCGGGGAGGAAGGTGTTGACGCCGATCAGCGGCAGCGAGCCGTCGTGCTTGCGCTGTTCGTAGAGCATCGACTCGTCCTGGATGCGGCCGCGCTGGTAGCCGGTCTCCATCGCGCCGAGCACGCCGCCGCGTTCGGAGATGCGGTCGAACTCCGTCAGCACGGCCTCTTCGACCAGGTCGGTCAGCTCGTCGATGACGAACGAGCCCTGGAGCGGGTTCTCGTTCGCGGACAGGCCCCACTCCTTGTTGATGATCATCTGGATGGCCATCGCGCGGCGGACGGACGACTCCGTGGGGGTGGTGATCGCCTCGTCGTACGCGTTGGTGTGCAAGGAGTTGCAGTTGTCGTACAAGGCACAGAGAGCTTGCAGGGTCGTGCGGATGTCGTTGAAGTCCATCTCCTGCGCGTGCAGCGAACGGCCCGACGTCTGCACGTGGTACTTGAACTTCTGCGAACGTTCGGAGGCGCCGTAGCGGTCGCGCATGGCCACGGCCCAGATCCTGCGGGCCACGCGGCCGATCACGCTGTACTCGGCGTCCATGCCGTTGGAGAAGAAGAACGACAGGTTCGGCGCGAAGTCGTCGATGTTCATGCCGCGCGCCAGGTACGACTCGACGTAGGTGAAACCGTTGGCCAAGGTGAAAGCGAGCTGCGAGATGGGGTTCGCCCCGGCCTCGGCGATGTGGTAGCCGGAGATCGACACCGAGTAGAAGTTGCGCACCTGCTGCTGGATGAACCACTCCTGGATGTCCGCCATCATGCGCAGCGAGAACTCCGTGGAGAAGATGCAGGTGTTCTGGCCCTGGTCCTCCTTGAGGATGTCGGCCTGCACGGTGCCGCGGACGTTGGCCAGCGCAAACCGGCGCAACTGCTCGTACTCCTCAGCCGAAGGCTCGCGGTCGTGCTCGGAACGGAACTTCGTCACCTGCTGGTCGATCACGGTGTTCAGGAAGTACGCGAGGATCGTCGGCGCCGGGCCGTTGATCGTCATCGACACCGACGTCGTCGGCGCGACGAGGTCGAAGCCGTCGTAGAGCGCCTTCATGTCGTCGAGCGACGCGATCGAGACACCGGACGTGCCGATCTTGCCGTAGACGTCCGGCGGGGTGTCGGGGTCGCGGCCGTAGAGCGTGACCGAGTCGAACGCGGTCGACAGGCGCGTGGCCGGGTTGCCGCTCGACAGGTACTTGAAGCGGCGGTTGGTGCGGAACGCGTCGCCCTCACCCGCGAACATGCGCGCCGGGTCCTCGCCCTCGCGCTTGAACGGGAAAACGCCCGCCGTGTAGGGGAAGAAGCCCGGCAGGTTCTCCTTGCGCAGGAACCGCAGCAGCGAGCCCTCGTCGTCGTAGCGCGGCAGACTCACGCGGCGGACCTGGTTGCCGGACAACGTCTCCCGCGTCAGCCTGGTGTGGATCTCCTTGTCCCGCACCTTGAACACGAGCTCGTCGCCGCTGTACTGCTCACGGGTCGCGGGCCACTGCTCGAGCAGGTCCTGGGTGTCGCGGCCGACCTTGCGCTCAGCGGCCGAGGCCAGTTCCGCGATGTCCTCGACACCCTTTCCGGCTGCCTCCAGCGCCTTCTGCGCGGCGGTCAGCTGGGTGTGCGTGCGGACCGCCTCGACCTGCTCGTCGGTCTTGCGGTGGTAGCCGCGCACGGTGTCGGCGATGTCGGACAGGTAGCGCGCGCGGGAGGCGGGCACGACCGTGGACGCTGACGTCGAGGTCTTGCCGTTGACCGTCGCGAGAGAGCCTTCTTCGACCGCCAGGCCGTGCGAGACCAGGCCGTCACGCAGGAACTGGTAGAGCGCGGTGACGCCGTCGTCGTTGAACGTCGCGGCGGACGTGCCGAAGACCGGCATGTCCTCCCACTTCGCACCGAACGCCTCGCGGTTGCGGACCATCTGCCGTGCCACGTCACGACGGGCGTCCTCGGCCCCGCGGCGCTCGAACTTGTTGATCGCCACGGCATCCGCGTAGTCGAGCATGTCGATCTTCTCGAGCTGCGACGCGGCACCGAACTCCGGCGTCATCACGTACAGCGAGAAGTCCACGAACGGCACGATGGCCGCGTCGCCCTGACCGATACCGGGCGTCTCGACGATGACCAGGTCCGCGCCAGACGCCTTGCACGCCTTGATGGCCTGCTCCAGGCCGTCCGGGATCTCACTTCCCGCACGGCGCGTGGCCAGCGAACGGAAGAACACCCGGTCGCCGTCGAGGCAGTTCATCCGGATGCGGTCGCCGAGCAGCGCACCGCCACCACGGCGCCGCGTCGGGTCGACCGCGAGGACCGCGATGCGCAGCTTGTCCTGCTGGTCGAGCCGGAACCGGCGCACCAGCTCGTCGGTCAGCGACGACTTGCCCGAGCCGCCGGTGCCGGTGATGCCGAGCACCGGAACCTTGCGCGTGGTGTCCACGTCGACGGCCTGACCGGCCTCGATGTGCGTGATCGCCCGCGCCAGCGCCTCGTCCGCGCCGGTGAGCAGCGCGTCGTGGCTGAACGGCTCGGTGAGCGCGTGGTCGCACTCCTCGATCATCAGGTTGATCATCCGGGCGAGGCCGAGCGACTGACCGTCATGCGGCGAGAAGATGCGCGCGACCCCGCGGGAGTGCAGCAGCTCGATCTCCTCGGGGACGATGACTCCGCCACCGCCGCCGTAGACCCGGATGTGCCCGGCGCCGCGCTCGTTGAGCAACTCCACCAGGTACGAGAAGTACTCGACGTGCCCACCCTGGTACGCGCTGATGGCGACGCCCTGGACGTCCTCCTGGATCGCGGCGTTCACGACCTCCGCGACCGACCGGTTGTGGCCGAGGTGGATGACCTCCGCGCCCTGCGACTGCAGGATGCGCCGCATGATGTTGATCGCCGCGTCGTGCCCGTCGAACAGGCTGGACGCCGTCACGAAGCGGACCGGGTTCGCCGGTCGGTGCAGAGGGGTCGCCATGGGAATAGTTTGACTTCCTACTATCGGACGTGCAACCGAGGGTGGTTCACGTCTCTGAATCGAGCACGAACCCGCCGGGTACCCACTGTCCACGAGCCGTCTCGACGGCCGGTCGAGCGGGGTCTGACCGAGCAGAGGGACAGCGGCGGCGTGCCACCACCGCGGCGACGCAGGCGGAGCCCAGCGCCAACTATTCCATTTTGCCGCGAAATCGAAACCGCGCCGATCCGAACAATGTGCGCACCACACACCTTTAGCTAAAATACCAAGGGTACGAATGTTTCGGTTTTGTCCGTGCCTGGTGGCGGCGATGTATCCGTGCGCAGTGCACCGAACAAACAGGGGCTAAAGTCCTGAAAACATTCCCAATTGATCAGATCACCACCCATCCGAACCAGCCAACGTGGGCATCTCACCTGCCTATACGTTAGCCCGTTCGGGCCCTAACGTTGCTCCGTGAATTTCCTGGATATCGCACGAATTGAGGTACCGGAGACCGGGGATGTCGTCTTATCTTTTCTTCGCGCCGACCAGGGGAGGTCAAATGCGCAAGCCCGTCTGACACCGTCCGCTGACGGCTCCGCCGCCGCTACGGGATTCACTCCACCACGTCGAACCGAACTCTGCGCACGTCAGGGCACCCTCTCGGCCGGTTTGCCGCGAGGGCGGTACCACACGTGCCCAATTGCCGAGGAAATCGCGGGAGACGCGAGTTCCGAGGTTCCAGGGGAGGAACACATCATGGGGAAGTCACGCAGGAAGTGGCTCGCGTCCGCCACCGCCGCGCTGGTCGTGGTGGCGCTGACCACCGGCTCGCCGCCCGCGGGAGCGGAGCAGAGCGACAGACACGCGTCTGGCACCCAGCACAGACACGGCCTCATCCGTGGCGACGTGGCCAGACCGCAACCGCCGGCACCGCCCCGCCTCGAGGTGCGCAACGGCCCGGTCCGGCCGAGCGCGGCCGTGTCGCCCGCGGCCGTCACGGACCAAGTCGCGCTGCGGCCGCTGGTGATCGCGCTGGACTCGGCCGACTTCGGCCTCTCGACCTGGAAGGCCGTCCTCGACCGCATCGGCACGCCGTACGACGTGCTGACCGCGAGCACCGAGCAGCTGACCGCCGCGCGGCTGGTGCGGCCGGGCGGCGCAGGCCGGTACAGCGCGGTGCTGCTCACCGACAACGCGCTGCTGCAGCCCGACGGCTCCGGCGGGTACGTCAGCGCGTTCGACGCGGCGGAATGGCAGGTGCTCTGGAACTACGAGCGCACGTACCGGGTTCGTCAGGTCTCGCTCTACACCTCGTGGGGCACCTTCCCCGAGGACTACTGCCTGCGCCCCGGTGTTGAGGGCGGTATCGGCGGCAGCGGCCTGCAAGCGACGCTGACACCCGCGGGCCGGGGTCTCTTCGACCGCCTGGCGGCCGGCACGACCGTGCCCGTCACGTATTCCTACGTGTACCGGTCGACGCTCGCGGCCGGGTGCGCCGCGCAGCCGGTGCTGATGGCGGGCGACCACGTGCTCGGTGTGCTCAGCACGTCCGCCGACGGGCGTGAGCGGGCCGCGCTGACCTTCTCCTCCAACGAGTTCCTGCCGCAGACCGACATGCTGGGCTACGGGCTCGTGCGCTGGGCGACCCGCGGCGTGTTCACGGGCGAGCTGCGGCACTGGATCAACGCCGACGTCGACGACTGGTTCAACACCAGCGACCACCTGTACCCGGACGGCCACCTGGAGACCGATCCCGGCTTCCGGCTGAGCGGACCCGAGGCCGCGGCGGTCAACACGCAGCAGGTCGCACTTCGCTCCGGCTACCCCACCGCCGCGGGCTTCACCCTGAACCTGCCCTACAACGGCGGCGACCTGACCCCGGCCGCGCCCGCGCAGTGCTCCGCGACCGGCACACCGGACGCGCTCACCAGCTACTCGAAGTGCCTCGCCGGCAGCTTCCGGTGGGTCAACCACACGGTGACGCATCCGGAGATGAACTTCACCGACTACGCCACGAGCCGGCGGGAGATCGTGGACAACCTCACGATCGCGAGGCAGGCCGGACTGACCGTGCCGGGCGACGTGCTCAAGACCCCCGCGTACTCCGGGCTCGGGGTGTTCAACCCGGATCCGGGCGCACCGGACACCGAACCGCCGACCGACTTCGGGCTGTCGTCGTCCAACCCGGCCCTGCTGACCGCAGCCAGGGACTCCGGCGTCCGCTACCTGCACGGCAACATGTCGTTCCCGAGTCACAAGCCGTCGTGCTTCAACTGCGGCGTCCGCCACCCGCTGCGGCCGGAGCTGCTCGTCGTGCCGGACTGGCCGACCAACATCGGCTACCAGGTGACCACGCCCGCCGAGGAGACGTTGCTCTACAACAGTCTCTACGGCCCCAACGGCAGGTTCCCCTACTACGACCACGACCTGAGCTACCCCGAGCTGCTCAGCTACGAGTCCGAGGTCGCGCTGCAGCACGTGATGAGCGGGTCGGCGTACAGCCACACGCTGCACCAGGGCAACCTGCGCCAGTTCTCCCCCGGCCGCAGCCTGACCTTCGACCTGCTGCGCACGGTCGTCGACAGGTACGGCGCCCGGTTCGCGGTACCGCTGCGCAACCCCGACTGGCCCGCGCTCGCGCGCTACGTCGAGGCCCGCACCAGCCACTTCGCCGAGATCCGCGGCGGTGCGGACGCGGTGTGGGACAAGAGCACCAACACCGTCACCCGCACCAGCACCACGACCGGTTCGCTGTTCCTCACCGGCGTGACCCACCCGGCGGGCACCGTCGACCGCTACGGCGCCGACACCATCACCCGCCTGCCGATCACCGCGGGCACCACCGTCGTCGCCACGGCGGTGCCCAGGCCATGACGTCCAAAGTGGTCGCTCCGCTCCTGGCGGCCATCGCGCTCGTCATCACGACGATCACGGTGCTCAGCCCGCCCGTCACCGACCGGGCGGGCGGAGCACCCGATCAAGCGGCACCGGTGCCCTATCTCTTGCCCGTCAAGCGGTTCGTGCCGGTGCGCGTGGACCGGCAGCCGGCCGGCGGCGGGCGGCGCGGCGACGTCGTGGCGTTGCGGCAGCTGGTGATCGCGACCGGCCAGGACGACTTCGCCCTGGCCACCTGGAGGTCCGTGCTGGACACCATCGGCACTCCCTACGACGTGCTGCAGGCCGGTACCGAGCCGCTGACACCCGACAGGCTGGTCCGGCCGGACGGCACGGGCCGCTACAACGCGGTGCTGCTCACGAACGGCGCACTGCTGCACGCCAAACCGGACGGGAACTACGCGAGTGCGTTCGACCAGGGACAGTGGAACGTCCTGTGGGACTACGAACGTGCCTACGGCGTCCGGCAGGTGTCGCTGAACACCTCCCCCGGCACCGAGCCGGAGGACCTCTGCCTGCGCGCGGGTGGCGAAGAGGAAGTGGGCGCCGAGGGGGTCGGGATGGCGCTGTCGCCCGACGGCAGCGCCGTCTTCGACCACCTCAGGCCGGACGCGCGGATTCTCCTCACCCGGTCGTACGCGCACTGGGCGAGGCTCGCGCCCGGCTGTGCGGCGACGCCACTGCTGACCGCCGGTGACGCGGTGGCCGGGGTGCGCAGCCGGTCGGCGGACGGCAGGGAACGCCTCGCCCTGACGTTCTCGGCCGGACCGGAGGACGTGGCCACGCTGCTGCTCGGTCCCGGGCTCGTGCGGTGGGCCACCCGCGGTGTGCTGCTCGGCGAGCAGCGGCACTGGTTCACCGTCGACGTCGACGACTGGTTCAACTCGACCACCCGCAAGCGCGTCGACGGCGTCACCGACATGTTCCGGCTCAGCGGCGACGACGCGAAGGCCACGAGCGCGCAGCAACGTGCGCTCCGCATGCGCTACCCGGTGGCCGCCGACTTCACGCTCACGTTGCCCTACAACGGAAGCAGGTTCAGGACGGACGACTCGCTGAGCACCGTCTCCCAGGAGCTGGTGCGGGAGTTCCGCTGGGTCAACCACACCGCGACCCACCCGCAGCTCAACCACACGCCCTACGACGTCAACCGGGCCGAGATCGCCGAGAACCTCGCGATCGGCGCGGAGGCGGGTCTGCCCGTTCCCGCGGAGGTGCTCAAGACACCGGAGTACTCAGGACTCGGTGTGTACACACCGGATCCGGACTCGACCGACACGCCCACCGACTTCGGGCTGGCCGGGTCGAACAGGGCGATGCTCGACGCCGCGCACGACCTCGGCGTGAAGTACGTGCAGGGCAACATGTCCTTCGCCGGGCATCGGCCGAAGTGCGTCAACTGCGGGGTTTACCACCCGTTGCGGCCCGAGATTCTCGTCGTGCCCGACTGGCCGACCAACATCGCCTTCGAGGCCACCACGCCCGAGGAGCAGACCGCGCTCTACGACGAGGAGTACGGCCGCGCCGGCAAGGCTCCGGACCACCTCGACCACGACCTGACCTACGAGCAGGCGCTCGACGCCGAGGCCGAGGTGGCGGTGCGTCACCTGATGAGGGGATCGGTGTACGCGCACACGTTGCACCAGGGCAACTTGCGCGAGTACACGCCGGGCCGGTCCCTCACGTTCGACTGGGTCACCGCCACGGTGGCGAAGTACGCGGCGCTGTACCGGGTTCCGCTGCTGTGCCCGGACTGGCTGACGCTGGCCAGGTACGTGGAGGCCAGAACCGCCCACTTCGCGGCACTCGCGTCCGGGCAGGACGCGGTGTGGGACCGCGGTAGCGGCGCGATCAGCTACGTGCCGGGAGCCGGCGGCACGCTCTTGTTCACCGGGGTTCAGCAGCGTCCGGTGACGGAGGCCGACCGGTCGAGCGCCGACGAGAGCGACACCTACGGCGCGGACACCGTGGCGCGGGTCGGTCTGGCGGAGGGCCGGACCGTGGTGCTGATGGCGAGTCCACGACCATGACCGCACTCGACGTCGCCCTCGTCTCCGAGGGGTGTTACCCGTTCCACCCCGGCGGTGTGAGCCTGTGGTGCGACCAGCTGATCCGCGGCATGCCCGACTTCCGGTTCACCACCGTCGCGCTGACCGTGGACGGCACCGAGCGGCCGTGGTGGCCCGCTCCCGCCAACCTCGCCGAGGTGGTGACCATGCCGTTGTGGGGTAGACGTCCCCGGCGGGCGCGACGCAGGCCCGCCGGGTTCGCTGTGGCGCACGAGGACTTCCTGAGGTCGTTCCTCCCCTACACCGACAGCAGTCCCGAGGCGTTGCTGTCGGCGTTGCGCCGGATCTTCCTGCTGGCCCAGACCTCGGACGTGGGCGCGGCGCTGACGTCCGACGACTCGGTGGAACGGCTGATCCGCGCCGTGCACGACTGCGGCGAGGGGCCGATCTCGTTGCGGGACGCCGTGATCGCGACGGATCTGCTCGAACACTCGCTGCGGCCGCTGTCGTACCCGCCGATCAACGTCGACGTGTGTCACCTGGCGATGAACGGGTTGAGCGCGTTGGTCGGCATGGCGGGCAAGTGGGCTCACGGCACGCCGATGATGATGTCCGAGCACGGCGTGTACCTGCGCGAACGATATCTCGGCGCGGTCGGCGAGTCGCTGGCGCTGCCCGCCAAGGTCGTGCTGCTGGGCTTTCACCGCGCACTGGCGGGAGCGGCCTACCGCGCCTGCGACATGCTCACCCCGCACTCGGACTACAACCGGCGCTGGCAGCTGCACAGCGGCGCCGACCCCAGTCGCATGTGGACGATGTACAACGGCATCGACCCGGCGAAGTTCCCGCTGGCGCAAGGGGAACCGGACGTGCCGACGATCGTGTTCGTCGGCCGGATCGATCCGCTCAAGGACCTGCACACGTTGATCAGGGCGTTCGGCGAGGTCCGCCGCGCGTTGCCGCAGGCGCGGCTGCGGGTGTTCGGTCCGGTGCCTGAGGCCAACAAGGACTACCACGCGAGCTGCGTGCGGCTGATGGACCAGCTCGGGCTGACCGGCAGCGCGGCGTTCGAGGGACTGGTGCCGAGCCAGGTGGACGCCTATCACGCCGGGCACATCGTCGCGCTGACCAGTGTGTCGGAAGGGTTTCCGTTCACCGTCGTCGAGGCGATGTCGACCGGGCGCCCGCCGGTGTGCACCGACGTCGGCGGGGTGAGCGAGGCCGTCGCCGACGCGGGGTTGGTGGTGCCACCGCGCGACCACGAGGCCGTCGCACGGGCCTGCGTCACGCTGCTCACCGACAACGGCTTGCGGCACAGGCTCGGTGGCCTGGCCCGGCAGCGGGTGATCGACCGGTTCACGGTGCAGCGGTGGAACGACAGCTACCGCGAACGGTACGCGGAGCTGATCCGATGATCCTCGACGAGCTGGTGGCCCGCGTCGCCGGGCAGCTGCCGGACCCGGTGGACGAGCTGCAGGTGGCGGCGTTGCTGGAAAGCCAGGGAGTCACCGACCAGGTCGCCGTCGACTCCTACGGGCTCACGAACGTGTTCGCGCTCGGGCGGACGGTGTTCGAACGGCTGCCGCGCGGCAGTGTCGTGCCCGAGCGCGAGATCCAGCGGACCAGCTGGCCACACGCTTTGCGCGGGCTGTTGTACCTCGCGCCGACGACCGCGTTCCCGGCCGTGGTGGACGTGCTCGGTGGTCCGGCGGCGGTGCGGGCCATGGTGATCGCGACCGCGGTGAGCTGGGTGTGGGGGTCGGGCGCGAGCGCCGTGGCCCACCAGTTGCTGGCCAGAGGAGCGGACGCCACGGCGGCTCGGCTGTTGCGGCTGCTCGCTGTGGCCGGAGTGGCGATCGCGGGCCTCACCGCGTTGACGTCCGGCTGGCAGTCCGCGCTGTTCGTGTCAGCTCTGGCGTGCCTCCAGCTCTCCATCGGTGTGCTCCTGTTCCACCGCAAGGAGATCGTCCTCGTCACCGCGGTGGTGCCGGCGACCGCGGGTGGAGTGATCTATCTGGTGTGGGCGGTCACCGGGATCGTGCTGGCGCTGGGCGGTGCCACCGTGCTGCTCGCCGCCGTGGGGGCGTGGCGTGCCGGGCGCGACGCGCGCGACACCGGTGGAGTGCGCATGCCCAGTGCACGCACGCTCATCGCCGCCGCAGTGCCCAGTGCGGTGTACGCGGCGTTGTGCGCGGCGTTGTTGCTGTACACGGATTCCCGCTACGTGCTCGGCGCACTCGACCTGGCTGTCGCCGCCGCGCCACTCGTGCTCGGCATGGGAGTGGTCGAGTGGCGTGCCCAGCGGTTCTTCGAGCTGGCGTCGGAGGAGCTGCATCGGTGCGCGGTGCCCGCGGAGTTCCGGAAAGCGTTGTGGCGCATGCTCGTGCGGGAGCTCGGCGGGTGCCTGGTGGCACTCGGTTCCGCCGCCGTGGTGCTGCTCGTGGCGCTGCGGTCGTCAGGGGTGCTCACCCTGCCCGGTGCCCTGCTGATCGACGGGCACGTCCTGCTCGGCGGGGCGTTCTTCCTGGGGTTCGTGCTCGTCCGGACCGCGGCGGCGGCGACCGCGCCGGTGATCGTGTCCGGTGTCCTGCTCGGCAGCGTCGTGGCGGCGGGGCCGGCCGATCCCGTGCCGGTGTTCCTGGTCGCCACCGCCGCGTTGTCGTTGCTCTTGCTCGTGGCGCTCCGCGGGAGCGTCGGACAGGTTCGCCACTACCGATGAGGAAGTGATCTCCACATGCATGCGGTGATACTCGCCGGCGGCAGAGGAGTGCGACTGCGGCCGTACACCACGGCGCTGCCCAAACCCCTGGTCCCGATCGGCGAGGAGTACGCGATCCTCGACATCATCCTGCAGCAGCTCGGAACGCGGGGTTTCGACCGGGTGACGCTCGCGATCGGGCACCTGGGCTCGCTCATCCGCGCGTTCGTCGGCGACGGGTCCCGGTGGAAGCTCAGAGTCGACTACTCGGAGGAGAAGGCTCCGCTGTCCACCATCGGGCCGTTGCTCAACTTCGTCGACCTGCTGCCCGAGCACTTCCTCGTGATGAACGGGGACGTGCTGACCAATCTCGACTACACGGCTCTGATGGAGCACCACATCGCCTGCGGCGCTCCGCTGACCGTGGCGACCTACCAGCGGAAGGTGAAGATCGACTTCGGCACGCTGTCCGCCGAACAGGGGCGAATCGTCAACTTCGTCGAGAAGCCGGAGCTCTACTACGGCGTGAGCATGGGCGTGTACGCGATGTCCCGCAAGACACTCACCCCGTATCCGCGCAACGTCCCTTTTGGACTGGACGACCTCGTGCTCGACCTGCTCGACCGCGGTGAGGAGCCGGCCGCCTACGAGTTCGGCGGGTACTGGCTCGACATCGGCAGGCCCGACGACTACGACGAGGCCAACCGGAACTTCGAACGGCTGCGGCCGGTGCTGTTGCCCGGCGCCGCGCGACAGGACGTGATGTCGTGACCGTGCTGCTGTTCGGCGCGTCCGGCTATCTCGGCCGGGCGGCGGACGAGGCGTTGCGCGGCAGGGACGCGCGGGTAGTGCGGGTCAGCAGGACCGCCGTGCACGACGACAGCTGGGTGCGTCACGACCTGGTGCGAGGTGGCATCGACGAGCTCGCCGAGCTGTTGTGGGCGGTCCGGCCCAGCGTGGTGGTCAACTGCACGGGGTTGCTCGACGGCACGACGGCGGACCTGGTCGCCGCCAACGTGACGCCGACTGCGGCTCTCGTCGACGCGATCGCGCGGACCGTGCCGTCCGCCCGGCTCGTCGCGCTCGGGTCCGCCGCCGAGTACGGACGTGTCCCCCACGGCCTGCGGGTCGCGGAGGACGCGGTGCCGGACCCGGTGTCCGCCTACGGGATCACCAAGCTCGCGAGCACGCTGCTGGTGCGGGACGCGGTGACGGCGGGACGACTGGACGGGGTGGTGCTGCGGATCTTCAACCCCATCGGCGCCGACCTGCCCGCGGGGACGGTTCTGGGCAGGGCGGCGCAGGCGATGCGGGTGGCGCTGCGGCAGGGCGACGACATCACGCTCGGCCCGCTCGACGCGTACCGCGACTTCGTCGACGTCACGGACGTGGCGGACGCGATCGCGGACGCCGCGCTGGCCACCGTGGCGCCGGAGCCGGTCCTCAACGTCGGCAGCGGCCGGGCGGTGGCGGTGCGCGACGTGGTGGCGATGCTGGCGTCGGCGGCGGGTTTCCGGGGCAGGGTGATCGAGTCCGGTCCCGCGCCGTCGCGGTCGAACGCGGTCACGTGGATCGCCGCGGACACGACCCGTGCGCAGCGCTCGCTGGGCTGGGCCCCTCACCAGGACCTGACCACGTCGGTGCGCGCGGTATGGCAACACGCCTAGCGTGTGTGATGGAGGGAGCTTTCCCGGACCTCAGGTTCGGGAAAGCTCCCTCCGTCACGTCAGGAGCGGTACCAGTCGAAGGTGCGCCGGACGCCCTCGTCCAGGGACACGCTCGGGGCGTAGCCGGTGAGGTCGCGCAGCAGGGTGAGGTCGGGGCAGCGGCGGGCGACCGATCCCGGTGGGGCAGGTGCCTTCTCCACGACCGGGGCGTGGCCCGCGATCTTGAGCACGAGCTCGGCCAGCTCGCCGATGTTCGTCTCCGCGGTGTCGTCTCCGATGTGGACGATCCGGCCGGCCGCCGCGTCCGTGCCCGTCAGCCGCACCACTGCCTCGACCGCGTCGTCCACGTAGCAGAACGCCCGGTGCTGGTCGGTGCCGTAGACGACGAACGGGTCCTCGCGCCGCAACGCCCGCAGGGACAGCTCCGGAATGACGTGGTCGGTGCCCATGCGCGGGCCGTACACGTTGTGGAAGCGCCCGACGACGACGGGAACGCCCTTCGCCCGGCCGGCGTGCACGACCGCGGCCTCGCCGAGCATCTTGCTGACCGCGTAGGCGAACCGGGGCGCCGTGACGTCCTCCACCACCAGCGGCACGGTCTCCGGCGTGGGCACCGGGACGACCCCGGTCGCGACCCCGCCCGCGTACGTCTCGCTCGTGGAGGCGAAGAACAACCGCTGCGGCGCGGTGATCCACTCCAGCGTGTTGAGCACGACGAGCGTGTTGATCCGCACCACCCGCGACGGGTCGCGTTCGACGTTGCGCACACCGACCACTGCGGCGAGCAGGTGGACGTGCTCGCAGTCGCGCGGCAGCGCGACGAACGACGCCGGGTCGGTGAGGTCCGCGGAGATCACCGGCACCCCCAGCGCGTCGAGCTCGGGATCGCGGCGACCGCGGGAGAAGTCGTCCACGACCGTCACGTCGTGCCCGTCGGCGAGCAGCCGCCGGGCGAGGTGCAGGCCGATGAAGCCCGCGCCGCCGAGAAGGAGGTGTCTCATCGTGCCACCGCCGGTTCGTAACCGAGGCCCGCGTACCGGACACCGTGCCCGGACACCGTTTTCTCGTCGAGCACCCGCCACGAGTCGTAGACGAGTCGCACCTTCGAGCCCGGCAGCAGCGCGTCGACGTCGAGATGGCGGTACTCGGGATGGTCGGTGATCACCAGCACGGCGTCCGCGGCCGCGAAACCGGTGGCGAGGTCGACAGGCGCGCCGCCGTACTGCCTGATCACGTCCTCACCGACGAGCGGGTCGTGGCCGAGCACCCGCACGCCCGCACGGGTGAAGCCGGGCATCATCGACGCGATCGGGGTACCGCGCATGTCGTCGGTGGGCGGCCAGCCCTTGTACGCCCAGCCGAGCACGAGCAGCCGCTTGCCCGCCGGTTCGCCCATCAGGGCGAGCACCCGTTCCGCGACGTGCACGGGCAGGTTCTCGTTGACCTCGCGCGCGGCCTTGATCAGCGGCGGGGTGTGACCGGCCGCGCCGGCCGCCGAGAGCAGCAGGTACGGGTCCTTCGACAGGCAGCCACCGCCGACGTAGCCGGGCTTGGCGATGTCGGGACGCGGGTAGTCGACGTTGGTCGCCCTGATCACCTCGAGCGGGTCGAGCCCGAGTCGCTCGGTCATCCTGGCCACCTCGTTGCCGAACGAGTAGATGACGTCCGTGTGGCAGTTGTTCACGAGCTTGACCAGCTCGGCGGTCTCCAGCCCGGACACCGGCACCAGCTGCGCGGACAGCCCGCCGAACAACGCGAGACCCCGCCGCAGGCTCTCGTCGTCCAGACCACCGACGACCTGCGGGAGCTCGACCAGCTCGCGCAGTGCCTGACCCTGGATCGTGCGTTCGGGAGCCATCACGAGCCGGGCCGATCCCCAGGCGTCGAGCAGCCGGGGCAGCACCACCGACCGCGTCGCGCCGACCGGAACGGTGCTGCGCACCACGACCAGCGTCCGGGGCGAGCACTTCTTCGCGATGTGCTCGGCCGCCGCCGCGAGGTTGAGCAGGTACGGGTCGCGCCCGGACTCCCCGACCGGGGTGGAGACGCAGATGACGGCCGCGTCGACGCCGGCGTCCGGCAGGTCGTGCGAGAGGAAGATGCGCCGGCCGACCCACTCCCGGAACACGTCCTCGACGCCCGGTTCGAAGATGTGCGGGCGTCCCTTCGAGAGCGTGTCGAGCAGCTCGGGCTGGGTGTCCACGCCGTGCACCTCGTAGCCGCGGCGGGCCAGCGCCGCCGCCAGCGTGAGGCCGACGTACCCCATCCCGATGATGCCCACCTGACGGATTTCCGGTTCTTCGCCTGTCACGATCGACTCCTCCCTGCGGTCAGTGACACGGTGTCGCGATGGTGTCGAGCGCGCGCACCGTCACATATCCATCGAATCCTTCTTCGCGATAACGCCGGCACGCTTCGTCGACGTTCTCCCGGCGGGTCGCGTAGTCCACCGCCAGTACCGTCTTCCCGGCTTCCTTCAGCTTCCGGGTCGCCGCCAGGTTCTCGGCGCAGAAGTCCGCCGCACACGGTTCGTCGGTCGCCCGGAAGAAAAGCTCCTCCACGCCGATGCCGTCGATCGCACCGACGTAGCCGGAATAATCCCGCAGCTCCGGTGAATTCTGCGGGTAAACCCCGAAATCGGGATTCGCGCGTTTGACGTACGCGCTGATCGACACGATCAGGTCGGCCATCCGGCGCCCGAGCTCGGCGCGATCGAGAGCGGGCACGAGCGCGAGGTCGATCTCCTCGTAGGCGAGCGGCGTGTCGAGGTAGACCCCGTCGAAACCGGCACTCAGCGCCCGGTCGAGCCGAGGTCGCACCGCAAGCTCCCACCAGCGCGGATCCCAGTACCGAACGAAGTGCTCACCCGGCCAGCTCGGCCACTCGTTGAGCAGCAGCCGATCGGCGCGGACCGCCGCGAAGTCCGGCCTGAACGACTCGATCGAACCGATCTCGAAGTACGCGAGCACCCGTTTGCCCGACGCCTTCAGCGCACCGATCTCCTCTGCGCGGAAATAGGACGAACCACCGTCGCGGGCCAGGTCGACGACGGCGGTGCGGAACGGCGCTGCTGCCAGGGCGTCGAGCCTCCCGTCCGCGTAACCCTGCAACTGGTAGACAAAACCACTCGACCGCCCGGAATCACCCGAACAGCCGCTGGAAACAAGGACGCTCATCATCACCAAAACGAGGACGAGCGCTCGAAAAAAGCGGCGCGTCACACGCTCACAGTACCGATCCTCTTCTTTTCATCAATGCGCCGCCTGGGCGATTTCCGCAGGCGGACAACCCAGGCGGAATAATCTGGGGGACTTGCATTCGCGTCCGATCAGGATCGTGTGGCAGCATTCGGCTCATGACCCAACGCGTCGTGGTGACCGGAGGCAGCGGCAAGCTCGGCCGCGCCGTAGTGGCCGACCTGCTGGAGCACGGCTGGGAGGTGCACAACCTCGACCAGGCCGCTCCCCCGGCGTCCCAGGGCTGCGACTTCACGCGGGTCGACCTGACCGACTACGGCCAGGTCGTGGAGGCGATCAGCGGGATCGACGACAGGTACGCCGGGCTCGACGCCGTGGTGCACCTCGCGGCGATTCCCGGGCCGGGTGTCGCGCCCAACGCGAAGACGTTCCACAACAACGTGACCAGCACGTACAACGTGTTCGCCGCCGCACGGCTCGCGAAGGTGCGCAACGTCGTGTGGGCGTCGAGCGAGACGGTGCTGGGTCTGCCGTTCGACACTCCCCCGCCGTACATCCCGATCGACGAGGAGTACGCGGGACGGCCTGAGACGTCGTACTCGCTGGGCAAGCTCGTCGACGAGACGCTGGCGCAGCAGTTCTGCCGGTGGGAGCCTGAGATGAAGATCATCGGGCTGCGGTTCTCGAACGTGATGGAGCCGCACGACTACGAGCGCTTCCCGTTCGACGCCGATCCCCTCGCGCGCAAGTGGAACCTCTGGTCGTACATCGACGCACGGGACGGTGCGCAGGCCGTGCGCAAGGCACTCACGCACGACGCGACGGGCTCCGACGTGTTCATCATCGCGAACTCCGACACGTGCATGACGACGCCGAACGACGAGCTGGTCGCGAAGGTCTATCCGGGCGTGCCGATCAAGAGGGAGTTCGGTCCTCACGAGACGCTGCTGTCGATTGAGAAGGCACGGCGGGTGCTGGGGTTCGAGCCGGAGCACACCTGGCGGTCGTGACCTCCCTGGCGAGCCCGGACAGCTCCTCCGCCGCCCGCGCCCTCGGCCCCGCCTGACGCAGGTGGTTGAGGGCGCGGGCGAGCAGGAGCTCGGCCTGCTGCTCGCACCACCTGCGGCCGCCCGCCCGTTCGACCGACTCCGCCAGCTCGCGGGGTTCCGCGTCGGTCGCGTAGACGTCGGTGCCGAAGTGGATCGCCGCGACCACCGGCAGCGTGCGGCGGCGGTGCACCAGGTCGTCGTAGAGCGGGCGGCCGCTGACCGTCGCACCGCCCCAGATGGCCAGGACGTCGTCCACGTGCTTGCGCGCGAGGCCCATGTCGTCGCCGAACTCCCTGAGGTGGCAGGCCTGGCTCCTCGACGCGCCCGCCGACAGTGCGCCGAGCTCGCACGCGCAGGCGGTGAGCGCCGAGTGCTTCGCCGCCGCCACACCCAGGTACTCGGCGATGTCGACGTCGTCCCGTTCGTCCATCTCGGCTTCCTGGACGTAACCGTCCACAACGGACAGCAGGGCCGCGTTGAGGATCATCGCCTCGGGCTTGGTGAGCTGCGCGAAAGCGAGCGAGATCAACGCCTCGGCGGCGGAAACGGCTCTGTCGTCGCCGAACTCCACCCACGCGCTCGGCCGGTGACCGCGGCTGACCGCGCGGGCCATCAGGTCGGCGTGCAACTGTTCGTGCTGGAGAGCCAGCTCGAGAGCGGTCGCGACGTGGATCGCCTGGGTGCAGTCGCCGATGGTGTCCGCGGCGAGCAGCGCGAGCGCGGCCGTCGAGAAGTCCGAGCGGTGGTACTCGACGACCTCGCGGGTTTCGTCCGGAAGCGTCGCGAACGCGGCTTTCAGCGGTGTGTCGATCATGGCCCGGCTCCACGCCAGCACGTCCCGAGGCGGCGCGACCACATCGATGCTCGTCACAGGAGGAAGCTAAACCCGCAGGTCAGGTGTAACCGGGTGGATACCACTGTCGTGTTGAAGAGGGGCACGATCCGGCGACCACGACTAGGTTGATGTTGAACGGGCTGTCGCCGCCATCACCCGACCGTGATCGTCGTTTTTCCTGAGGGGCTGACCATGCGCTACACCAAGCTCGCCGGCATGGACGTGTCCGAGATCTGTCTCGGCATGATGAGTTACGGAGAACCGTCGCTGGGCAACCACGCGTGGTCGATGCCGGAGGAGGAGTCGCGGCCGTTCATCAAGGCCGCCGTCGACGCCGGCATCAACTTCTTCGACACCGCGAACGTCTACTCCGCCGGGTCGTCGGAGGAGATCACCGGACGTGCGCTGAAGGACTTCGCACGGCGCGAGGAGATCGTGCTGGCGACGAAGGTCCACGGCCGCATGCGTCCCGGCGTGAACGGCGCCGGGCTGTCGCGCAAGGTGATCCTCGCCGAGATCGACAACTCGCTGCGCCGGCTGGGCACGGACTACGTCGACCTGTACCAGATCCACCGCTTCGACCCGGCCGTGCCGCTGGAGGAGACGCTCGAAGCGCTGCACGACGTTGTGAAGTCCGGCAAGGCGCGCTACATCGGTGCGTCGTCCATGTACGCGTGGCAGTTCGCCAAGGCGTTGTTCACACAGCGGGAGAACGGCTGGACGAAGTTCGTGTCGATGCAGAACCACTACAACCTCCTCTACCGCGAGGAGGAGCGCGAGATGCTGCCGTTCTGCGCGGACCAGGGCGTGGCCGTGATCCCGTGGAGCCCGCTGGCCCGCGGCCGCCTGACCCGTGACTGGGACGCGACGACGGCGCGCACCGAGACCGACGAGTTCGGGTCCACTTTGTACACCGAGTCGGACAGCGCGATCGTCGAGCAGGTCGCCGCAGTGGCCGAGGCTCGTGGCGTGTCACGGGCGCAGGTCGCGCTGGCGTGGCTGCACCGCAACCCGGTGATCACCGCTCCGATCGTGGGCGTGACCAAGCCCGGTCACCTCGACGACGCGGTGGCGTCGTTGGACGTCGAGCTCACCGACGACGAGGTGCAACTGCTGGAGTCGGCCTACGAACCGCACCGCATCGCCGGGCACAACTAAAGCAGTCCGGCCTGACGCAGCTGGTTTCGCGCGTGGCCGATGGCTTCGGGTGTGGTGGCGAACATCGGTACCCCGTGCGTTTCCAACTGGCGCCGGTGTTCGTCCCGCACGCCCGACAGCAGGACCGTGACGCCTCGCTGTTCGAGCTTCTCGACGGCGTCGCGCAGCACCAGCGCGCCCGTCCCGTCCATCGTGGTCACGTGCGACATGCGCAGGATCACCACGGACACCGCGGCGATCTCCGTCAGCTCCAGCAGAAAGCGGTGTGCGGCCGCGAAGAACAGCGGTCCGTCGAGCCGGTACGCCACGATGTGCTCGGCGAGCAGCGCGCGTTCCTCGAGCGCGTGGTCCTCGGTGTCGAGCGGCACCTCGTCGACCCGCACGGACCTCGCCACGGCGCGCAACGCCAGCGCACCCGCCACGACCAGTCCGACGATCACCGCGGTCACCAGGTCGAGCGCCAGCGTCGCGGCCGCGGTCAGGACGAGCACGAGCGCGTCGGCCCGGTTCGCGCGGACGAGCACCCGCACGGAGCCCACCTCGACCATGCGGATCGCCGTGGCCAGCAGCACGCCTGCCAGTACCGCCAGTGGGATGCGGCTGACCAGCGGCGCGGCCACCAGCATGATCAACGCGAGCGTCGCGGCGTGCACGAGTGACGCGAGCCTCGACCCGGCGCCCGAGCGGACGTTGACCGCGGTCCTGGCGATCGCCGCGGTCGCCGGAACTCCGCCGAACATCGGCGTGATGACGTTCGCGACGCCCTGACCGAACAGCTCGCGGTCGGGGTCGTGCCGCTGGTTCACGCTCATGCCGTCCGCGACCGTCGCCGACAGCAGGCTTTCCAGTGCGGCAAGTGCGGCCACGGCCACCGCGGACGGCAGCAGCGACCACACCGCACTCAGGTCCACAAAGGACAGACTTGGAGCGGGCAGGGTCGCTGGTAACGCACCGATTCTAGTCACCGGCAACGCCCAGATCTCGGCGACGACGGTCCCTATCGCCACCGCGAGCAGTGAGAACGGGATCGCGGGCCGCCAGCGGGCACCCACGAGCATCACGACGACCACGCCCGCCGCGAGTGCGACGGATGGCCAGGCCGGGCCGGATCCGAAGGCGCGCACGGCGTTCACCACGACGTTGTGCCCGTCCGGCGTCGGCACGCCCAACGCGGCGGGCACCTGCTGCAGCGCGATCACGGCGGCGATGCCGATGGTGAACCCCTCGACGACCGGCGCCGGGACGTACCGCATGTACCGGCCGGCTTTCGCCAGAGCCAGCACGATGAGCAGCACGCCCGCCAGCAGGCCGACGGTGAGCACACCGCCCGGCCCGAACCGGGCCACGATCGGCACGAGCACCACGGTCATCGCGCCGGTCGGCCCCGACACCTGCAGACTCGAACCGCCGAACACCGCCGCCAGCGCGCCCGCGACGATCGCCGTAGCGAGTCCTGCGGCAGCCCCGAGACCGGACGCCACGCCGAACCCCAGCGCGAGGGGTAACGCCACGACCGCGACGGTGAGCCCGGCGACCAGGTCCTTCGGCCGCGCGGCCACCCAGTCCCTCGTCGTGGGCAGGAAGCTCACGCGGGTTCCTCGCGCAACTGGGCCAGCAGCTCGTTCTGGCCCACCAGCAGCTCGGTCAGGATGCGTCTCGCGGCCTTGAGCAGGTCCGCCACGTCCGCACCCGCGAGGGCGTAGACCACGGTCGACCCCTCGCGGGTCGCGGTGACGATCCCCGATCTGCGCAGCACGGCGAGCTGGGCGGAGAGGTTCGAGGCCTCCACCTCGATCTCCGCCAGCAACTCGCGAACGGCCTTCGGCCCGTCCTGCAGCAGCTCCAGCACCCGGATGCGCACCGGGTGCCCGAGCATGCGGAAGAACTCGGCCTTCGCCTGGTACAGCGGTACGGGCACGGGTCACTTCACCCCGTGTTCGGCGGCGAGCCGCCGGAGATTGGCGAGGTCGGCGCCGTGCGTCTCGGCGGCGTAGGCGTCCTGCCGCTCCTCCGCGAGACGCACGGCTTCCTCCGCCTGCTCGATGCGGGCGAGGAGGTTGTCCCTGAACTCGTTCACGACACCACAACCTGTCGAATTGAAGAATTCTTCAAGTCGTCAGGTTACCCCAGCTTCGCGACCTCGATGAAGTCCGGAATCTGGGCCTTGAGCGCCCCGTTCGGCTGGAACCGGTAGAACAGCACGGCGGTGCTGCACGCCGAGTTGCCGAACCACGCGTGGTCGCAGGTGATCTGCGGGCCGAGGAAGCTGTCGAGGTTCTTGACCGCCTTCAGCGCCAGCTCCGGCTTACCGTCCGAAGTGGACAGCACTCGCGCGAGGGTCATCATGTCCGCGAACGACACCACCGCGCCCGCGACGGGTTCGTCGTGCCCGGCCTCCTTCATGGCCTGGCGGTACTCCTCGATCTCGTCCTGGTTGGCGGGCGGCGCGGACAGCGGGTCCGTCGGGTGCCAGAAGTCCGACGACAGCTCGACGCCGATCGACTGGTTCCCCACGGACTTCGGCAACCCGGTGCACGACGCGGCGAGGATCCGCCCGTTGTAGCTGGCTTCCCGCAACGCCCTGACCATGTGCGTGCACTGCTCTTCGGTGGCGGCGATGCTGCCGGACGCCTCCGCGGCGGCCACGGTCTGCGCAAGCCCTGACCAGCCCGGCTTGTCCGCCGGGTAGTAGACGGACCGGTAGCCGAGCCCGAACCGTTTGGCTGCCGGGATGAGCACGGTGTCGGTGAAGGCGTGCGTGGTCGGCGACTCGGGCAGCAGCCACGCGACCGTCTTCACCCCTTGGTCGGCGTAGTACTTGAGCGCCGCCGTGCCGTACGCGACCGCTGCGGCACCGAAGAAGTAGGCGTTCTTGTGGTTCATCAGGCCGGGCGTGAACTGGACGTGCCCGACCAGCGGGATGGCGGCGTCGCTGAGCCTGGGCATGGCGGCGTCGGCCCCGGTGTCGACGCCCTGCACGACGACGGCGGCCTTGCCGGCGACGAACTTCCCGGCACAGGCCTCGGACTGCTCGGGTGTGCCGTCCGTGGGGCAGGTGATGAGCTCGATGGGCCGGTTGCGGACGCCACCCTTGCGGTTGAGGTGGGCGACGGCGACCTCAGCACCGGTCTGCAGCTCCGGCACCGCGAACGCGCCGGACGCGTTGTTGAGGTATCCGATCTTGATGGGCTCGCCGCTGGGTCCTCTCTGCGGCTCTGCGGCACACCCGGTGGCCAGCAGGAGGACAGCGGCCACGACCCGTAAATGCATGACTCCCCTTGTGAGCATCGGCGGTGATGCGAAGCGCCGATGGTCACCAGGTGAGACGCCACCGATAAGTCGGGTTCCCGCGACTCCTAGCGGCTTCTGCATCTCGGAATAGTTGAGAGTTCCGCAAACGCGGACATACACTCCCGTCCGTGCCGAATCTGCGGATCAGCGAAGCCGCCGCGCTGCTCGGGGTCAGTGACGACACCCTGCGCCGGTGGATAGATCAGGGGCGCCTGCGGTCCGTCGTGCTGGACAACGGGCGCAAGGGCGTCAGCGGCACGGAGCTCGCCGAGTTCGCCCAGAACATGACCGAGGTCGCCGAGCCGGGGGCCACCGTCGCCGCGTCTGCTCGCAACCGGATGAAGGGCATCGTCACCCGCGTCGTCAAGGACGGGGTCATGGCGCAGGTCGACATGCAGGCCGGGCCGTTCCGCATCACGTCGCTGATGAGTCGCGAGTCCGCCGACGAGCTCGGTCTCGAGGTGGGCAGTGTCGCCGTCGCCTCCATCAAGTCCACGCACGTCGTCGTCGAGATCCCGGAGGCCTGAGTTGAGGAGAGTGCTCGCGGTGGCGGCGTTGGTGCTGGCGGGCTGCGGTTCCCCCACTCCGGCCGCCACGCCCACCGGCACGGGCGTCACCGGGGAGATCACGGTGTTCGCGGCGGCGTCGCTGACCGAGTCGTTCAAGAAGCTGGGTGCGGAGTTCGAGGCCGCGAACCCCGGTTCGAAGGTCACCTTCAACTTCGCGGGCAGCTCGGCGCTGGCGCAGCAGATCAACCAGGGCGCGCCGGCCGACGTGTTCGCGTCCGCGGCGCCCGCCAACATGAAGCAGGTGACCGACACCGGTGCCGTGACGGCGACGCCGGCGACGTTCGCGAAGAACACGCTGCAGATCGCCGTGCCCAAGGGCAACCCCGGCAAGATCTCCGGGCTCGCCGACTTCGCCAAGGCGGATCTGAAGATCGCGTTGTGCGCGGAGCAGGTGCCGTGCGGTGCGGCGTCGAAGAAGGTGTTCGAAGCCGCCAAGATCACGGCCGCGCCGGACACGCTGGAGCAGGACGTGAAGGCGGTGCTCACCAAGGTGTCGCTGGGCGAGGTCGACGCGGCGCTCGTCTACCGCACCGACGTCAAGTCCGCGGGGGACAAAGTCGAGGGCAAGGACTTCGCCGAAGCCGGCAAAGCGGTCAACGACTACCCGATCGCACCGCTGGCCAAGGCACCGAACGCCGCCGCTGCCAAGGCTTTCGTCGACTACGTGCTGTCGGAGAAGGGCGTGAAGGTGCTCACCGAAGCAGGTTTCGCCGCGCCGTGAGGTCGAGGCTCCCGATCGTCCTGGTCCTGCCCGCGGTTCTCGGGCTCGCGTTCCTGCTCGTGCCGCTGGCAGGACTGCTGGTCAAGGCACCGTGGGCGACCCTGCCGACGCAGCTGTTCAGCAAGGAGGTCGGGCAGGCGCTGCGGCTCTCGCTGCTCTGCGCCTCCCTCGCCACGGTCATCTGCCTGCTCCTCGGCGTGCCGCTCGCGTGGTTGCTCGCGCGCAGCGACCTGCCGGGACGAGGCGTGCTCCGCGCTCTGGTCACCGTGCCGCTGGTCCTGCCGCCCGTTGTCGGCGGTGTGGCGTTGTTGCTGGTACTCGGCCGCCGGGGTGTGGTCGGGCAGCACCTCGACCAGTGGTTCGGGATCTCGTTGCCCTTCACCACGGCGGGCGTCGTGCTCGCCGAGGCGTTCGTGGCGATGCCGTTCCTGGTGATCTCGGTCGAAGGTGCGCTGCGCGCCGCCGATCCGCGGTTCGAGGAAGCCGCCGCGACGCTGGGCGCCTCGCGGTGGCTGACGTTCCGGCGCGTGACGCTGCCCAGCGTCATGCCGGGGGTCATCGCGGGAACCGTGCTGTGCTGGGCCCGCGCGCTCGGCGAGTTCGGCGCGACGATCACGTTCGCGGGCAACTTCCCCGGCAGGACGACGACCATGCCTCTCGCCGTCTACCTGGCACTGGAGACCGACCCGGACGCCGCGATCGTGCTCAGCATCGTGCTGCTGCTGGTGTCCGTCGCGGTGCTGGCGGGGCTGCGCGACAAGTGGATCAGCGGGCCGTCATGACACTTCACGCCGAACTCCGCGTCTCGCGCGCCGACTTCTCACTCGAGCTCGACCTCACTCTCGAGCCGGGTGAGGTTGTCGCGCTCCTCGGACCGAACGGTGCGGGCAAGACCACCGCGCTGCGGGCCCTCGCCGGACTGGTCGAGAGCTCCAGCCGCATCGAGCACAACGGGTCCTCTTGGGACGGTCTGCCTGCCGAGAAACGGCCCATCGGCGTGGTTTTCCAGGACTATCTGCTGTTCGCCCACATGACCGCGCTCGACAACGTGGCGTTCGGCCTGCGCGCCCGCGGTACTCGCAAGGCCGAGGCCAACACGATCGCCCTGAGGTGGCTCGACCAGGTCGGGCTCGCCGAGTTCGCCCGTGCCAAGCCCCGCACGTTGTCGGGTGGCCAAGCTCAACGCGTCGCACTGGCCCGCGCTCTCGCCACCTCTCCGGAACTGCTGCTCCTCGACGAGCCGTTGGCCGCCCTGGACGCGAGCACCCGTCTGCGTGTGCGGTCCGAACTCGGCCGGCACCTCCAGAACTACCCCGGCCACACGTTGCTGGTCACGCACGACCCGTTGGACGCGATGGTGCTCGCCGACCGGCTCGTGATCCTGGAGGACGGCCGCGTCGTCCAGCAGGGCACACCTCGCGACGTCGTCCGGCAACCGCGGACCGACTACGTGGCGCACCTCGTCGGCCTGAACTTCTACCGCGGTGTCGCGTCCGGCACCGAGGTCCGCCTCGAAGACGGCGGCACGTTCACGATCGCCGAGCCCGCCGAGGGACCGGTGCACGTGGTGTTCCCGCCGTCCGCGGTCAGCCTGTTCCCGTCCAAGCCCGCCGGCAGCCCGCGCAACACGTGGCCCGCCATGGTGTCCGGCATCGAACAGCACGCCCACACCACCCGTGTCGATCTCGACGGCTCGCCCGCCGTGCTCGCCGACATCACCACCGCGACCATGGCCGAGCTGCGCCTTCAACCCGGTACCACCCTGTGGGCGTCGCTGAAGGCCACCGAGATCCACACCTATCCTCGGTGACATGACAGTCGCTGACCTGCTGCGTGGCCTGCCGTCGCTCGCCGGGCCGCTGCCCGCGTTCGATCCGTCCGACGTGCCTGCGAACCCGGACGAGCTGTTCGCGGCCTGGCTGTCGGAGGCGATCTCCGCCGGATTGATCGAGCCGCACGCGCTGACGCTGTCCACTGTGGACGTCGAAGGCCGCCCGTCCGCGCGGGTGCTGATCCTCAAGGACCTCGTCGACGGGGTGTGGCACTTCGCGTCGAGCGCGTTGAGCCGCAAGGGCAAGGAGCTGGCGAACACACCGTTCGCCGCTTTGACGTTCTACTGGCCCGTGCTCGGCCGTCAGGTGCGGGTGCGCGGCGCGGTCAGCGTGGCCAACGGCGAGGACAGCGCGCGGGACTTCCTGGCCCGCTCCCCCAGCGCCCGCGCAAACGCTTTGCTGGGACGCCAAAGCGACCTGCTGGCCGACCGCGGCGAGCTGGAACAGGCGCTCGCCGAGTCGATCAAGCAGGTCGAAGGCGATCCGTCCGCCGTGGCGCCCGCGTGGACGCTGTACCACCTGGCGGCGGACGAGGTCGAGTTCTGGCAGGGAGACACGAGCCGCAAACACGCGCGAGTCCAGTACTCCCGAAGTGGGAGCGGCTGGACTCGCGCGATGCTCTGGCCCTAACGGATCACACGAAGGCGCTCTGGCCCGTGATCGCCTTGCCGACGATCAGCGTGTTCATCTCGCGGGTGCCCTCGAACGAGTAGATCGCCTCGGCGTCGGCGAAGAAGCGGGCCACGTCGTAGCCGAGCACGATGCCGTTGCCGCCGAAGATCTCCCGGCTCCAGGCGACGACCTCGCGCATGCGGGAGGTGACGAACGCCTTGGCGAGCGACGAGTGCTCGTCCTGGAAGATGCCCGCGTCCTGCAGCTTGGCGAGCTGCACGAGCATGCCCCACGAGGCGGTGATGTTGCCGAGCGACTTCACCAGCATGTCCTGCACCATCTGGAACCGGGCGATGGGGCGTCCGAACTGCTTGCGCTCCTGGGAGTAGGCAAGGGCCAGCTCGTAGGCGCCGATCATCACGCCGAGCGCCTGCCAGGCGACGCCGCCGCGGGTGGCGCGCAGGATCTCGGCCACGTCGCGGAACGAGTTGATGCGCTGCAGGCGGTTGGTCTCCGGCACGCGGACGTCGGTCAGGGTGATCTCGGCGTTCTCGACGATCCGGAACGCGATCTTGCCCTCGATCTTCTCCGCGACGAAGCCGGGCGTGCCCTTCTCGACGACGAACCCCTTGACGTTGTCGTCCTCGAGGTCACGGGCCCACACGATCACGTAGTCGGCGAAGGTGGCGTTGCCGATCCACTTCTTGGCGCCGTTGAGGATCCACGTGTCGCCGTCGCGCTTCGCGGTGGTGCGCATGCCGCCGGCCACGTCGGAGCCGCCGAGCGGTTCGGTCATCGCGAACGCGCCGATCTTGTCCATCGCGGCCATGGCCGGGAGCCAGCGGTCGCGCTGCTCCTGGTCGCCGCCCGCGTAGATCGAGTACATCGCGAGTCCGTTGTGGACACCGAAGAAGGTGGCGACCGAGGCGTCCGTGCGGGTCAGCTCCATGGCCAGCATGCCGGTGAGCAGGTTGCTGACGGCTCCGGGGTGCTCGCCGTAGCCCTCGTACGACAGCGCGGTGAGGCCGGCGCCGCGGAACTTCTCGATCAACTCGGGAGGGAACTCGCCCTTCGCCCAGTACTCGTTGACCATCGGCTTGATCTCGGTGGCCATGAACTCGCGGGCGCTCAGCAGGATCTTGCGCTCTTCGTCGCTGAGCAGCGCCTCGTAGTTGTAGAAGTCTGCGACGAGCTGGTCTTCCAGGCGTTCCATTTCAGTTCTCCTCCAATGCCGTCAGAACGGCGAGCTGCTTGCGGTCGCGCGTCTCGGCCAGTGCCGAGTACGTGGAGGAGCCGTAAGCCTTTTCCACTGCTTCGATGAGCTGTTCGGGGTTGTCGGACGGGGTGCCGAGTGCCAGGCCCTGCATGGACTTGCCGATGTGCTCGGCGAGGTGCCGGTAGCCGCCGGGGCCGCCACCGAGGTGGGCGCCGAGGAACGGTCCGACGGTCGCCCAGCGGATGCCGAGCGAGTTCGTCACGACGGCGTCGAGGTCTGCCGGCGTCACCACACCCTGTTCGACGAGATAGTTTGCTTCGCGGGACAGCGCGGCCTGCAGGCGGTTGCCGACGAAACCGGGGATCTCCTTGCGTTCCACGACCGGCGTGCGGCCGAGCGAGCGGTAGAACTCCACGGCTTTGGTGACGGACTCCTCGCTCGTCTGCTCGCCCGGCACGACCTCGACCAGCGGGATCAGGTGCGGCGGGTTGAACGGGTGTCCGATGAGGACTCGCGAGCCATCGATGTCCTTGGTGAACGCGGTCGACGGGATCGCGGACGACGAGCTGAGCAACAACGCGTGTTCCGGGGCTTCTTTCACGAGTTCGGCGAAGAGCGACTTCTTGAACTCCAGGTTCTCCGGGCCGTTCTCCTGCACGAAGTCCGCGTCCCGCACGGCTTCCGCGACACTCGCGGCCACCTGCACGCCGTCCGGAACGACATCCGCGAGATCCGGGCGCGGGTCGGTGACCTTGACGGTCATCCCGTGCTCGGCGAACAGCCGGGCCCACGACAGACCGATGACACCTGCACCGATCACCGCGACGGTCGTCATGACGCCTCCAAGTAGTTGTGAACCGGCTTGGCGGGAGCGAGCGTCAGGTCGGTGATGATGTGGCTGGCGGACACGACCTCCAGCACGGGGAGGTCGGCGAGCGGCGCGAGGACGTGCTGGAACAGCTGCAGTCGCGCCGGGCCGGTGTAGGCCTGCTTGACCACGACGTCGGTGATCTCGGTGCGCACGAGCTCCTGCACCCGGAGCGTTCCGTCATAGTCAGGGATGGTCTTCAGCATGAAAGTTGGAACCGTGATCTCCGCCTCAGCGGCCTGCCGGTCCAGCTCGTAGTGCTTGTAGCCCATGGTCGCGGTGGCGACCCGCAGCGTCCCGTAGTCCAAAGTGCCCACCAGCGCACCGTTGTCGGCGTACAGGGTCGGAGTCGCCATCACCTTCGGGTAGGCGCTGACCTCGCGACCGGACGCCGTCGCGGCGAAGCTGTCCAGGTACATCGCGTGCAGGTACTCGCCGCGTTCGCCGTCGAAGACGACCTGGATCGCCTGGCCCGCCTCGGTGTACGGGCCGTAGCCGGTGACGTCGTTCATCTTCATGACCTCGAACCGGACGAGCGGCTCGTCGATCTCCAGCGGCGCGGGCACGACGGCCTTGAGGGCGCCGAGGTCCGTGCGGTAGACGATGTTCAGGTACTCGCGGTCGAAGAACCGGGGCTGCACCGCGGGAAACGCGGGAGCGGTGAGTGGTGTGATGCCCAGCATTTCAGCGTCCTGTCCACTTCGGAGCGCGGCGCTCGGCGAACGCGGTCATGCCCTCGCGGACGTCGGCCGTGGTCATCAGCTTCGCGATCTCGGTGCGTTGTGCGGCCCAGGGATCCTGCGAGCGCACGACGTTCTTCACGGCGGTGAGCGCGAGAGGCGCGTTCTCCGCGATCTTCTCGGCCAGCTGCAACGCGACCGCGGCAGCCTCACCGTTCGCGACGACCCGGTTGGCCAGGCCCAGCGATGCCGCCCGGTTGCCGTCGATCGGCTCACCGGTCAACAGGATCTCCATCGCGAGGTGGTGCGGGATCCGTTGCGGCAGGCGGACGACTCCTCCGCCGGCGGCGATCAGGCCGCGCTTGACCTCGGGCAACCCGAACCGGGCGTCCTCGGCGGCGACGATCAGGTCGCAGCCCAGCGCCAGCTCGAAGCCGCCGCCCATCGCGAACCCCTCGACCGCGGCGATCAGCGGCTTGGTCAGCTCGGCCTCGGTGAGCCCGCCGAACCCGCGGCCGGGGATCTCCGGCGACTCGCCCTTCAGCGCGGCCTTCAGGTCCATGCCGGCGCTGAACGTGCCGCCCGCACCGGTGAGCACGCCCACGCGCAGCTCAGGGGTGTTCTCCAGCTCGTCCAAGGCAGTGCTCAGCTCAGCGGCCACAGCCGCGTTGACGGCGTTGCGGGCCTCGGGCCGGTCGATCGTGATCAGCAGTGCCGAGCCCACGCGCTCGGTGCGCACAACAGTCATCTCAGACTCCGATCTCGGCGAGAACCTCGGCGGTGTCCTGGCCGGGCAGCGGCGCGAGGCGGCGGACGGAACCCGGCGTCGCGGAGAACCGGACGGGGATCCCGATGGAACGGACGGCGCCCTCGCTCGGGTGCTGCACGACGTCGAGCAGGTGGCCGTCGCGGACGTAGTCGTCCTCATGAGCCCGATCGAGCTCGAGCACCGGCGCGAACGGGATGCTGTGCTTCTCGCAGACCTCGCCCCACTCCTCGGTGGTGAGCGCGGGGGCGCACTCGTCGACGAGGTGCATGAGGTCGTCGGAGTCGGCCGGGTCGATCGTGTAACCGGCGATGCGCGGGTCCTCGACCAGGTCAGGACGCTCCGCGGCGGCGAAGAAGTCGCGGAAGTTCTGCGGGTTGTACGGCACGACGCAGGCGAGGCCGTCGCTCGTGTGCACCGCGTGGTGGCCCTTGGCCATCGACAGGTTGAAGCCCGTCGGCCCCTGCTCCGGCTCGAACGCGTGCCCCGCGAGGTGCTCGACCAGGTTGAACGCGATCATCGTGTCCGTCATGGGGATCTCGACGCGCTGGCCCTGCCCGGTGTTGTTCCGGTGCACCAGAGCGGCGAGCACGCTGTAGGCGATGGTCAGCGACGACACCTTGTCGCCGATGATCGTCGGCAGGTAGACGGGCCGGCCGATCGCGCGGTTCGCGATGTCGACGAGCCCGGACGCGGCCTGCACGGTCTCGTCGTAGGCGGCGTTGCCCGCGCGGTCGGAGTCGCCGCGGAAGCCCTGGGCGTGGGCGTAGATCAGGCCGGGGTTGCGCTCGGCGACGTCGGCGTAGTTCAGGCCGAGCCTGCTCAGCGCGCCGGGACGCATGTTGGTGATCAGCACGTCGGCCGTGTCGATCAGCTTGAGCGCCTTCTCGCGGTCGTCCTCGTCTTTCAGGTTGAGAGCGACGCTGCGCTTGTTGCGGTTGACGTTGAGGTTGAGCGGCGTCATGCCCGGCGTGGTGCGGTACTGGCCGACGCGGACGGTGTCCGCGGGCGACTCGATCTTGATCACGTCGGCGCCGAGGTCTCCGAGGATCTGGGCCGCGTACGGGCCCATGACCACGGTCGAGAGGTCGATCACCCGGACGCCGTCGAGCGGGCCGGTGGTGATGTCCTTCATCGTTCGTCCTTTCGCACCTGTTCGTTCTTGCACCACCGAAGTTAGTGACGAACAGCGAAAAAGGGAACGATCATGTCGCGAACAATGGTATGACCACAGCGGTCATACCATTGTTCATTTGGTGATGGGCTCCGCGAAAACCTCGCGGGCGGCCTCGATGATGTCCGCGAGGTCGCCGTCGACACCTCGGTCGTGGCGCCACAGCAGTCCCGTGTCGAGCTGCGCACGGAAGTCCTCGAACGGCAGGACCACCATGTTCTCCAGGCGATAGCCGCTCATCGCACTGTCCTCGTCGAGCATGGAGACGGAGAACCCGAGCCCGCTGGACACGATCTCCGAGATGCCCTGATAGCCGGTGTTGCTGAGCTGGATCCGCTTTTTGATGCCCAGTTCGTCCAACTGCCGGTCGAGCTGCTCGAAATACACCGGCACCATTTCTTCCGGCGACTTCGCATAGGCGAGATCGGCGAGATCCGCCAGTTTGACCGATTCACGTCCTTCGAACTGGTCGGCCGGCACGACGGCTCCCAAACGTTCCGTCATGACGTGCAGGGTGTCGAGAGACGCCTCATGCACGGGCAGACGCGCCAACGTCAGCGCGAGCTTCCCTTCCTTGACCGACGCGACCAGGTCTGTGGTCGTGCCCGGCCACCGCTTGACCTCGAACCGCTCCTGGACTCGGTCCGCCAGCAGGTTCAGGCGCTCGCGCAGCACGGGGTGAACGCCGGCGGGCATGCCGACGAAGACCGTGGCGCGACTGGGTTTCGCGGCCTGGTCGAGCCGCCACCTGATCGACCCGACGCGGTCGAGCACGTCCCGCGCGATCGGCAGCAGGGCGGTGCCCGCCTCGGTCAGCGCCACGTGGTGGGTGCTGCGCTCGAACAATCTGCGCCCGAGCTCGTGCTCGAGGTCCTTGACCCGCTGGCTGAGCGGTGAGGCGGCCATGTGCAGTTTCCGCGCGGCCGCCGAGAAGTTGAGCTCCTCGGCGACCGCGACGAAATAGCGAAGGTGCAGCAATTCCACCTGGTCAACCCTAAAGGTTGTCCCGTAACGCTGTCTCGGCGTGATCGAATGATCTTGGTGTGGATCAGGTGATCAGTGCGGAGCGGCCGGAGTGGGTGCCGGTGTTCACGGGCTTGCCGGTGCCGGTGTTCCGCCGGCTCGTGCGGATCGTGGCCCGTCGGGGTGGTGAGCAGACCGGGACCGGCCGGCGGTGGGGCTTGTCGCTGGCGGATCGGGTGTTGCTGGTGGCGGTGTACTACCGGACGAATCTGACGTTCCGGCAGGT